>DATDFJ010000309.1:0-17559 GCA_036522675.1 Chthoniobacterales bacterium | reverse complement strand
ATGGCCGACATTGACACGAGCGGCATGCAATTTGGAGAAGGCCCGCGCGTGACCGCGTTCAAAGGCGAACAAGCCATCACCGCCGCGATGATCGACTTGGTGGAAGGCAAAAAGAACACGCTCGGCTACGTCACCGGTCACAAGGAACCGCCGATGGCCGACACACCGCCATCGCCGATGTCACTCGGCGAAGCGCCGCCGCGCAGTCCGATTTCGGTGCTCAAAAGTTTTATCGAAAACGAGAACATCAAGCTGCAGGAGCTGAACCTTTATGACGAGGCGCAGATTCCGCCCGACATCAAAGCGGTAATGATCCTGGGGCCGCAGTACGATCTGTCCGATCGAGAGATGACGTTGCTGCGCAATTTCTGGGACAAACAGGGACGCATCCTGTTGCTGCTCGATCCGACAATCAAAATGCCAAAGCTGACCGGGTTCCTGAATGAGCTCGGAGTGAAAATCAATGACGACCGGCTAATGGTGTTCATCCGCACCGGCATCCAGGAGCTCGCCCTCACCCGCGATGTCCAGGCGAAGTTTCTCGGTGACAGCCCAATTACCCGGCGCCTCGCTGATGTGCGCGCGCTCTTTTTCGGCGGCACCTGTTCGCTGACGCTCGAGCCGGAGCGCGTGCGCGCGGCCAACGTGCGCCTGGAGCCGCTCATCCAGGCGGAGAAAGGTTATTTCGCGGAGACCGATTACAACACCGACGATCAGGCGAAACTCCAGGCCGACGCGCAGAAAAATCCCGGAACACCATTGATGATTGGCGCCTCAATCGAAAAAGGCGGCAGCGCCGACGAACGTGTGCAGGTGAATTCCTCGCGCATGGTGGTGGTGACAAACGCCGGTTTCATTCTCGACCGCGCGCTGACGCAGGACCAACAGGGGCTCGATTTCGTGTCGGGTTGCGTCAACTGGCTGCTCAGCCGCGAACAGCTCATCGGCATTTCCCCAAAGGTGCCGAAGCCGCTCATGTTTACGCTGGCCGAAAATGGGCTGCGCAGTCTGCGCTGGCTTGTCCTTGTCCTGATGCCGCTCATCCCGGCGGTATTCGGTTTCGTCATCTGGTGGCAGCGACGCGCCTGAGGCTGCCTTTCAGTTATGAAGTGGAAAACAACCGCAGTTTTGCTGGCAATTGTCGTCGCGCTCGGGCTCTACATTAAGTTTGTCGAAAGCAAACGGCCGGGCACGGAAGAATCGGCACGCCAGTCGCATAATGTTGTTAATTTCAATCGGGACAAGATCGACGGCATCGTCATTCAAAATGGCGACGAGAAGATCGACATCCGCCGGCACGACAACAAATGGCGGCTCGAGACGCCAATTAAAGATCAAGCCGACACTTCTCTGGTCAGCAGTCTTCTTCTCGACCTGGAGAATTGGCAGAAAGATGCGACGATTTCGGCGAAGGAAATCGACGCCGACAAAAAGAAGCTCAACGAGTTTGGCCTGAACAAGCCGAAGCTGCGTTTGAAGTTGCTCGGCCAGGGCGCGCCGCCCGAGATCCTCTTCGGCAAAGATGCCGCGCTCGAAGCCAGGATGTATGTGCGGTTCGAAAATTCGCGCGAAACGTACATCGCCAATCAATCGATCAAAAAAGACATCGAGAAGAAGGCGGACGATTTCCGCGATCGCAAGCTGACCGACCTGATCACAGCGCAGGTCTCGCGCCTCGTGCTCAAGACGGCGGCTGGTGAAATGGAGTTGCAGAAGAAAGGCGATAACTGGGAGATCGTGAAGCCGCTGCGCGCACGCGGCGACAGCCAAAAGATCGGCGATTTGATTGCCCAGGTGACGACGGCGCGGATCGAACAATTTGTCGCCGACGATCACGGCGACCTGCGCCCGTTTGGCTTGGCCGAGCCGCGCGGCTCAATCACTCTGTTTGGCCTCGACGACAAACAAGGCCAAACGCTGCAGATCGGTGGTGTTCCGCCACAACAACCCAATCAGGTTTACGTCCGCTTTTCGCCGCGCGCGTTTGTTTACACGCTGCCAAAGAAAACCGAAGACATTCTGAATACCCGGCCGAACGACGTGCGCGATCGGCACCTGGTGCGAATCGATACCAATGTTTTAGATCGAATTACGATCGATGCGCCGGGCAAAGCCAAAACGGTCCTCGCGCGCAAGGAGGAGAACTGGACGATCGCCAGCCGCAACAACGCACCTGCGAATGTGAGCGAGGTCCACCGCTTGATCGACACGTTTAAGAATGAGCAAGTGTCGAAGTTTGTCGAAGATGTCGCATCCAATTTGCCGAAGTACGGCCTCGATAAGCCACAGCTGCAAGTAACCTTCAGTTCCTTTGCTTCCGAAAACAGGGCTGAAAGCAAAGCCGGCGAGCAGCCTTTCGCCACCATCTCCTTCGGCAAGATCGATGGTGACAACGTTTATGCGCGGCTGGGAGATGAGCCGTTCATCGTCGCGGTGCGTCGCGGTTTTCTCGATCAAATCTTCACCGACCCGATCCAATGGCAGGAGCTCGCGGTTTTCAAATTCAAGCCGGAACAAATTCATCGGATCAGCGTGACCACGGACAAGGAATTGTCGCTGGTGCGCGGCGCGAACAATCAATGGACTTGGGTGAAAGGCAGCGGCGAAATCGATCAAACCAATGTGCAGTCGCTCTTGAACACGTTGGCCGTGCTGCATGCGGTGCGCTGGGTGGGAAGCGCGGTCCCGCCGCACGCGTTCGATCAGCCGCAGCTTACGATCACATTTACCACTTCGCCGGACGACAAGGCGTCGCACAAACTGATTGTCGGAGGCGCCGCCGGTGACGGAATGTGGTTTGCGCGCGCGGAGGAACGCGAAGGAGTGTTCGTTCTGAGCACGCCCGATCTGACTGCGCTCAAGCTGCCGCTGATCGTGCCAACTTTGCCCCCGCCAACTCAGTCTCCCTCCCCTACGCCAGCTCACTGACGTTACAGCGACTTTCCGGCGGTGTAGATGGTGACGATCCCACCGCTGAGCGGTTCGACACGGCTATCCTGAAAGCCGCTTTGCTCTAACAGGTGCAACATGGCATCGGCGTCAGGAAATTGCTCAATCGACTCGCCAAGATACCGGTAAGCACCGCGCTCGCCGGTTAACAACGCACCGATGACAGGCAGGCAGCGATGCAGATAAAACCGATAAATCGCGCGCAACATCGCCACTCGCGGCAGGGAAAACTCGAGCACGAGCAGATGACCGCCGGACCTCAGCACGCGATGCGTTTCGCGCAGCCCGCCGCCGTAATCCGACAGGTTGCGCAAGCCAAATGCGATCGTCACGCAATCAACCGAGGCGCTGGCCAAGGGCAGTTGCATTGCATCGGCCAGAATGGTCCGGCGCAATCCTTTGCCGCGCGCGCGTGCGAGCATCTCTTCGGAAAAATCGACTCCGGTGATCTCTGCTTGAGGAAGTTTGCGGCTTAGAGCGAATGCGAGGTCGCCCGTGCCGGTGGCAAGATCGACAATCTGCGCCGGCCGCCAATTCGCCACGGTCGTGGCAGCGCGATTGCGCCAGGAGAAGTCCGCGCCGCAACTGAGTAGATGGTTAGCCAGATCGTAACGCCGCGCTATTGCGCTAAACATCCATCGCACCCGCGCCGGCTGCGTCGTACCTGCTGATGTATTCAAGGTTCCAAATTCTAACACTCATCCCTCAACGTCCAGTAACTTAGAAACATCGCTCCAATTAAGCTAAAAAAGATGTTTGCTATCCCCTGCAACAGCAGGTAAGGAGACGGCCTATGGATTTATCTCTTAGAAACTTAGAAGAAGCCGTGTCGATACGCCGGCAGATCGATAACTTGGAACGCCGTTTAAATACACTTGTGGGCGGTTCTGCCGGCGGACGTGCCGGAGCGACGACGACTGGCCGACGCGGTAGAAGAAGGATGTCTGCAGCCACCCGAGCGAAGCTTTCGGCCGCGGCGCGCGCGCGCTGGGCGAGGCAACGCGGCGGCGGCGGCAAAGCTGGACGCGTCAAGCGTCGCCGGAGAAGTGGCATCACAGCCGCCGGGCGCAGGCGGCTATCGCAGTTAATGAAGGCGCGATGGGCGGCGCGGAGAAAAGCCGCAGGTAAGAAGTAGGATCCAACTTACTTAATCGACAGAAGTAGCTCACCGGCTAAGCGATGAGCAATTATTCCACTGCGCTGCTTGTGCCAGCGGCAGTCGGTGGCGTAATCGGCTGCTGACCTTTCGATTTCAAACTATCGTTAAGGCCGGGCAGGTCGGTAGCGAGTAGCTGCTCGAACTCTTTTGTTACGTCCTGGAGTTCGCGGCGCAGCGCGTCGATGTAGGCGAGGTGATAGCTGCCAGGTTTACCTTCGTAGCTTAAAAGCGCGCCGTAAAGCTGGTCGGTATGTTCGCGTAGCCTTTCCTCGCCCGTAATTGCGCCGCCTTCAGTCGTGGCGACAATCTTTTTCCGCACATTGTCGATCTTAGCATCCAAATCGGTAACGCTTTTCTTGAGCGCATCACCATCCGGTAAATTCGCGGCGATTTTTGCGAGCTCGGCGCGCGTACCCAACAGTCGATCCATCAACGCGCTTTCATCGCCAAACAGCGCGCGCACTTTCATGGCAGCGTCGAACTGAGCCTTGCGATCCGCCAGGGCGAATTTCGCGCGACGATCCGCGGCGACGTTCAACTTTGTTTCCGAAACCTTGCCGGCTTTGGTAAGCCGGACGGTGTAAACGCCCGGCAAGAGCCGCGGCCCGCGTATGCCGGCAAAGGCGATCTGCGCCGCCGGCGGAACGCGCGGCGGCTTTTCGCGCATGCTCCAAGTGACACGATTGAGTCCCGGTCGCTTGCTCGCGGGCAGTTCGTCGATGAGCCGGCCGGAAGCATCGACCACTTCGAGCTTGAGTTTGCCGAAGAGGTGCCGCGATTTCTGGTAGTAAGTAATGATGGCGGCATCGGGCGGATTGTTCCCGACGAACACGGCATCGCCATTGGCCCAGCCGCCGTTGGCTTCGATGCGCTGCTGCACGGGCCGCGCCGAAACGAAACTGACTTCCTGATTGAGCAAATCGGGCGTCAAGGCGCGCAACGGCGTAATATCGTCAACGATCCAAATGCCGCGGCCGTGCGTCGCTAAGACGAGGTCATTGTCCCTCGGTTGGATGGCAAGATCGCGCACTGCCACCGCCGGGAAATGATTGCCTTTGAATTGCGCCCAGGTTTTTCCCTGATCGATCGAGACCCACAGGCCAAACTCAGTCCCGAGAAAAAGCAGGTTCGGCTTCACCAAATCTTCCTTGATCACATGCGCATAACCGCGCACCCCTTTCCCGTCCGCTGGACTAACCAGCGCTGTCCAGGTTTTGCCGTAATCAGTTGTGCGAAACAGATACGGCGTCATATCGCCGAACGTGTGTCGGTCAAACGTCGCGTAGGCGGTGCCGGCTTCGAAGTTGCTCGCCTGCACCCAGCTCACCCACGAGTTCTTCGGCAGGCCTGGGACATTGCCCACCACGTTGCTCCAGGTTTTACCTGCGTCGCGCGTCAGCTGAACGTTACCGTCGTCGGTCCCTACCCAGATCAGCGATTTATTTTTTGGCGATTCGCTGATCGAGTAGATCGTCGTATGCATCTCGGCGGAGGAATTGTCGATCGTGACACCGCCGGATTGCTCCTGCTTTTGTTTTTCCGGATCATTAGTCGTTAGGTCGGGCGAGATCCGTTCCCAGTTCTGACCGTGATCGCGCGAACGAAAGAGAAATTGTGCGCCGACATAGACCGTGTTCTTGTCCGTCGGCGAGAGGGAGATTGGCGTGTTCCAGTTGTAGCGCAACTTCTCTTTGTAGTTTGGGGTTGGCTGAATCACGCGCGCCTCGTGCGTGTAGCGATTGACCCGGCCGATGAAACCGCCCTGGTACTCGGCGTAGATGTAATCGGGATCGGACGGATCGGGGAACATCCAAAACCCGTCGCCGTTGTACATGTTTTCCCAGCGCGAATTGGTAATGCCGCCGGGATACTGCGAGTCGCCGACCCAGGAACTGTTGTCCTGCAAACCGCCGTAGACACGATAGGGATCGTCGTTGTCGAGGCTGACGTGGTAAAATTGCGAGACCGGCAGGTTATCGGCTTTCCACCATTTGCCGCCGCCGTTGTAGGAGTACCAAATCCCGCCGTCATCACCCGCAACAACGGTCTGCGGATTAGTCGGATCGATCCAGACATCGTGCACGTCGCCGTGCGCGCCTTGAAAACCGCCGACGGTGGCGAAACTCTTGCCGCCGTCTTCGCTCAGAATGAGCGCGCCATCGGGTTTAAAGACGCGGTCTGGATTTTTTGGATCGACAATCAGGTTGGCAAAATAAAACGGTCGCCACACCATCCAGTTGCTCTTGTCGCGTTTGTCCCAGTTCAAGCCGCCATCGTCGGAAACAAAGAGCGCGCTCTCCGGCGACTCGACAAACGCGTAAACGCGCTTGGCGTTCGAGGGCGCGATCGCGATCGCCAGCCGGCCATACGGTTTTTTCGGAAATCCCTTGTTGTTTTCCGGCGTGATTTCGGCCCAGGTTTCGCCGCCGTCGCCGGAGCGAAACAGTCCGCTGGCCGATGACTTGTCCGGGCTACTGCCGCCCGAGCGATATTCCCAGCCTTTGCGGCGGAAATCCCACATCGCCGCGAACAGCACGTTCGGATCGTTTGGGTCGATGACGAGCGATGTGCAACCGGTCGATAGGTTCCCGCCTTTGAGGATCAGCTGCCAGTTCTTGCCGCCATCGGTCGTGCGATAAAGCCCGCGATCGGGCGAATCGCTCCACAACGCCCCCGGCACGGCCGCATACACGATGTCGCTATTTTTCGGACTAACCACGATCCGCCCGATTCGTTCAGATTTTTCCAGACCGGTATGCGTCCAGGTCTCACCGCCATCGGTCGACTTGTAAATTCCGTCGCCGATCGAAACGCTGTTGCGCGTCCACGATTCGCCGGTGCCGACCCAGACGTTTTTCGTGTTCTTCGGATCGAGCGCGATCGCGCCAATCGATTGCACTGGCTGCTCGTCAAACACCGGGCGGTAGCGCGTCCCGCTGTCCTCCGATTTCCAAACGCCGCCGCTCGCCGCACCAATAAAGAGAGTAAGTTTGCCGGACGGCTCGCGCGTTCCGGCGATGGCCGAGATGCGCCCGCTCATTGTCGCGGATCCAATGTTGCGTGCGCCGAGACCGGAAATCGTCGCTGAATTAAAGGGCGCCTGTTGCGCCGGCGCGGTGATCGCAAGCGAAAACACCAGCGGTAAGATCGACAATCGCAGGTTTACTCCGCTCATTTGGACGCCGGGAAATGGAAGATCGCGTCATCGACGGGCGCGTTCGCTTCGCCTTTCTCAATGACCTCCTTTTGTTTGTCGGGATCGCCTTTGTGGCCGGCCTCGACCGAAAACGGAACAAAGACGTTGTTTACCTTCTCGTAATCACCGACATCGACTTCCTCTTCCGCCAGAGCGCCGTGCTGCATTCGCTGCGTCACGATGCGGATTTCGAGGAAATGATCGGGGTCGAGATAAACAAAACTCACGTCGCCATTTTTGCGGACGACTTTCAATTTGTGCGCGGCGGTGCCGTCGACGTCTTCGGTGCCGAGATACTCGATCGTGCTGCCTTTCGCCTGCCAATCGACAAGCGGTCCGTCGATCTCGCCATCTTCCACCAGCGCTTTGACATCGTCGGCCGACATTTTTTCGGGATCTTTGCGCCCGGTAAACGGCTGGATTCTCCAGCCTTCGCTGCCGTCGTAAGCCTCCACCGCGGTCATGCCCTGCAGGCTCGCCTCCGTGCGAACCTTGTCGGGCCGCTGTCGGAGTTCGACATAACGCAGCTCGATCTGACCCTGGTTGACGAGCAATTTGCCGGTCAAGCGCAGCGACTGCAGCGCGTGCAACGCCTCGGTGCCGCCTTTGGCTTCGACGTTCTTCGCGACCAATTCATCAACCGTGGGTTGCTGCGCAAATGCATTCGCCACGACAAATGTGATAAAAGCGGCAAGCAATGGCGACGCGCGGCGCATGCGAAGGCGCATTCGATAGGTTAAACGTGCCGGAAAAGCAAGCGCAGTTTCGTTCCTGCTCGCGAGAGGACTCGAACCTCCACGGGTTTCCCCATACGGTCCTGAGCCGTACGCGTCTGCCGGTTCCGCCACGCGAGCGAGGGGGCTCAACATGGCCGATCTCATGAGGAGCGCAACCAGGCAAAGCTCCAAATTCCAAGCTCCAAATTCCAATTTGGAACCGAGGCCGGGGCTTTTCGTCGTTGTCGATCTTGGGTCAAGCGCCGCGGCGAATTTTGCGCGCGCGCGCTTCGAGCTGATGCGCCTTGCGCGCTTTGCCAAGGGAACGAAGCAGGTCGGCGTAATTGGAGGCCACGATCTCGTAATCGGGCGGCGGTTTTTCGGTCGCTTCCTCCCACGTCTTGAGCGACTCGCGATAGAGCTCGCCGGCTTTGGCGTAATCGCCGCGCGAGTGATAGACCACCGCCAGGTTGCATTTCGATTGCGCAATGTCGGGATGCGTCGGCGGATGCACCCGTTCGCGAATGGCCAGCGCGCGCAAGTGAATTTTCTCCGCCTCGGCATAACGGCGCTCGTTCGTGTAGAAAACGGCTAGATTATTGAGCACGGCAGCGACATCGGGGTGATCGGGCCCGAGTTGCTTTTCATAAATTTGGAGCGCGTGCAGATAGTACGGCTCGGCCGCCTTTTGCCGGCCGGACTTGCGAAAGATGAGCGCGATATTGTTTAACATCGTTCCCAGGTCGGCGTAAGGCAGATCTTCCAATTGCGTGCCAGCGGCGATCGCTTTTTCATAGAAACGGATCGCTTCCTCCGCCTGCCCGAGATTATCGCAAAGGAAAGCGAGCCGGCGCGCCGAGCGAAACAACGCGCGCTGATCGGGCGGCGCGACTTTTTCCAAAATGATGTGCGCCTTGAGCAGATACGCCTTGGCCGCGACACGATCACCCTGCTGGTCGAGCAGTTGTCCAAGTTTCTCGTAGCTGGTGGCGAGAGGGGTTTGTTCTTCGCTGAAAGTGCGCTTGGCCAGATCGAGCGCTGTTTCGGCGACCCGGATCGCTTCGGGCAAACGATTAGTCGCGCGGAGCGTGTCGAGCTTGTCGTTCAGAATCGACCACAGTCTTTCCTCGCCTTTCATCGGCGCGTCACCAGCCCTCGCTCAATTGCGTGACGAGATTTGTGGCGAGCTGTTCCGCCGCGAGCGGCAGGGCCTGGCGTTCGTCGGTCGTCGGATCGCTGCCGACGAAAAAGCTGGTCGAACCGGCCGTTTCACCGCTGGCGAGGGTTTGGCCGCTGCGACCGAGGAGCTTGTACTTTACCCGGAGGACGAGACTGAATTCTCGCGTCGCAAGCACATTGCCGTGCACGAAGCGCGCGGGGTTGCGATCGACGCGGAAGATCTCGCCCTCGAGGCGGGCATCGGCATTTTCGTTGCCCGCGATGCGGAAGGTGCCATCCTGCTGAAATTGCTTGACCACGGTATCGGTCACGAGCACTTCCATTCGCGGCAGCAGCGTTTTGTTTTTAAAAGTCGGGATCGCGATCGTCTGCACGTCGCGCAGATAATGCGGTTTGACCGGCCCGATGTGGTAGCCGAGGCAGCCGCTCAAACACAACGCTGCGACCGCGACCGCGAACGAGGCTTTCACGGAGTCGGCGCGGGGGAGCTTTCTGGGGAAACGGGGCTGTCGGCGGCCGGAGAAGGAGTGGGAGTTGCGCTCGGCTCGCTGCCGAAGAGCGACGCGGGCGCAGTCGTGTTGTCCGGCAGAAGCGAAGCGGGCGGCGGCAAAGCAGCATCAGCTTCGGGCGGTGGCAGCGGCGATTTGCTTTTGGCCGAGCTCGCTCCCGCCGGTTCGGCTTGTGCCGTCCCGCTCTTCTTTTCTGGCGCAGCCGGTTTCTTCTGCGCCGTCTGTTGCTCCGAAGATGGGACCGGTTGCAGTACCTCGTCGCCAAATTTATCGCGCAATTGGTCGATGCGTTTTTTCGCGTGCTCGCTCTCGCTCGAACCGGGCTGCTGCCGAATCACTTCATTGTAATAAATCACCGCCGCTCGATAATTTTTTTGCTTGTCGTAAAACTTGGCCACCTGAAACGAGCTGGTCGTTTCCTTGTGACCGAGTAACTCCAGATTCGCGCGGGCCTGGGCCCCTTTCTCGCTGTGCGGATAGTGATAAAGAAAATCCTGGAAGGCAGTTTGAGCGTTCTTGGTCGCAGCCACGTCTTTGGTGCCACTGCGCGCCGCCATGAACCAGATGTAGCCGATCTGATATTGCGCGTTGGCCGCGACCGGTTCGTTCGGGAACTTGTCGATCACCGCCTGATACGCCTGAAGCGCCGCGTCGTTCAAGCCCTGTTTCTCCCGAGCCATGCCGATATCAAACTGCGCTCGTGCCGTGTACTGTCCGTACGGCGCGGTGCGCACGACCGCGGCAAAAATCTCCACGGCCTTATCGAGCGCGTTGCCGACGGAAATCCCCAGGAACTTTAACTTCTTGCCGGCCAGATAAAGCTCCCCGATCCGAAACTGCGCTTCGATCGCGTCATCGAAATGCGCGCTGCTCGGATATCTTTCCACGACGGTTCGGAACGTTTCGGCCGCGGCCAGGTATCGTTGTTGTCGCTCCTGCAACTCGGCGGCATGGAAAAGCGCTCCCGGCGCGAGCGCGTCCTTGGGATGCCGCTTCACCAGTGTCTTATAGGCGCGAACCGCGCGCGACAAGTTGCCGTCCTTTTCCGCGAGCTGCCCCTTGTGGAAAAGCTCCTCCGCGTTGCCGCTCATTTCTTCCTCGCCAGGCGCCACATACCTGGCGCCTTCACCCGCTTTGAACACCACCGCACCGCCGGCTAATTGCGGCAGGACGAGAGTGGCGGCGAGAAGCAGACAGAGGGAGCGAAATGGCAAATCCATGGGGCTTGGCAGGGTAATTAAGTTCTCTTTTCCGTCAAGAGGAGCGCGGGCAACATCGACATCGTCGCAATCTCCGGCGTAAGTTCACAGCAGGTGAATCTGCGCGACCAGCAAAAGATCCGTATCGGCGCGTGCGCCTGGAGTTTCGATGATTGGCGCGGCCCTTTTTATCCGCCCGATCTGCCCGAACCACACTGGCTCGAATTTTACGCGCGCTATTTCCCGGCCGTGGAGGTCGATTCGACCTTCTACAGCGCGCCGGCCGAAGCAGCAATTCTGCGCTGGGTCGAGGCAACGCCCGCGGCCTTTCGGTTCGCGTGCAAACTGCCGCGTCAGATCACGCACGTCTGCCGATTGCGCGATTGCACGGCCGAGCTGAATTCATTTTTGCGCGCGGTGGAACCGCTCGCGCCAAAGCTCCAGGTCGTCCTCATCCAGCTGCCCCCCTCTTTCACGCCAAAAGATGGCAAACCTGCCTTGCGCAAATTTCTTATCCAATTGCCGAAGGATTTTCGCTTCGCGATCGAGTTCCGGCATCCCGGGTGGCACCGGCCGCAGATCATCGCTCTGCTCGAGAAATGCCGCATCTGCTGGGTCTGGGCCGATACCACCGGCTTGAACGAACGCAATCTCGCGCCGTTTGAATTTCTGCCGCTCACGACTGATTTCATTTACTTGCGGTTGCTCGGCGATTACGCCACCAAATACGACAAGAACGGTTTGTTCGTTCATCGCTACGATCGCTTACTCTGGAAACGCGAAGCCGCCCTCGAGAGCTGGTCGGTCAAACTCGAGCGCCATCTCGACGAAGTGCGCAATGTCTGGGCGTTTGTCAGCAATCATTTCGAGGGATTCGGCCCCGAAACCGCGCAGCGCTTGGCCCAGCGCCTCGGGTTTGAGTTAGCGCTGCCGTCGCAGGCAGAGCAGATCGTCACGGAGCAGGAGCGCGCCCAGCTCACACTATTTCAGAATGACGAAGCTCGAATGACGAATGACGAATCAATCTCGAAGCCCGAATGACAAAACCAAAGCGCACTAGTTCTTCGGCATTCGTCATTTGATCATCCGTTCGCCATTCGTCATTCGATTTCGTCGTTTCCGAAATACGGCTGCAATTTCTCCGGGATCGCAATCGAGCCGTCCGGCTGCTGATTGTTCTCGATGAGCGCGGCAAACAGGCGCGGCAAGGCCAGCCCCGAGCCGTTCAATGTGTGACAGAACCGGTTCTTTCCGTCCGCGCCTTTGTAGCGCAGATTCATCCGGCGCGCCTGGTACTCTTCACAATTCGAGCAGCTCGAGACTTCGAGATATCCGTCCTGTCCCGGCGACCACGCTTCGATGTCGTAAGTCTTCGCCGATCCAAAGCCGAGATCGCCGGTGCAAAGTTCCACCACGCGATAATGCAAGCCGAGCAGTTGCAGGACCCGCTCCGCGTCGCCCACGAGACTCTCCAGCTCCTCATACGATGTCTCGGCAGTCGTGACCTTCACCAGCTCCACTTTGTCGAACTGATGCACCCGGATGATGCCGCGCGTTTCGCGTCCGGCTGATCCGGCTTCACGCCGAAAACACGGCGTGTAAGCGACAAATTTCTTTGGAAGATCGACAATCGCCAGAATTTCGTCGCGATAAAAGTTTGTCACTGGCACCTCCGCGGTTGGCGTAAGGAACAGCTCGCCGTTCTCCAGACCGTACATATCGGGCTCGAATTTCGGGAGCTGGCTTGTGCCGATCATGCAATCGCGCCGGACGAGGAACGGCGGACTGATCTCGGCGTAGCCATGCTCGCGCGTGTGCAGGTCGAGCATAAAATTGATCAGCGCGCGTTCGAGTTTCGCGCCTGCGCCGGTGAAACAGATGAAGCCGCTGCCGCTCAACTTCGCCGCGCGCTCCAGATCGAGCAGCTTCAATTTCGCGCCGAGCGCGAGATGATCGAGGACTTTGCCAGTCAACTTCGGCTTATCTCCCCAGGTGCGCACGATTCGATTGCCGCTCGGGTCTTTGCCGATCGGCACGCTTTCGTGCGGCAAATTGGGAATCTGCAGCAATAAATCTCGCTGCGCGTCCTCAGCACTCGTCGCGTGACGGCTAAGATCGACAATCTGATCGCCAATGCGTCGCACCTGGGCTTCGAGATCTTCGGTCGCTTCCTTGCGCGAGCGTTTTGCGCCGATCTCCTTGCTCAATCGGTTCCGGTCCGCATTCAGTTGCTGAAGCGCGGTATCGCTTTTTCGCCGCTCCGCGTCGAGTCGCAACAGCTCGTCGATGGGCGCTTCATCGCCGCCGCCGCGCGTGGCCAGCCGTTCGCGCACAAACGCTGGCTTGTCACGAATCAACCGGATGTCGAGCATGCGC
This sequence comes from Chthoniobacterales bacterium, assembly GCA_036522675.1. Classification (GTDB taxonomy): domain Bacteria; phylum Verrucomicrobiota; class Verrucomicrobiia; order Chthoniobacterales; family UBA10450; genus AV17. The sequence continues at coordinate 4,276 of DATDFJ010000309.1, read as the reverse complement.
CCAGTATGGGCGAAGTTGAAAAGGTTACAATGTTACAAGAGTTACAATAGGTTCCCCGATATGCCGCTGTAACTTTGTAACTTTTTTAACGTTGTAACCTCGGCTTATATTTCCCGCGTGGATCGCCTCAATCTCATCTCGGTCGCGCTCGGCCTGGCCGCGCTCGCCGGCGTCAATTTATACCTGACGGTGTTCGCGACCGGTCTGGCGATCCATTTCCATTGGATCATGCTCGCCCCGCCATATCAATCGCTCGAAGTCCTGGCCAATCCGTGGATCATCGGCATCTCGGCAACGCTTTACGTGCTCGAATTCTTTGCGGACAAAATTCCGTGGGTCGATTCAATCTGGGACGCCGTTCACACGATCATCCGGCCAATCGGTGGCGCGCTGCTCGCCATTCAAGTGCTTGGTCATCCCAGCCCCACCATGTCGGTCTTGGTTGCGCTGCTCGCGGGCGGCACGAGTCTCGTCAGTCACACCGCCAAAGCCGCCACGCGCCTGGCCAGCAACACTTCGCCCGAGCCTTTCTCGAACATCGCGCTCAGCGTCACCGAAGACGCGGTCGTGCTCGGCGGGCTCGCCTTCATTTATCGCAACCCGATCATTGCCTTCGCCATTTTTGTCGTTGCCATCTTTTGCTTCTTTTATTTCGCGCCCAAAATTTTGCGCGCGACGAAATTAAAAATCTGGCTGGCTTGGAAAAAACTGAACAGCCCCGCCGCGGGTGATCTCGGAGCGAAATTACCTGACGAACTGCCACCGAGCCTGGCCGCCGAGTTTGCTCGGCAGAACATCCGGGGTGAAACGATCGCCTGGGCTGTGCCATGCATCAGCGCCCGCGGCCGGCGCATCCCCTCGAACATTGCCGGCGCACTCATCGCCGTGAACGAGGACCCGAGAAAACTGCTCTTCCTCGAGCGCAGACGCGGCCGCCGCCTCGCCCAAACTGTCGATCTTCGCGGGGCGACCGTGACGCACGAACCAAAGTTTCTTTCCGAAAATCTCACGATCATTCCGGCCGCCGCAAAAAATCCGAAGAAATACATTTTTATCTTTCCGCGTTCCGAGGCGGCGCTTGTAAGCAAAGTGGTCGACGATTTACGTGTGCGGGTGAGCACGCCGATCTGGCCGGTGCACGACAAAACCCTCGAAGAAGTCGCGACGGCGACGTAGCCCGTTGGTCGCATTCGATTTTCTCCGGCATGACAAGGAGCCACGCCGCCGATCGTTACGCGGAAATGCGCGCGAGCTCACGTGTGCGCGAACGCGCGCTTTTTCCGGTCGCGCGCACACCGACCGAGCTCGAGCTCCAAGCGCGCTGGTTTGCCGGCGATTTCGGACGCGAATTTATCTCGACCGCCGGTGACAAAATCGAAGTCGTGCAATTCGGTGTATGGAATCGCGAAGCGGGGCCGGATTTTTGCGAGGCGGCGGTTCGCCTCAATGGCGGCGAAACGGTGCGCGGCTGCATCGAATTCGATTTCACCGACCACAACTGGGAAACGCACGGCCACGCCTCAAACGAGGCATTCGAAAACACCGTGCTTCACGTTTTCGTTCACGCGGGCGAGCGCACATTTTTCACCCGCACAAAATCCAATCGCGCCGTGCCGCAGGTCCGGGTCGATCCGAACGCGCTTCCGGAAAATGTCGCCGCCACTGTGCCGCTGGCGCGCCCCGGCCGGTGTCAGGCGCCGCTCAAAGATCTGCCGGAGGAACACGTGCGCAGCGTGCTCGACGCCGCCGCCCAGTTTCGTTTGCAGAAAAAAGCCGCTCAGATGCGCACGAAAATCGAGACCCACGGCCGAGATGAGGCGCTCTTTCAAGGCGTCGCCGCCGCGCTCGGTTACAAAGAAAACAAACTGCCGTTCACGCTGCTGGCGCAACGGTTGTCGCTGAAATCGCTGCGCGCGGACCTCGAGCGCAGCGAAGCACTCCTCTTCGGTGTCGCCGCTTTTCTCGAAGCGGCCGACCTGGATGTCTACGCAAGATCGACAAGGAAATATGTGAGAAAACTTTGGGACAATTGGTGGCCGCATCGCGACGCGCTTCGCCGCCTCATCTTGCCCGCAAAAATGTGGCGTCTTAGCAGCACGCGCCCGCTCAATCATCCACAACGCCGTGTCGCCGCGCTCGCCGCGCTGGCCCGTGAGTGGCCGGCGTTTCAACGCGCGCTCCGCGATCGCAGCATCGCCGCGATCAGCGATTTCTTTCGCGTGCTCACGCATCCGTTTTGGAATTTGCATTACACGCTCACGGCCGCACAAGCGCCGGCGGAAATGGCGCTCGTCGGCGAATCGCGCGTCGCTGACATTCTCGTCAACGTGCTTTTTCCGTTTTGGCTCGCCGACGATGTCGCGCCCGGCGACGGCACCGAAACAACTCTCTGGCCTGAGTACGCCAGGTTGGCGGCGCGTCTTTCCAATCGGCGGCTCGAAACTGCTGCGACTCGGCTCTTCGGCAGCGACCCGCGGCGCGCGTTGTTCAGCCGCACCGTCGCGCACCAGCAGGCGTTGCTCCAAATCTACGAGGATTTTTGCCTCCAGGATAATTCCGACTGCGCGCAATGCCCGTTTCCCGAGCAGATGCGCAAATGGAGCGAAGGGCTCACCGCCGCGCGCGCAACCCTGTAGCGGCAGGTATGTCGCCTGCCAGATTGAGCGGAGGCGGAACCTCCGCCGTAGCCTCTCGAAGGCGGAACCTGTCCGCCGTAGCCTTGGCGAAGGCGGAACCTGTCCGCCATAGCCTTGGCGAAGGCGGAAACTTTGCGCGTGCGCTCGCGCGCAAGTTCAGCTAAGCTTGCGGCTCGACGGTGGGTTGGGAGGACGAATTTATGAAGACTTCACGGGACGGGAAATTCTCGAGCTCAATTCAGGCGTTAAATGCGAAGCAAGGTGAGCCTGTCAGCGCTTTTGCCGCGAAACAACGTGAGCGCGCCAGCGCTTTTACGTTGCTCGAATTGCTGGTCGTCATCACGATCATCATTATCCTGATCGGATTTTTGTTCCCCGCCTTTCGCGGCATCCAGGACCAGGCGAAACGGACGCAGGCGAAAAACGATCTCAACCAAATCGTCACCGCGATCAGCGCGTTTTACACCGAGTACGGATATTACCCGCTTCCCAGCGGCATTAACACTGACACGATCTACGGCGATCCGAGCGTGGGCGGAAGCCCAAACAATTTGATCCTGGACATCCTGCGTTACGACACCAGCCACGGCGATGGCGCATGGGTGCAAACGATCAACCCGCGTCAGGTCGTCTTTATTGAGCCGCCAGTAGCAAGAGACCAGACCAATCCGAAGCTTGGGATCAGGTTCACCACCGGCATGTGGTACGATCCATGGGGTTACCAGTACAACATGACTATCGATGCGAATTACAATGGAGTTGCGAATGCGCAGACCGCGCCAAATTACACCGACTTGGGCACCACCTACGCGACTGCGACTGATAACAGCGGTGACAAAGGCCCAAAAACTGGCGCAGTCGCCTGGACTTACGGGGCCGATGACAAGATCGGCAACAACGGCGACGCTTATTACAAGGACCCAACCAGCGGAATACAGTCCGACGACGTCGTCTCCTGGCAGTGAGGTGGGGACGCCGCGCGGAGCCGGTCCTGAGCGGAGTCGAGGAGCGTCCGAACAGAAAGAAAACGCCGAACGCCGAATCTTCAATTCAGGAAGCGCCAGTTCGACGTTCGCCGTTTGCTGCTGCTCATTGACTAGTCACTTCTCACCGGTCACTATTGCACTCGCGAAAGCTTTCGGAGTTCACTTCTCGTCATTGCGGGTGTAGTTCAATGGCAGAACGGCAGCTTCCCAAGCTGCACACGGGGGTTCGATTCCCCTCACCCGCTCCAGCCGTCGCTTGGAGCGTAGCACAAAGCGAGGGCTGGAGCGGTGCGCCGTAGCCTTGTGCGGAGGCGGACCGCACGAAACCGCCAAGCTATGGCTGGCAAGCCAGCGTTAAATGTACTACGTCTACCTGCTTCAGTCGGCGTCACAACCGCGACAGCAATACATCGGCCTTACGCGTGATTTACGGCAGCGTTTCAGACAGCACAACGAAGCAACTTCGCCTCACACAAAGAAGTTCTGCCCATGGATTCTCGTAGCTTACTTCTCTTTCGCCGACCGGTCGACGGCTGCCGCGTTCGAAAAATACCTGAAGTCCGGCTCTGGGCGTGCATTTATCAGACGCCATGTGTTACCGAAGGCGTGATTTTATTCGGCGTTGAACGCCTGCCGCGCCAATACCTTAGCTGC
>DATDFJ010000308.1:0-13866 GCA_036522675.1 Chthoniobacterales bacterium | reverse complement strand
TGTCGCCGGCGGCGCCTATCTGCCGGTGTTGTGCGACAAAATCCTGATGACGCAGGGCAGCGGTTTGTATCTGGCCGGCCCGTCACTCGTCAAAGCCGCGATCGGTCAGATTGTCGATCAAGAAGAACTCGGCGGCGCGCGCATGCATTCGGAGGTCAGCGGCACGGTTGACTTCTACGAGAAAGACGATGCCGCCTGTCTCAAGCGGCTGCGTTCACTCGTCGCGTTATTGCCCGAGGCCGGCATCGCCAAATCGCACAAGATCGACAATAAACATTTCAAGGCGGCAAAGAACTCCGAAACAGTTTACGACCTGGTCAGCCTCGACGGCCAAAAGAATTACGATGCCCGCGATCTGCTCGCCACGATTGTCGACGCGCATTCAATCGAGGAATACAAAGCCGACTACGGCAAAACGATCGTGACGGCGTATGCACGAATAGCCGGGCGCGCCGTCGGTATTCTCGCCAACCAGCGGCTGCAGGTGCGCACAAAAAAAGAGGGAATCCAAATGGGCGGCGTGATTTACTCCGACAGTGCAGATAAGGCGGCCCGTTTTATTCTCGATTGTAATCAAATTGGTCTCCCGATCATTTTCTTTCAGGATGTGACCGGATTCATGGTCGGCCGGGACGCGGAAGAAAGCGGCATTATCCGCAGCGGCGCCAAGCTTGTGAACGCGGTCAGCAACTCCGTGGTGCCGAAGATCACCGTGATCGTCGGCGGCTCTTTTGGCGCCGGCAATTACGCAATGTGCGGCAAGGCCTATGATCCGCGGGTCATTCTCGCCTGGCCGAGCGCGCGCTACGCCGTGATGGGCGCCGCGCAAGCATCCGATACAGTGTTCACCATTCTCGCTAAATCGCGGGAGCGCGGAGACAAAAAAGCATCGCAGGAAGAGCTCGAGCAGCTTCGCGAGAAAGTGAAACAAAGCTACGAAGAGCAAACTGATATTCGCTATGGCGCCGCCCGCGGCTGGGTCGACGCGATCATTCAACCGCACGAAACGCGCGACTTGCTGATTCAATTGCTCCAGTACGTTTCGCGTCCCATGCCGCACGCGCATTTTCATACCGGGGTCATCCAAGTTTAGGTTCGACATTCGGCATTCGGATTTCGACATTGCTCTCATGCCAGTCGTCCTGATCGAAAAACAATCGCCCCAAATTAGTGTGGTCACGCTCAACCGCCCCGAGCGCCGCAACGCGCTCACGATCGATTTGCTTAACGAGCTCATCGCCGCGATTAAAGTTTCCTCCGATCAGCCGCACGAGCGGGTCCTGATTTTGCGCGGCGCTGGTGTGGCATTTTGCACCGGACTCGATTTGAAGGAAGCCGCCGATGCCAGTAAAGCGCACGTGACCGGGCAACTTGTCGGGCAGGCCCTGATCACGCTTAGCCAGACGCGACTCGTGACGATCGCAGCTGTGCATGGCGCCGCGGTCGCGGGCGGCGCCGGACTCATGTCGGCTTGCGATTTCGTGATCGCGGCCGAGGGAACAAAGATCGGTTATCCCGAAGTCCGACGCGGCCTGATTGCTGGATTGGTGATGACTTTTCTCCGTCGTCAGGTTGGCGAGCGAGCTATGCGTGAGCTTGTCCTCGGCTCCGAGTTAATTGATGCGGCACGCGCGCAAGAAATCGGTCTCATCAATCGCGTCGTGTCAGCCGAGGACGTGATGAACGAAGCGCAAAAGTTTGCCGATTCAATATTGCAAGGCGCGCCTGGCGCAGTTGCCCAAACCAAAAAGCTCGTTGAAGACCTCTGGCATACGGCCGTGAAAGAAGATGTCGATCTTGCATTAAAGCATCACCTCCAGGCGCGTGAATCCGCCGAAGCGCGCGAAGGCATCGCCGCCTTCAACGAAAAACGCAAACCGAACTGGGTCGAGTAGCGATCGAGGCGTTCAATGCGACACGGCCGTCCGTGCCGATTCGCTTGGGATTTTGAACTTTTCGATCAGTTCTTTGATCTCGTGCGCGAAGCTAGCCGCGCCGGCGCCGTTGACGACGCGGTGATCGAACGTAAGCGAGAGGGTAATTACTTCGGTAGTCTCGTTTTTCTTTCCGTTGGCCAGGAGCGCGCGATGCGAGACGCCGATGAAGAGTGTGCCGACTGATGGAGGCACGACAATCGGCGCGCCGGCTTTGACGCCAAACGCGCCGAGACTGGTGATGACGACAGGCGCATTCATCGCATCGACGCGCCCGACGCGCGTCGCCTCGACCGTCTCGTTGTAAAGTTTCACGAACTCCGGCCAGTCTTTTTTGTTCGCATCGCTAATCACCGCCGTCGCGAGACGATCGCCCTCCAAGGCGACAGCCACGCCAAGATCGAAATCTTCATTTTCGACAATCGTTTCATCTTCTAGGATCAACCGGCGAAACGGCGGATGCTTCTCCATCGCGCGCACAACCGCCCACGCAATCATTAACGAAGGCGAGGGGGCATGTTTGCCATTTTCCTTTTTTGCGGCTTCGCGCGCCTTGCGAATCGCCGCCCACTCGGCGTCGATCTGCAAATTCGCCGGAATGACCCGGCTCAGTTTGCGCGTAATTGTTGGCGCGAGCGCCGGTTCCACGCCGCCGCGCGTAGTTGTCGATCTGGCCACCTCGCCATCAGCTTTGGGCGCCGTGGCATGGGCCGCTACGGCAGGTGCAGCTTCCCCGGTCAAGATCGTGCCGAGCTCCTGACCAATCGCAACGGTATCGCCGACTTTGGTTTTCCATTCGCCCATCACTCCGGCGAACGACGATTGAATCGGGTAAACCGCTTTGTCGGTTTCGACTTCGCAGAGTTCATCGTCGAGCGCGACTGCGTCACCCGGTTTTTTAAGGAGCGAAACAACTTTGGCGTTGCGAATTCCTTCCCCCATGATGGGCACTGTGATGCTTTGCGTTTTCTGCCCCTTTGTAGCCGGGGTCGCTGACCCCGGTTTCTCAGATTCTGCAACGAGCTGCGGTTCACCGCGGTCAGCGACCGCCGCTACAGTTGCGCGCTCTCTTCGCGTGGCCACCGAGCGATTAATTGCCGCGAGAATCCGCTTCACATCCGGCAACGCGGCGTATTCGTAAATCGGATTGTAACCGATCAGCACGTTGCCTTTGCTCACCAGAATTGGTGGGCTGACCATCGCATTCCAAATCTCCGCCTCGCTCGTCAGATGCGAGATGATCATCTGGCCGACGCTGCAATTTTCGGTGTCCTCCTGCACGATGACGAGGCGCCCTGTTTTGCGCACCGATGCCGCGATCGCATTTTTGTCCCACGGAGCGATCGAGCGCAGATCGAATAGATCGACGTTAACGTGACGGTCCATCTTAGCGAGTGCTTCGAGCGATTTCTCCACCGTGTTCCCCCACGCGACGAGCGTGAGATCGTCGCCATCGCGCAATTTTCTCGCCTTGCCGAGCGGGACGGGGCGAACCGGTTCAGCCGATTCGCGTTCTGCCCAGAACATGTGTTTAGGAATGAGAAAGAGCACAGGGTCTTCGCTGTGCATCGCCGTCCAAAGCAGACCGGCCGCGTCCTCTGGCGTGCTCGGGATCAGCACATTCAATCCCGGGTAATGCGCGAATACCGCTTCATTGGCCTGGCTATGCCACAAACTGCCTCCGGGCAGATACGCTCCGTAGGGCGCGTAAATCACGGCCGGGCATTTCCAATTGCCAAAGGAACGCCAGCGCAAGGTCGAGATGTTGGTCACGACCTGATTCATCCCGGTGTAGATGAAATCGATAAACTGCAATTCGAACACCGGACGCTTGCCATAGGCAGCAAGACCGCAGGCGATGCCGAGAATGGTCGATTCTGCGAGAGGGGAATTGAAAACCTGTTTCGGAAAATCAGTCGAAAGCTTCTGGGTCAGCCGAAAAACGCCGCCTTTTGGATCTTCAACGTCTTCGCCAAAAATGATGCGGCCGGGGTCTTCTTCGAGGCCGAGACGCAAAGTTTTGTTGATGGTGTCGCCGATCCGATATTTGCCCGGCGGCAAAATTTCCTTGTCGATCTTTGGCGGCGCGCCCGCGACATTTGCGAGTAACTCGTTAGGCGAGGGGTCTTCGGCTTTCTCTGCCTCACTGTATTCCTGTCGGACGCGCTCTTTGATTTCATTGTCGATCTTCGCGAATTCGTCCTCGCTCAACGCTCCGGCGGCGATCAGTTTTTCCTTCAACCGTTTGATCGGGTCGGCTTTCTCGCACGCCGCCAATTCTTCAGGGCTGCGATAAAGCTTCTGGTCGTCCGAGCTGGTGTGACTGGAGAGACGCTCCATCATTACCCAGAAAAACACCGGGCCGTTTCCGCTCCGCACTTTCTCGAATGCTTCCGCGCCGGCGCGGTAAATCTCTTCGACATTGCCGCCGTCCAGCTGTCGCCATTCGTTGCGCGGCAAAATTCCAAGCGCCACCGGATTTATTTCGCGTGTCGGACTGCTGATGCCGTAGGCGTTGTCCTCGACGAGAAAGAGCATCGGCAATTTTTTCTCGCGGGCAAAACAGATCGCTTCGAAAAAATCGCCCTGTCGCGTCGCGGCGTCGCCGACCGTGGTAACAACGACATTTTTCTTACCATCGAGTTTCAATCCCCAAGCAATCCCGCAGGCGGGCAAAAGCTGCGAGCCGGTTGGAGTCGGCACGCTCCAGATGTGCAGTTTGGAATGACTGTAATGTGATGGCATCTGGCGTCCGGCGCTGCCCGTGTTGCGTTTGGCGAAATATTCCAGACCCAGTTCGCGCGTGGTCATGCCGCGCCCGATTACGAGGCCGCGATCGCGATAGTAAGGCACGAGGTAATCGTCCGGCTCCGTTTGAATTGAAATGGCGGCGAGCGCTTCGTGCCCCATTCCTGAGACGTGAAAATGGCCTTTACCCTGACGATTGAGATTTTGCTCGCGCAAATCGGCATGCCGGCTGTCGAGCATCAAACGCAAAAGATGCAGCTTATCTTCTTTGCTTAGTGCGGCCATAAATGCTCTCTAGAATGAATCACGCGCCGCCCATCTGGCAATCGCGGCGTTCTCTCGAAGATGTCGATCTACCAAGCATGGCGGACCTGAAACAGGGCAGGGGAGTAATTGATCGTTACCGTGAATTTCTGCCGGTCTCGAGTGAGACACCGGTCGTTTCGTTAGGCGAAGGAAATACACCGCTAATTTATTCGCCACGGCTGAGCGAGCGTGTGGGGCGACACTGCCAGGTCTTCGTTAAATATGAAGGACTAAATCCCACCGGCTCATTCAAAGATCGCGGAATGACGATCGCCGTTTCGAAGGCCCTTGCGCGCGGCGCGCGCACGCTGATTTGCGCGTCGACTGGGAACACATCGGCATCGGCGGCCGCGTATGCCGCGCGCGCGGGCATTTCGTGTGCAGTGGTTTTGCCGGCCGGCAAGATCGCGCGTGGCAAATTGCTCCAGGCGTTCGTTTACGGCGCAAAGATCGTCGCGATCGACGGCAATTTCGACGACGCGCTGCGAATTGTGCGCGAGCTCGGCAAAAGTGCCGAATTCGCGATTGTGAACTCAATCAATCCAGATCGCATCGCCGGGCAAAAGACCGCAGCGTTTGAGATTGTCGAACTGATCGGCAACGCGCCGGATTTGCACCTCCTTCCTGTTGGCAACGCGGGCAACATCACCGCCTACTGGGCGGGCTACCGCGAATTTCACGCGCACAAAAGATCGACAACTCTGCCAGCGATGATCGGGTTCCAGGCTGCCGGCGCGGCGCCCATTTTTCACAATCGCGTCATCGAACAACCGGAAACGATCGCCTCGGCGATTCGCATCGGCAACCCGGCGAGCTGGACACAAGCGCGCGCCGCGATCGAAGAATCGAAAGGTGGAATCGACATCGTCACCGACGCACAGATCGTCGAGGCGCAGATGTGGCTCACGCAACACGAAGGAATTTTTGTCGAACCGGCAAGCGCGGCGGCGATTGCCGGTTTCTTCAAGTGCTGCGAGGCCGCGGACGCGAGCTTCTCGTTCAACAAAATCCGCGAAGGCAGCCGGATTGTTTGCACGGTCACCGGTCACGGCTTGAAAGATCCCGACGCGCTGCGCGACAAGATCGACAATTTGGAGCCGGTCGCACCAAAGATCGACAATGTGCGGCGAGCGCTCGGATTCTAGCGTAGAGTTCGCGCGATTTGATCATGCGTTTGGTTGTCCAGAAGTACGGCGGCACGTCGGTGGGTGACGCCGAGCGCATCCGCAAGGTTGCGCAGCGCCTGATTGAAACGCAACGGGAAGGCGCGCGCGTCGTCGGCGTCGTTTCAGCGATGGCCGGTGTGACCGATAATCTCGTCAAGCTCGCGCACGATGTTTCGCCAAATCCAACGGCGCGCGAGCTCGACCTTTTACTTGCCACGGGCGAGAACGCGTCCAGCGCGTTGACCGCGATGGCCGTGAACGCGCTTGGCGGCAAAGCAATTTCGCTCAGCGGCGCGCAAGCGGGGATCCTGACCGATCGCACCCACGTCAAAGCGCGAATCGCCAATATCAGTCCGCGACAAATTCACGAGCTGCTCGCCGACGACTACATCGTAGTCGTCGCCGGATTCCAGGGACAAAGTGCCGAGGGCGAGACGACAACGCTCGGCCGCGGCGGCTCGGACCTGACTGCGATCGCGCTTGCTGGCGCGCTTAACGCGGACGCGTGCCAAATCTTCACCGATGTGGACGGCGTTTTCACCTGCGACCCGCACCTCGTGCAGGACGCGCAGAAGCTCGATGAGATCGCTTATGACGAATTGCTCGAGATGGCGAGCGCCGGTTCCAAAGTGATGCAATCACGCGCCGTCGAGTTCGCCAAAAAGTTCGGGATCGAATTTGAAGTGCGCTCCAGCCTCAAGCCCGTGAGTGGCACGGTCGCGAAAGAAGAAACTCCGAACATGGAAGACGTCGTGGTGCGCGGGGTGAGCCTCGAGCGCAAACAGGCCAAGCTTACGGTTTCCGGCGTGCGCGACCAGCCTGGAATCGCCGCCGCGATTTTCTCGACCATCGCTGCGTCGCACATTGTCGTGGACATGATCGTGCAAAGCGCACCGACCGATGGCGTGAGTGATATCTCCTTCACCATTCACCAGGATGAACTCGAGGACGCGCGCAAGATCCTGATGCCGATCGTCAGCCAAATCGGTGCAAGCGATCTGCGCACGGCCAGTGGCATGGCCAAGCTGAGTGTTGTCGGCATTGGAATGCGGTCGCACTCTGGCGTTGCCGCGCGCTTGTTCGAATGCCTCGGCCGCGCGGACATCAACATTCAGCTCATCTCAACTTCGGAGATCAAGATTGCACTGGTGATCGACGAAAAAGATGCCGAGCGCGCGGCGCAATTGACGCACGCGGAATTCGGGCTCGCAAGTCTCGCGCCGGCGGCAAGTGCGACGCGGCCGTTGGGCTGAATGGCGCGGACCGTTTCGGTGCAGCCGACACGGCTGTCGCTACACGCAATTATTTGCGCACTGGATCGACGTAAAACTCGCCCGTGCCGACGACGCGCATTTTGTAACCGAAGACGCCGTGCATGACTGCGGCCGGCGGATGATCTGTAACCGAAGCGTGAAACCGATCACTGGCGTTTGCCTGTTTCCACACTGTGCCGTCTTCGAGTTTGATGACTGTGTTGCCGGTCAGACCGTTAAACGTCCCATCCACACGGCTTACGAGGTTGTCGAGCTTGGCGCGCGATTCCTTCGCCACTTTTTTTGTGACTTCGGCGGTTGCTTCCTCCGCTGCCTTCGTCGCCGTGGTGTGTCGATAGCCTTGCAACCACGCGTTCAGGTTCTTCAATTCTTCCTCGGACAATCTATCCAAACCGGCGGCTTTGAATTCGTCCGCCGTCATCATGTCCTGCAGCGTTTCGCTCGAGGCGACGCGGCGTGAAGATTTTTCTTTGGCCGGTTCTTCTTCGGTTTTCTTCTCAGCACTCGCGGCCGGGCTTTGTTCCGGCTCAGGGGTAATTTCGGCGGAAGATTTCTCGACTGCTTCCTGCGCGATGGCCGGCCCGAGGCATACACCGGTCGCAGCAAAAAATGTAAGCAACAGCAGACGCCAATCTCTCATGAGCCAGATGGTAGCGGCAGGCTATGCAGGTCGTGGCAGGGGTCAAGAGACATGCGCCACTGCGGACTTCGCATTTTCAGCGGCGAAACGATCGAGACCGTTGCCGAGTTGCGTAAGCGCATCGCGCACGGATTCCGTCGCCCCGCCGACGCCGATCCGAAAGTGGGCCGGTGCGTCGAAGAACCGGCCCGGAACCACAGACATATCGAAACTTGCGCGAAGAAACTCACAGAATTGATCGACATCGCCACGAGGCAATCGAGGAAAGGCGATCGTTCCGCATTTCGGCCAAAAGTAATCGAGATCGTCGCGGGAACTCAGAAAGCGCCGGAGCAAATCACGATTTTGATCGAGCAGGCGTTTCATCCGCGCCGCGATTGCGCCCAATTGTTCAAACGCCACGACGCTGAGCAGTTCGCCCGGGTGAACAAACGTGACACCGTGAAGATCGTTGATACGTCGCATGCGGTGGGCGATCTCGGGCCGGGCAAGGACCCAACCGCATCGCAGCCCGCTCAGACCGTAGGCCTTCGTGAGGCTGTTAGTGATAAGGAAAGTTTCCGGATCGATATGAAACGCCGTTTGCGGCTCCGCTTCGAAGAGCGTCTCGAGATAGACTTCGTCGACGAGCACATGGATACCGGTTCGCCGCGCGAGCTTGGCAATTTCGCGAAGCGTGTCGTCAGGACAAAATGCGCCGCTAGGGTTATGCAAATTAGTAATCACAATGACCCGCGTTCGCGAAGTGATCTGCCGCTCCAACTCCGCCACATCGATGGCGAACTGCTCCTCGGCGCGTCTTTCAAAATACGTCACGTCGAGGCCGAGATAACGCGCCGTGCTTACAAGCGGTTCGTATCCTGGTCGCTCAATTAGAACTTGATCACCAGGTTCCGTGGTTGCGGCGAGCGCGAGGTAATTCGCCATCGAAGTTCCAATCGCGCTGACAATCGATTCCTGCGGCACGCGATAACGTCGAGAGATCGCTTCCAAGAGCGGTGTGTAGCCGTAGCCGCCCGGGCCGTTCAGTTCGAGCTGCTCGATTCGCACCGGCAGATGGACCAGCGACAGCGAAACCATTCCGCTGGTTGCAAGATTATGCCGGCTGGCCGAGCAGAGCTTGGCCCATTCCATGTAAGTCGAGCCCGCGTCGCGGCGTAGATTAGCCATGGGGGCGCAGCTTGCTCCAAACAAAATACACCGGGATGCCCGACGCGAGAATGCCAATCCCGATCAACGTGTCATGGGGATAAGTGTAAACGGCGTTCGCGACTACACTCCAGGACACGGCACAAAAAAATGCGGTGCTGACCGGGTGGAAGGCCAAACGAAACTGCCGGCCTGATGGCACGCGTCGGCGAAAGATGAAAAGGCAACTCGCCGTTAGCCCGAAAAAGATCCAGTCCATCGCCGTCACGTAATTGAGGATCTGACCATAGCTGCCCGAGAGAACAATCAACATTGTCCACGCGCTCTGCAAAATAATCGCGAACACCGGCACCCGCGTCCGCGGATGCACCCAGGCCAGCCGGCGAAAGAAAATCCCGTCCTGCGCCATCGCGAAGTAAACACGCGGCGCGGTCAGGACGCTTTGACTAAGAAAACCGAGCGTTGAAATAGTGATCCCAAGCGCGATGATCACGGAGCCCGGCCGGCCGAGTACCAGTTGCATCACGGCCGAAGCGGGCGTGTTGGTCGCGGCCAAGTCACTCGCGCCGAGTGTCCGCAAGCAGGCAAAATTGACCGCGACGTAAAGTACAACCACGCCGGTCACTCCGAGCAGCAGCGCCCGTGGGAGATCGCGCCGCGGTTCTCTGAGTTCACTGGCGACGAAACAACCCGTTTGCCACCCGCCGTAAGCAAACAAAACCGGAACCATCGCGGCACCGAACGCTGAGATAAGGCCCGGCGTAAGCGGTTCGCCTATCATCGGCTTGAATGAAAAATGCAATACTTGAACGAGCCACGTTCCGCCGAAGACCAAAGCGCCAATCGCTGCGATCTTCAGCAGCATCAGCACACTTTGCAGAACGCTGCCGCTTTTGACCCCGAGACAGTTTGCAACCGTCAATGCAACGAGGGCAATCAATGCGACGACCGAGACCGGCACGTTCAGTCCCGTAAGATCGACAAAGTACGTGGCGAATGTGACGGTTACCGCCGCCATACCGCCCGTCTGGACGACGAGCAACAGCACCCAGCCGTAGAGGAAAGCCACCAGCGGATGAAACGCCTCGCGCAGGTACGCATACTGCCCGCCGACCTTGGGCAAACGGCTGGATAGTTCGGCGTAAATAAACGCACCGATGAGCGCCACAATTCCGCCAAAAACCCACGCACCCAAAATAAGTGCCGGCGTATGGACCTGCCGCGCCACAAAGGTCGGATTCATAAAGATACCGGACCCGACCATTCCGCCCATCACCAGCATGGTGGTGTCGAAAAGGCTGAGGCGTGGGGCAAGCGAGCGAGTGTTACGACTAGATTCGGCGTCGGTCGGCATCTACGGTCGAGGCAACAAGTTTACGTAAGAACATTTCTTTAAGCCTGTGTATCGGCCATTTGGGGCGGATTGTGATGAGTGGCTCCGGTGTATCAACACCTCGGAGCCGCGACCTTGTTACACATGCGCATCTGGAGCGTCAATACGCGAGCGCAAGCGCCGCCGGTCATTCGTCAGGAGAGCGTGAGCAAACGGTGGACAGTGTTTTACGCCGCTTGCGTTCGATAGGTGGCCGAGATATCTGCGTGATGTGACAAGCCGCGCTGCGGGGACCCAGCGACGACAGCAGCTCGATATTACACAACATCAGACAATATATGTCATATAAAATGTAATGGTGTTGGGCCAGTTTGGTTCTAGTGGCTATAAGGAGGCGCGGCCATGAGCCGCCCTTGCAGCTTGTCAGGTGTGGGCCTCTGCGGAGATTCGCTAGTGCGCCATATCTACATAGACGAGAGCGGCGTCTCGACTAACGACAAGGTTCTGGTCATTGCCGGAGTAGTCATCGATCCAGATCGTCAGTATTTGGAGGTCGCTAATGAAATCAATAAGCTGATTTTGGAATTCGTCCCCGTTGACCGCCGGAATAACTTCGCGTTTCACGCGAAAGACCTTTTTCACGGCACTGGCCGAACGCCTTTCGATAGGCGGACATATCCACGAGAACGAGCGCGGCAGGCGCTCCGGCAACTTGTAAGCATCCCTGCCAGATTTTGCCTTCCCATCGTGTTCGGGTTCGTGAACAAATCCGTTCCAGATCACATTCGCGAAAAGGTGTTCGCGAAGCTTAAGCCCAGACAAAAAATCTCAAACGACGCGGGAACAGCGTTCTCAATGTGCGCTGTTGCTGCCGAGGTATTCATGAAAACGCACGCGCCTGAGCGCGAGCTGGCGACGATGCACGCTGAACAGAATCCCGACATCGAGCGAATGATCCGCATCGTTAGGAAATCACTCGGCGGCAAAACCCGCTTCAATATTGCTGAACTTCTCTCGCGTAGAATGCAGGGCTACCTGCCGATTACAAAGATCATCGATGAAATCAGTTTTCACCACAAAGACGACGCTTTTCTGCTCCAAATAGCAGATGCCGCCGCTTTAATTCTCAGATACTTGCTAGAGGAAAAGCAGGGCTGCGATGACCTGTTTGAAGCGTTCTTCACTCAAAAGAATGCAGCGGCTGAAATCCAGAAGCGAGTCCGAGGCAACGGAGCCGGACACATGATGCTGGCATTTACAGAACCCCCTTCATGAGCCATTGTCTGTCATCATGTCAGAGCGCGACGCCAGCCAAGAGGCACTGGAGCAAGTCCAGAAAGCTACCGAATCCGAGCCGGTCAATGGCGAGGATTTGCTTGGCTCAGACGATCTCAAGCGCCAGTTACGCGAGGCCAAAGAACGCGAGGCGAAGCGTTCAGCCAAGCCAGCGGGCCAGTAGCCGGTCTAGCAGACCGGAGAAGTTGTTTTCGCGCTTCTTAGCGCGTTTCACGTTCGCCTCCGTAAGCGTGACGAGATACGGCTTTTTGCCCTCTGGCGGGCGGCCTGCGCCCTCTCTCTTTCCGCCTATTTTCGATTTCTTCATGGGTGAAAAAATATATACAAAATTGTGTTGACGCAAGCTGATTCTATATATATCTTTTCAGTCATGAATAAGCGACTGTCCAAAGAGAAGCAGGCTTTAATCCTCGCGGCGCTCTGCGAAGGCACTCCGATTCGCGCTTGCGCCCGTATGTTCAAGGTCGGGAAAGACACGGTTCACCGCGTCATTCTGGAAACCGGAGAAGCGTTCGCCGATTACATGGACGCCAACTTTCGCGATCTTCCTTGCTCACGAATCGAGATGGACGAGCAATAGCAGTTTGTCGGCTGTCACGCGAGCCGGATGCGCAAGCCAAAGGCCGTTTACGAGCCGAGAGACAAGCAGCGCGGGGACTTCTGGCTTTGGGCCTGTATTGACCCCGATACGAAGCTGGTTCTGTCCCACAAGGTCGGCAAGCGCGACCACTGGACGGGCCAAACGTTTGTTGAAGATGTCCGCCAGCGCGTTAAGGGGCCGGTTCAGATCGCAACGGACAATCATCGTCCATACGCTTTTCACATTCGCGCAGCCTTCGGTTACGAGGGCTACAGCTACGGACAGGAGACAAAGATATTCGGCGAGCCGCAGATGCTAGACGGCGCGCTGGCGCGTCTTGGAAAGAACGAAGGCGTTCGCAAGATGAAGTCAGCCAAGCGCGAAGCAGTAGTCGGCTCGCCGGACTTAGGCAGCCTCACGACTTCGCACGTTGAACGCCTGTTTCTCAGCGTCCGGCAAGAGCTAAAGCGGTTTCAGCGCAAGGGCCTTGGCTATTCCAAAGACCTAGAGACCCACAAGGCAGCGGTCGCGCTGTTCCTTGGGGTTTACAATTTCGTGCGCAAGCACAAGACACTAGGCGTCACCCCGGCTGTTGCGGCAGGCGTTGAATACGAGGCTTGGGATTTAGAACGGGTTGTCGAAATGACAGAGGCGTTCATGCGCCGAAAAGAGGAAGCCGAGTTTGACAAGGCTTTCGCGGAGGCTGGAATTTGATCGTTCAAATAAAGCCGTGTTCGACTAAGAACTGCCTACCGCTTGGGCTGAGTTGGTACATCTCATCGCCAAGCGTCACTACGAATCCCGGATGCTGTATTAGTCGCTTTGCTTTGAGGATATCCCGATGATATTCCGCCTTAGCTCTCGATATTCTCAGCGCCTGCGCGATCTCGGGTATTTTAAGGGGGGTATGAACCGCCAAGAGGCGCAAGAAATTAACGGCCTCTTCGTCAAGTCCATCCGCTTCCTCCTTGTCTGGCTGAAGGCCTGCAAGTTGGCGTTCCAGCTTTTGAACCTGCTTTTTAAGGTCAGCGTTCTCAACTTCCGAATCAGCAAGCTTGCTGTTGAGAGACGTAATTTGATCCGTAAGCAGCGCGACCTTCTCTTTCAAAAGGTCAATAACGTCCTTGCCAAGACTCGCCGTGGAAGTCATTCGGGCGATTTCCTTGGCAAGTATCAAGAGCGCCCATGATCAGAAGACTAGCCAGACGCCGCGTGCGGAGACCAGCTTAGAATTACCTAGCTGGCCCAACACCAATGTAATGGTGTTGGGCCTGATTGAGTATGGCAATTCTGGCAGCGGCGGCGGCAATCCCTTCCGCCATGCCAATGGACCGTCGCGTGATGACGGCGTCAGGTTGCGGCCATTGCGGCGTCGACGTGCGGATACAGCAGGAAAAACTGGTCGAGCCTCGCGGTCTCAATGATTGACCGCACAACCTG
>DATDFJ010000307.1:0-6356 GCA_036522675.1 Chthoniobacterales bacterium | reverse complement strand
GCCTGCATGTGGACGCCGGGCATGAAGGAGCGGCGGCTGCTTTCGATCGCGACGCAGGACCAGCTGCGCAGAATTCTGAAATTCATGCTTGACGAACGCGAATTCCTCTCGCCGTACGGCATCCGGGCGCTGTCGCAGTATCACCGCGATCATCCGTACAAACTGTCGGTGAACGGCGCCGAGCATCGCGTCGACTACGAACCGGCAGAATCGAGCACCGGCCTTTTCGGCGGTAACTCCAACTGGCGCGGACCGATCTGGTTTCCTGTGAATTTTCTTCTGATCGAGTCGTTGCAGAAGTTCCATTATTATCTGGGCGACGACTTCAAGGTGGAATGCCCGACCGGCTCCGGTAAGATGATGACGCTTTGGGAAGTCGCGGGTGAAATCTCACGCCGGCTCATGGGCATCTTTCTCAGCGACCAGCAGGGGAGAAGGCCGGTTTTCGGCGGTGGGGAAAAGTTCCAGAAAGATCCGCACTGGCACGACCTGATTCCGTTTCACGAATATTTTCACGGCGACAACGGCGCCGGCATCGGCGCGAGTCATCAGACCGGCTGGACGGGTCTAGTCGCCAAGCTGATCCAGCAGTATTACCAGTAAGAGGGTAAATTTCGCGCGGGAACTTTTCGGGCCGCTCCGCCGTTATATAGCCAAAATTCGACGCGAGGGACTAGATGCTGATCAAAAAACCCGGCGACATCAAATCGTCCGAAATCACCGATAAGGCGCTGTTTTTGAGCCGCCGTCGCTTTCTCGCGCAGGCGGCGATCGCCGGCGCGGCTGTCGCCGGCCTGACCTCGCCCGATTTTCTATTGCGATCCGACGCTCGCGCGAGCGAGAAGCTCGCAAACGTGCAGAAAAGCCCGCTTAGCATCAACGAGACGCTCACGCCGCTGAAGGACGTCACCGGCTACAACAACTTTTACGAGTTCGGCACGGACAAGTATTCCCCATCCCGGTACGCCAACACTCTCATGCCGCGGCCGTGGACCATCGCCGTCGAAGGCGAAGTGAATAAACCCAAGCGCTACGACATCGACGAGCTGATGAAGCTGGCGCCGCTGGAAGAGCGGATTTACCGTCTCCGCTGCGTCGAGGGCTGGTCGATGGTGATTCCCTGGATCGGCTTCCCGCTGAATGCGCTCATTAAACGCGCCGAGCCCACCGGCAAGGCGAAGTACGTCGAGTTCACCACGCTGCTCGATCCCAAACAGATGCCTCAGCAGCGGAGCCGCATGAGTCTCTTTTGGCCGTACGTGGAGGGGCTCCGCATGGACGAGGCGAACCATCCACTCACAATCCTCGGCCTCGGCCTTTACGGCGAGACGCTGCCGAACCAGAACGGGGCTCCGGTCAGACTCATTGTGCCGTGGAAGTACGGGTTCAAGAGCATCAAATCGATCGTCAAGATCCGCTTGATCGAGCAGCAGCCGACGACTGCATGGATGAAAGCCAACCCGACCGAGTACGGCTTTTACTCCAACGTCAACCCCGAGGTCGATCACCCGCGCTGGAGCCAGGCGACCGAGCGCCGCATCGGAGAATTCTCTAAGCGCAAAACGCTTTCCTTTAACGGCTACGGCGATCAGGTCGCATCGCTGTATCAGGGCATGGACCTGCGCAAGTATTTCTAGCGCCATGAAGCTCAAGCTTCTCAGGACCGCGATTTTTATCTCATCGCTGACGCCGCTCGCGCTGCTCGGTTGGTTCGCACTCACGGACAACCTCGGCGCAAACCCGATCGAGGTCATCACGCACTGGACCGGCGACGCGACAATCATCTTTCTTCTGATCACGCTGAGCGTCACGCCGCTGCGGAAAATCTCCAGCTGGAACGACGCGGTCAAGTTCCGCCGCATGCTGGGGCTCTTCGCGTTCTTCTACGCGTGCCTCCATTTCACGACCTATATCTGGCTCGATCAGTTCTTCGATTTCCGCGGCATGATCAAAGATATCGCCAAGCGGCCGTTCATCACCGTCGGTTTCACGAGCTTCGTCTTACTGATTCCACTTGCCGTGACATCGACTGCCGCAATGGTGCGGCGTTTGGGTAAGCGCTGGCAAAAGCTGCACCGAGCGATCTATGTCATAGCCGCAGCGGGCGTAATACATTACTGGTGGCTCGTTAAAAAGGACATCCGCTGGCCACTCATTTACGGAGGATTCCTTACAGCGCTCTTAGGCTACCGATTCGTTTCAGGAGGGGCCTTCGCCAAGGCCGTCAACAGAGTCCGTTTAAGCGGATCTCCGTTGCAGGAGAAAGCACAGGGGCAATGAACCTAAAGCTGCGATGTATCTACAAAGTGATGGTCGCCGCGCTTCTTCTAGCCCTCGGCGGGCAAAGTAGCGCAAGTACCGGGACACTGAAAATCGGTGATCCCGCACCAAAGATCGACGGCTCCGAATGGATCAACAGCCAGCGCTTAACAATGAACGACCTGAGCGGTCGTGTCGTGCTTATCGAGTTCTGGACCTACGGCTGAATCAATTGTCGCAACACGGTCCCGCAGTTGCGGGCCTGGCACGCCAAGTACGAGAAGGCTGGACTGCAAGTCATCGGCATCCATACTCCCGAGTTCTTTTGGGAAAAATCGTCAAGCCGGGTTGCGGCGGCAGTCAAAGAACTTAGTATCCAATATCCGGTTGTACTAGATAACAATTCGGAGCTCTGGAACAGCTTCGGCGTGCGCGCGTGGCCAACGACGATGTTGATCGATAGAAGCGGTAAATACCGCTACCTTCGCATCGGTGAAGGCGGCTACGAAACAACGGAATCCTGGATTCGCCGTCTGCTCGCGGAAAAAAATTAAATCTCAGTGACCTGTGTTCGATTCGTCTCAACGACAAGGTATTTCACATCGGATTCTTTTGCCGGCGCTCGCTATCGGCACTTTGACCGCGGCGTTCATCATCGCCAAGACCGGACGCGACGCGCTTTTCTTTCAGGGCGCGAAGGGACTGCTTCAACTCCCGCTTGTCTACATCAATATCGGCGCGGCGTCGCTGCCGCTGGCTTTGCTTTTTGTAAAGGCCATGAAAGTTTGGGGAGCTCGGCCGGCCCGAATAGGTATTCTCCTGTTCGCCGCGGCCGTCTTAGCCTCGGCTGCTCCTTTTCTGAAATCTGGCGATGGCAATCTTTTGCTGGCGATCTTTATGTTTATTCCGGCGGTTTTCGGCCTCCTGTTCGCGAGTCTCTGGCTGCTGGCGGCCGACATCTTCGAAAAAGCCGATAAGCGCGATGCCGCTAATGCCTTCAGCAAAATAGGCGCGGCGACGCTGGCCGGCGGTATGGCCGGCGGCCTCGTTGCGAAAATTGTCGCTCTTTATATCGACCCTCAATGGCTGATCCTTTTAGGCGCCGTCTTGATTTTCGGCGCCACAGTTCTCGTAATTCATATACACCGATGCTTCCCGACGAATTTCGCTCCTACCGCGGCAACGAAATCACCGAGGGGATTTCTTGCGCCGCTGAAACACAAGTATTCACTGACGTTGCTCGGAATCTCGATGCTGGGTGCGCTGGCTGGCTTGCTGATCGATTTTCAATTTTACGCGGCCGCGGCGGGCGCCGGCATGGGATCGAAAGGCAACGCGAGCTTTTTTGCGAATTTTTATATTTTGCTGAATTTCAGCTCGCTGCTGCTGCAACTCTTCGTAACGCCAAAGATTCAGGATAAATTCGGCTTGCGCGGCGGTCTCATGGTACTGCCGATCGCGCTAATCGGCGGAGCGAGCTTCGTAACCGCCGCAGCAACAGCCATCAGCCGATCCGTCTTGAGAGTGACGGAAGGGGGTATTCGCTCCTCGGTTCATCGCTCGATATGGGAGCAGGCGTTTATCCCTCTGGAATCGGCGGAACGCTCTTCGGTAAAGGTTGGCGTAGACGGCGTCGGCGCCAGAATCGCCGAAGCTATCGGTGCTGTCGCAATTCTTCTTTGGCTGAAGCAAGTGGCGCCCGATGGCGCTATTCCTGTTCCGCTGAATACTCGCTGGATAGGTTGGGCCACTTTAATGATTGTCGTTCTATGGCTTTTAGTAACGCAAAAGATCCAGATGCAAATTGCGGGTGAGAGCGGCGAAGCCAAAATAAAATCGGCTGCTGAAATGAATTGTGAGCGATTTCCGGACCAATGTCCGTGCACGACGGAGTTGGGGAAAGGAATAGCTTGAGGGTGGGTTTACGGCCAAGTTTATAGCGATAAAAAAACGTTCCGGTTTTGCGCCAGTTTCAGAGGGCAATCGGTAGCCTTCCATTTGTGGGCTCGTGTCGGCGGTTCGATTCCGTCCCTGGCCACCATTCACCCGCCTGACATCGCTCGCGATTTGCCACAGCCTTACCAGACCGGGTAAGGTGCGCCTATGATTCCTGAGAGACCGCCGTTTCGCGCCGATCACGTCGGCAGCTTGCTGCGACCGCCGGAGCTGCTTCGCGCCCGCGAGCAGCGCCAGAAAGGCGAGCTTTCGGCCGCCGCGCTGCGGGAAGCAGAAGACCGGGCGATTCGCGCAGCGGTGCAGCTGCAGGAGGATATCGGTTTTCAGGCGATCACCGACGGCGAATATCGGCGCACGATCTGGAACGCCGATTTTCTCCGGCAGTTCGCGGGCGTTGCCGTGAAAGAGGGCGTTGCGGAGCAATCCGGCGCGCGCAAATTCAAGGCCGGGGACGAGGAGATCGAGCGCACACCGACGCGCTTCGAGATAACGAGCCGGCTGGAGCGCCGCGCCGGCATCGAGACCGATAATTTCAAATACTTGAAATCGGCGACGCGGCGCACGGCGAAGCTGTGCATCCCGTCGCCGACGATTTTGCACATGCGCGGCGGACGGGACGCGATCGATCGCCGGGCCTATCCCGATATCGAGATGTTCTTCGCCGACCTAGCGCGGGTTTACCGCGAAGAGATCTCCGCTTTGGCGACGCTCGGCTGCACGTATCTTCAACTTGACGATCCCAACATGGGTTATTTGTGCGACGAGAAGATGCGGGAAAGCGTGCGGCGGCTCGGCGAAGATCCCGAAGAACTGCCGCGCACGTACGCGAAGCTGATCAACGAATGCATAAAAGACAGGCCGCCCGACATGACCGTCTGCATGCACATCTGCCGGGGCAATTTCCGCAGCGCGTGGGCGGCCGAAGGCGGCTACGATCCGGTCGCGGAGATCCTGTTCAACGAGTTCAACCTGGACGGTTTTTTTCTCGAGTACGATTCGCCGCGGGCGGGAACTTTTGCGCCGCTCCGTTTCGTGCCGAAAGGCAAAAAAATCGTGCTCGGCCTGGTAACGACCAAAACCGGCGACATGGAGACTGCTGGGGAACTTAAGCGCCGCATCGAAGAAGCCGGCCGTTACGTTCCGCTCGAACAACTGGCGTTGAGTCCGCAGTGCGGCTTTTCCAGCACCGTGCTGGGCAACAATATCACTGTCGACGCGGAGATCGCCAAACTCTCTTTGGTCGTCAAAGTAGCTAACGAAGTTTGGAACTGAATCGATACGCACTCAGGATCCGTGCGTAAACACAGCTGCGCCGCGACCTAATTCCGGCTCCGACTCTTCAAGCCAGCACTAGACAATCCATGTGAATATTCTGCAGGGCGGTTTTGCCGCCGTCGAGGTCTTTTCCCGGCTTATAAGCGTGTGATAGAGAGGTCTGGAAAATCTCGGGAGGTCCCGTCATGGATTTCCGCCTCACTTCGGAAGAAGAGGCGTTGCGACGCCAGGTCGAGCGGTTCGCCCGCGAAGAACTCATTCCTTTGGAACCGGTGTTCGAAGGTGCGCCCGACATCTTCGAGGGCAGCCGCTGGAAGAGCCGGGCGAAACTCAGTCGCGACCCGGAAGTGCAGCGCTACATCGCGATCATGGAAGGCCTGAAGAAAAAGGCGGAGGCCGCGGATATCTGGCAGCTGGACGTGCCGAAGAAGTACTGCGGGCGGGAAGTCAGCAACGTGGCGATGATTGCCGCAACAGAAGAGCTGGAAAAGGCAGCGGTGCCCTTCGAGCTCGGCAACCACGTCTCCACTATTCTCTACGCTTGCAAGGGGGAGCAGGTCGAGCGGTTTCTCCTGCCGTGCATCCGAGGAGAGAAGACCGCCTGCTTCGCGCTGACCGAGCCGGGCGCCGGATCCGATCCTTCCATGATGGCGGCAACGGGCACGCCTGACGGAGACGATTTCGTCAT
The DNA here is from genome assembly GCA_036522675.1 of Chthoniobacterales bacterium. Taxonomy (GTDB): domain Bacteria; phylum Verrucomicrobiota; class Verrucomicrobiia; order Chthoniobacterales; family UBA10450; genus AV17. The sequence goes on along the minus strand of DATDFJ010000307.1, from coordinate 178 downwards.
CAACGGAACTAAGATGTTTCCGACGTTCGGCGATGTCGCCGACTTTGTCCAGGTGTTCGCCAGGCTGCCGGGCACCAAGGGCCGCGAAGGAGTCACCTGCTTTCTCGTCGACACGGGCCATCCGGGTTATCGGGTCGTGCGCAGCGTCGAGACGATCGCGGGCAGCGAGCCTTGCGAG
>DATDFJ010000306.1:0-16156 GCA_036522675.1 Chthoniobacterales bacterium | reverse complement strand
TCTTGAAAATAAAATTTTGCACGTTGTTTAGAAATCAGCAGCGCTCGAACGCGTGACGAGGACACGAAACAATGACTTGCGGAGTCACCCGCCGGCAGGTCACTAAGATGTCGATCTTTCCATACACAAAATATTCGTGCGCCGCGGAAGAATTGACCGCCCCGCGGGCGCATGATTCGTGTTACAATCTCATCCCGGTGCGTGGTAGCAGCCGAACTGCCAATATGGGGCGAGGCGCACGGCAGAGCGCTCCGGCTGTTGTTTGCGCCTGCCTGGCCGCGACACTATGGGCATCCAGCGCAAACGCGAGCTCGCCGCCTAAGCCTACACCTTCACCCACGCCGCGAACAGATATTATCTGGGGTCATTGTAAGACGACCGCCATCACGAACCTGACAACGCCTCCCACGATACAACGAGAACTTCAGGACATGTGGGATAACGGCGGCCGCTGCCCGAGGATCGACAACGACTGGCCGGATGCAATAAATACTGCCCACCAGATCGGATTCACCGAAATGGTGCTCATCGTCGGCGACACCATGAATTCCGTCCCCGACGCGACGAGTTATGCGAAAAGGGCTGTAGCGATCGCAAGAGCGCACCCAGACGCGTTTATCGAGTTAGGCAATGAATGCAATCTCCACGGCTTCAGGCCGGCACAATACGCAACGATCGCCCGCGCCGCCTACCAGGCGATCAAGAGCGCCGGATTGAAAAACGTAGTGCTGCTTGGTTCCGTCGGTAATTCCCGCTCCACTGTCGGCAACTACAGCATGCTCGACTGGTGCAAACAGCTAGTGCGCAACGGCTGCGTGCAGGGCGAGGCGTTCGATTGGGCAAACTACCACATTTATGGCAACCCAGCGATCGAAGAGCGGTGGCATCATCTTTTCACGCCCAATAGCTCAGGCGAATCGTGCCAGACGGTGCTCGGCAATCCGCCCTTCGCCATTACTGAGTTCGGTGCGTCGCTATCAAAAGACTGCGGCGGGAGCGAAGCGGTCCAAGCGCTGTATGTGAAAGACTGGATGGCGATGTTCGCGGCGCAGCCACAATTCCGTCTCGGCACACAATACGCCATCGCAGACGAAGCACCGGACGGTAGCGGCTACGGTCTGCGCCGTCTGGACTTGAGTCACCGCCCTTCCTGGGACACATACCAGAAGCAGGCCGGGCGAAGATGATCCCTTCCGGCGCCGGCAACCCGAGAAGAGAAAGCGACGAATCGCGACGATAGCTCGCTGGTATCTTTCTCCGATTAACTGGGTGGCACCGGCGTTGCGGCCGATTCAGTCTTGGAATCAATCGGCATCGAGAGCTTGTCCAAGACTACTCGATTTATCGTCGCTCTCGCCACTCTCCGGAAGATCACCGGAGTGTCGATCGTTCCACACCAAAGCGGTTTAGCGCCACGGAAAGATTCATCGCCTCCCAGCGCATGATTCCTGCTGTCAATCCCATCTCAATGCGTGACACCAGCCTAACTGCAAATAGCGCGCGAGGCGTGCGCGCGAACGTTGCCACCCTCGTATGCGCCTGCCTTGCCGCGACGCTCCTGATATCCAACGTGAGCGCGAGTCCATCACCGACGCCGACGCCTTCAGCCACGCCGCGTACCGACATTGTTTGGGGCCATTGTAAAACGACGCTGATCACGAACACGGTAACACCTCCTACGATACAACGAGAACTTCAGGACATGTGGGACGACGGCGGCCGCTGCCCGAGGATCGACGGCGACTGGACGACGGCAATAGATACTGCGCACCAGATCGGATTCACGAAAATGATCATCATCGTCGGCACAGGTACGCCTCCTGTTGACCCGACAGACTATGCGAACGACGCTGTGGCGATCGCAAGGGCGCACCCGGACGCGTACATCGAGCTGGGCAATGAATGCAATCTCAACGGCTTTAGCGCGGCAGACTACGCGACCATAGCGAAAGCTGCTTACCAGGCGATCAAGGCTGCTGGGCTGCCAAACGTTGTGCTACTTGGTTCGGTCGGTAATTCGCTCTCAACGGTGGGCGGTTACGGCATGCTCGACTGGTGCAAGCAACTGGTGCTTAACGGCTGCGTGCAGGGCCAGGCGTTCGATTGGGCGAACTACCACATTTACGCCAATCCTGCAGCCGAAGAGCCGTGGCATCATCTTTGGACGCCGTGCTCTGTGGGTGCCCCAAATTGCGGACCTGACGACGACGGCCAATCGTGTCAGAGCGTATTCGGCAACCCGCCGTTCGCTATCAGCGAGTTTGGGGCGTCGTTGCTAAAAGACTGCGGTGGCGACGAGACTGTGCAGGCGCAATATATCAACGATTGGATGGTCCTGTTCGCCGCACAACCGCAATTTCGCCTCGGCACGCTATACGCAATGGCCGATGAAGCACCGGACGGTACCGGCTATGGTCTGCGCCGTCTGGATTTGAGCCATCGCCCCGCCTGGGGCGCATACTATGCGCAAGCGACCGCGGCCCCTGCGCCGACGCCGACGCCCACCCCGGTACCGACGGCGACCCCCACACCGATGCCGACGCCTACTCCGACGCCGGGGCCGCAAATGCTGCCCGCGCCGTCAAATCTGCGCGCGAGCTCGTAGCAACGCAGCGCGGGATTGACGGACACCGCCCGCTTATAGTAGTTATAAGGGCGGCTTGCTTATCCGAATTCCGCGACAGTTGTTCCGGCGCCAAGCGCCTTACCTACACGTTTGTGATCTTTCTCTCTCCTGACATCCATCGCGATGCCGGAGTTGGTTTCGCGATCCTCCTCTGTAGTCTCTCCGCGCTGGCTGAAACGTCGCCGCCGTTTGACGCCGACGCAGTACCCGATCAACCGGCGACCGAGCAAACCACGTCTGCGGCCGAGACAACAGATCCTGACGTAAAGCCGGCGCATATTTGGTCACCGCTTGCACCCGCGCCAGCCCATCTGCGGCAAGTCGAAACCGACGCGCCGCAGCAGCCCATCCAGCCGGAGCAGGCGCCAATCGTGGACAGCCCCTCTGCGACGCAACTCCAAACGGGCCCAGACGTTCCGATGACGGCGGCGCTGAATGAGAAGCTTCGTTATGTCGCCGTTGTCTCCGCCCAGGTCACCTACGACGACAACATTTTCATCCGCCATTTCGATCGTCAGTCAGACGTGATCTTGTCGCTCTCACCTACAGTGGCAGTCGGAATTGGTGACGTGCGGCCCGAGTTCAAACGCCTGATGCTCGACAGATTCGGCGCGGCCGAGATCGACGATGGCACCTACTCTCCGCAAAGCTTCTTTTTCATCCGATACACACCAACCGGCCGATTGTTCATCGACCATTCAGGCGAAGACGCAGTCGACCACGACGCGGCGCTAATCGCACGATGGCAAATGGCTTACCTTACGCTGGGCATGCGCAGCCAGTTCCAGCATTTGACCACACCCGACCTCGACGTAGGAGGCCTCGTGCGACGGGACATTTTCTCGCAGGAATTTTCGGCAACCTATAACTACAGCGATCGGACTTCGTTTGAATCTTTGCTCCTGGGCAGCATTCGACATTATTCCACGCAGATCGACTCGCGCGAAGTGGCGGCACAGAATTGGATCAACTATCGCGCCGGCTCATGGACGGAGGTGGCATTTGGCGGCACAATCGGCGCGCTCGACGTAGAGCACGCAAACACACAACGGTACGAGCAGGCACTGGCGCGCGTCCGTTACGACGTAACTGAACGAACTCAGTTGGAAGCACATGGCGGCGCGGAGTTTCGTCAGACTGACGGTGATGATCGCGTGACGCCCGTGTTTGGGATCACCGCGAGCTATTCGCCATACGACGCAACGCTGCTCTCGGTGCAAGCCGCGCGGAGAGTGGAAAGTTCGGCCGCCACTCCTAATCTGAATATCGAGTACACCGGAGGAACAGTTACCGCACAACAGAGATTTGCACAGCATTACTATCTAGGCTTGGTTGTGAGCTACGAAAATGCGCATTACTACGGTATTGACGGATCACTACTCTCCCGCGACGACGACGTGTTTTCCATTGAACCAAATTTTCGTGTTGTGCTAAGCCGTTCAGCCGCGGTGCAGGCCGGCTATGTTTATCGCACCGATAGCTCGACAGTAAGTCGCTTTACGTTCGACCAGAACCAGGCGTTTGTGCAGCTCGATGTAATGTTCTGATGAGCCGGAAATATAGAGCTGTAGCCTTTTTTGCCGTCTACGTGACTGCCGCGCTAGCACTACGCGGTCAGTCCACCGACGCGACAATGACCGATGATCGCGCGACGAGTTACATTCTTGCGCCAAATGATCTTGTCGACATCAAGGTGTTTCAAGAGGACGACCTCGAGTCCAAACTGCGCATCTCTCGGGACGGCACAATAACCTTCCCATTGATAGGCCAGGTACGCATTGGAGGTCGTACGCCTCAGCAGGCCGCACGGATAATCCGTGATGCACTCGCAGGCGGCTACATCATCAACCCCCAGGTGACCGTGAACGTGCTGAGCTTCACGAAGTACAGGGTAACAGTGCTTGGTCAGGTGCAAAAACCCGGCAGCTATGATTTTCCCGACCGCGAGAAGCTTGGTCTGCTCGAAGCAATCGGACTGGCCGGAGGTTACACGCGGGGGGCGAATCCGTCGCGTGTACTGGTGAAACGCGTCGCTAGCGGGAAGGAACAGGTATTTCGAGTGAATGCCAAAGCAATGGCTAGTGGCCGGGCGCCTACATTCGAAGTAATACCCGGTGATGTAATCACCGTGTCGGAAAGCCGGTTTTAGCAATGACTTCCGGCCCTATTTACCCGCCTGATGCTGACGAGCCGATCGACTTTCGCGCGCTCTACTACGCGATCTACGAAAAGCGGTACTGGGTTGCGGCTGTAGCCATCGCGACGGTCGTGGCCGCGTGCATCTATCTGCTGGTGACGCCGAAAGTCTATGCGGCGCAAACCGTCGTGCAGGTAGAGCAAAAATCCCACAAGATTCTCAACATTCAGGATATTGCGAACGAAGACTTGAACGCAACCGAGCTACTCAGGACGATCGAGCAAAACCTCGCGAATGAAGCGTTGCGTGAGCGTGTAGTCGCGGCGTTGCATCTGGACGGCGGTTCTCTAGGGCTGCCGCCTCGCTCGGAGCCTTACAAGCTTCCGGAACTGACACGCGCGCTCCAACGCCATCTTTCGGTGAAGCTGGTCAAAGGCACGCGTCTTATCGCTGTGCGCGCTGAAAGTGAACGCCCGGAGTTCGCACAGCAGCTTTCGCTGACCGTGGTGAACGAGTACCGAAAGATGAATCGTGAGCAGCGACTCAATCTCGTAACAGACACAAACAGCGTTCTATTCGCCGAAGCGAACAGGTTGAAGGAAAAGCTCCAGAAGTCCGAGCAGGCTTTACAGGACTACAAGGAGCGGACACAGGCGGTTTCGTTGCAGGACACACAAAACATAATCGTTGAGAAGCTAAAGGAGCTGAATGCAAAGCTCACTGCGGCAAAGACGGAGCGAATGAAGCTCGAGGCAGACGTGTCTCAGGCGCACAGGCTGAGTAATTCTGCGCCTGAAGATCTCCTGAAGCTTTCATCGGTCGCGGAAGCAAAGGCGGTCGTCGAGCAGAAACGCATCGTGGCGGAGCAGGAAGGTGTTGTCGCTAATTTTAGCAAGCGATACGGCCCGATGCATCCAAAACTGATTCAGGCGAAGAGCCAACTCGATGCGCAGAAGGCGAGTCTCAATGATCTCATCAAGCAAACGGCAGCGTCGATCAACTCAGCATACGAAGCAGCAAAGGACACGGAAGCAAAGTACGAACAGGCATTGCACGAACAGGAACAAAAAGCTCTCGAGCTGAACAAGCTGGCAATCCCTTATGCCGTCCTGCAGCGCGAGGTAGAGAGCGACCGTGCTCTGTACGACGCGGTGCTCGCGCGAATGAAGGAGACGGACGTGACCAAAAGCATTGAGCAGGACGACATCATGGTGAAATCGCCGGCTGATGTTCCGGACCGGCCGGTGCGTCCGCGCAGGCTGCTCATCCTTGCCGGTTCGACCGTGCTCGGAGTCTTACTCGGCATAGGTGTTGTGCTCTTGCTCCGAGCCTGGGACACCTCCATTCGTACGGTGGCCGAGGCAGATCAGGTGTTGAAAATACCGGCCCTCGCGGTGATTCCCGCTGCCGCTCCCGCAACGGTGTCAGATATGCCTCTCATCATGCTGCGTGAGCCGGCCGGTTACACCGCGGAAGCGGTGCGCACGTTGCGCACTGCGTTGTCATTGCATGGCGACGAGCAACGAACGATTATGTTCACGAGCGCGCGGCCGGGCGAAGGCAAAACGTTTTGTGCAATCAACTACGGTGCGGCATGCGCGCAGCAGGGGCTGCGGACACTGCTGATCGACGCAGACCTTCGTCTTAGATCAGTCGCTCGCGTCTTGCTCTCCGATGACAGCCGCGAAGGAGTAGCGGACATACTTCGTGATCAAATGGATTGGCGCGCTTGCGTGCAGACTACGCGCGTAGCGGGTTTGTCCGTGATATCGGCCGGTCGCCGTGTGCCTAATCCGCTGGAACTGCTCGCCGGCGGATGGTTTCACTTCTTGCTGCAGGAGGCGCGGCAGCAGTTCGACCGCGTGATTATCGATAGCGCGCCCGTGAACGCAGTGAGCGATCCGCTGCTTCTCGCCAAAGAGGCCGAAGCGGTATGTCTAGTCGTCCGATACGGCCGTACATCTCGCCATGCTGCGGCGCGCGCCTTGGAAAAGCTGCGTGATGCGGCAGCGAACGTTCGCGGCTACGTGTTGAACGGAGTGCCCGCGGACGCAAGACTTGCAGCATACTATGACTACTCAGCGGGCGAGTATGGCAAAGGTGTGTACGGCGCGGAGGAAATCGCCGCGATTACTGAAGCTCCAAATCCCGCGAAGGCCGGTGCCCACTAATGCGCCTGCGCACGGCTTAGCTATCAGGTGCGCCGCCTGACACGGCTCGCGTTCAATGGTCGTTTCTCGGGCACTCTCGAGCCCACAGGAACACAGACCGCCGCCTACAATCTCTTCGACGCAATTATCCGTCATCCCAATCGTGACTTCTGGATAGACGTGTTCGCCGACAGGCGGTTCCCGGGGATCGATGGGTGGAAGAGCTCTGATGGGATCAACCTGGTTCAAGTTCCGTTTTCAGAATGGTCACGCAGTCGGGCACAACTGTGGGAACAACTTGTCTTTCCCTACCGGTGCGTTGCGGCAGGAGCGCGCTTAGCGCACCACCCGATCACCACGAGTCCTGCGATTGGCGCCCGAGCGGTCGCGTCTGTAGTCACACTCCACGACGTAAACTTCATCACCCATCCGCAATGGTATTCCTGGCGGTTCCGCGCTGCCTATGCGATCACAGCCGTACCGGGCCTTCGCTCCGCCAGCGCAGTCGTCGCCGTTTCGCAGTACGTCCGCCAGGAAGCGATCCGCGCGCTATCGCTCTCGGCCGAGCGGGTGCGGGTAATTCATAATGGAGTGAAACCGCTTCCGACAGCGGCAGACGTCGTCAATGCACCGCCGTACATTCTGTGCGTCGGCTCGTTGCAGCCGCACAAAAATCTTCGCCGAATGATTGATGCGTGGAAGCTTGTCAGGCGCAAGCGGCCGGACCTTGAACTATGGATAGTTGGCAGGAAACAACCCGGGTTCCGTAAGACCAGCGACTATCCTGAGCTGTTAAGCCATCCAGGTGTGACCGTCTTGGGATACGTTACGGACGCGAACCTCGCGCGCGCATACGCCGGAGCGGTGGCATTCGTATACCCGTCATTAGAAGAAGGCTTCGGTCTGCCCGTGTTGGAAGCAATGGAAGCGGGAACACCGGTTATTGCCTCGAACTCGTCGTGTCTTCCGGAGATCGTAGGTAGCGCAGCCAAGCTCGTTGATCCGATGTCAAGCGAGAGCATCGCTGCCGCGATCGAGAATGTCATCGGATGGACTGACAACGAGCGCCAAGCCGTCGTCGCTCGTGGCCGGGAACGCGCCAAGCGATTTCGATGGTCGACCGCAGCTGGCGAGTACATCAGCCTCTACCACAAGCTAACAGCTTGAACGTAGCACTCGCACATCACTGGTTGGTACGAATGCGCGGCGGCGAGCGAGTGCTGGAGCAACTCTGCTTACTGTTTGAAGCCGCGCCCATTTATACGCTGGTGGCTCGAAAAGGCACGACCAGCGCCCTGATCGACTCACATTCTATTATTCAGTCGAGGCTAAATCGATTGCCGTTCGCTGTTACACATTATCGACAAATGCTGCCGCTGTTTCCCTGGGCGGTCGGCACGCTGCACGTAGACGGCGCGACAGACCTGCTCATCAGCTCGGATGCGAGCGTCATTAAAGGGCTATCATATCGCGAGGGCATTCCGCACATCTGTTACTGCCATTCTCCTCCGCGCTATTTGTGGGACGAACAGAACACTTATCTGCGTTACACGAGTGGATTACGCTCAGGTGGACGGGCTTTCTTTCGAGCAGTTTCCCGTTATGTACGCGAGTTTGATCGGCGAGCGGCCCAACGCGTCACCCACTTTATTGCGAACTCGGAGTTTGTACGCGGCAGGATTGCTCGCTGCTACGAAAGGCAGGCCGAGGTGATTCATCCGCCCGTTGACACAGGCGCTTTTACGCCGCGAAAAGAGCGAGAGGAGTTCTACCTGATTGTCAGTGAACTTGTTGCTTACAAGCGTGTCGACCTCGCGGTCCAAGCATTCAGTAGAAACGGCAAACCCTTGGTAATAATCGGCGATGGTCCTGAACGGGCGCACCTGACGCAGCTCGCACGCAAGAACGTTCGATTTCTTGGACGCCAGCCGCGCGCTGAAATCATCCGCTATTTCGAACGATGCTGTGGCTTTATACACCCACAGGTAGAAGACTTCGGAATCACCGCCGTCGAAGCTCAAGCGGCGGGCGCGCCGGTGATTGCGCTTCATCGCGGTGGCGCCTGCGAGACGGTGCTTGATACCATTACGGGTTTGTTCTTCGAGGACGCAACAGTTGACGCTCTTTGTGATGCCTTAGAACGCTTCGAGAACTCAACTTTTGATCCGCTCCGCTGCGCTGAAAACGCGCACCGGTTCAGGCCGGATGTGTTCGTGACGAACTTTCGCGAGATGCTCGCGCGACAGCTGCCGAAACTGTTTACGCGTGCATCGCTGCCCTAGTAGGCGTTCTTCCGCGCAAACGGCGTTCTGGCAAGGATTAGCAGGTCGAGCAGCAGGCTCCAGTTCTCGAGGTAGTAAAGATCGCAGTTAATTCTTTCTACCAGGTCGGTGTCGCCGCGACACCCACTGATCTGCGCCCATCCGGTAATGCCGGGTTTGATATTGTGCCGCGCCTGGTAATGCGGAATTTCGAACCGAAACGTGGTGACCAGTTCGGGACGTTCCGGCCGCGGCCCGACCACGCTCATATCGCCGCGCAGAACGTTCCAGAATTGCGGGAGCTCGTCGATGTTCCACCGCCGAATGAACGCACCAACGCGTAACCGGCGTGGATCGTCCTTCCGGGTCCATCCGACTTCGCCGTTTGATTCGGCGTCGAGACGCATGCTTCGGATTTTGAGCATCTCAAACACAGACCCATCCAGGCCAAGCCGGCGCTGCCGGTACAGGATCGGGCCGGGTGACTCGAGGTAAACCAGCGCGCCCATTACTGCGATGATCGGCGCGGAGACGAGCAATCCGATCGTCGCAGCACCAATATCGAAAAATCGCTTGAACACGCGATTCAGGAATCGGTCCAGCGGCAAACGCGTTACTCCGAGCACCGGCGTGCCGCGCATCGTCACAAGGTGTAGTCCAGAAAGAAAAATCCGGAAGTAGGATGGCAGAATCTTGAAACCGACCATTTCCTGCTCGCACAACGTAGCGATGTGAAGAGCGCTGCGTTTCAGATGCGGAGACCCACCGTCGGCGAGGATGACGGTGTCGATCGCATGCGTATCCAGCAGCGGGCGGAGATCCTCAAGGGTGCCCAGGCACGGTGCGAGGTTGCTATCGATCTCCTCTCCTTTGGGGCCGCCAGGCAGAACGCAGCCGACGACTGCGAAGCCGGATGCCGGGTCAGCTGCGAACGTCTGCGCAAGCCGTCGCGCTTCGTGGTTCCAGCCGGCGAAGATCACCCGTTTCTGCAGCCGCTCGACGATTCCGGGCGCGCGCAACATTCGACGGAAGAGAATCCGCCAGACCGTGAGTCCCGCGACGGTCATGGTGACGCCAAGAGCGACGTAAATTCGGGAGATCGGCGGCCGGAATTGAAACAGCAGCGCCAGCGAAAGATATGCAACCACCCACAACGGCCCGGCGCGCAACATTCGTGTGGTGATACCGCCGCTATGCAACAGATTCCGCGAATCGTACACGCCTTCGTGCGCCATCAGCAGGAAGAGCGATAAAACGCCGTAGACAATGTAACCTACGTACTCGCGAAGCCCCAGATCCGCGTGCACGCCCCACATGCTGAGGCCTGTGCGGAAGCGAATGAAAAACGCCGCGATGAGCATCGCCGCGATGACGATGACGTCCACCACGGCGCTGACATTCACGAGCATGTTCGCGAAACGTTTATCCCTGCGCCCGCGACGCACGGCAGCTCGATCATGGGATATCCGGCTTGTCGCCTGGGGCACCTCCGCCGCGGTGTCGGCTCCGATTTCATACATGAGCGCGATTGCGGCCGCACGCGCAGCGGGATCGCTTGTCTCGGCGAGAGACGGCGCGAACAAGAGACTGAAGCCGGTGCCCTGCTTCAGACCCGACCCGTGCTCAAACAGCGAGCCCAAAACACGGCACACCGGGTGCGTCGGCGAAACCGCTTCGACCACCACAACAGTGCCGCGGTCGATATGCGGTGCAACGCGAGCGCTTGCATCCACCAGCGCGACTACAGCCGCATCGCTGTCGATTGGCGCATCGACGCATACGACCACGAGGCTCGCGCGGCGGATCGTGCTGTAATCTGTCGAGGCGGCGAACCGCCGGCGCCTTAATGCAGCGCGCAGCACCGGACTCTGCTCGCTGGCACGCACGCGTTCCTCATTCGAGTCGACGCCTAGAACGGTGAAACCGGACTGCACAAACTCGATCGCAAGCGCGACCGCCGGCTGCTCGAGCCCGACCATAGCGGCGGTTTGTAACTGCGGCTCTGACGGCCTGGCGCGGGCGCCACTGCGGTCGGCTGACCGCGCGACGACCGCTCCTCTTGTCCCGTTCTGCTGACCCGCTAAAACCTTCACGCGCCCTCGTTCCTTAGAAACCTCATACATACCATTTCTAATTCCGCGTCAGCAATTAGATAATCCGATTTTGTCCATCGAAACTTCATAAATACCATATTCGAATCCGCCTCAGCAATGGGTAATGCGAGGTGCGTCGATATTTTGGCTGCCCGCCCTCTTCATGTCGCGTCGCCGCCGGACGCCGGGGTGTTAACGCGGGCCGCCTGGTGTTGTAAACGATTCGTATGGGCGCGGTGCAGCGGTCGCAGTCTCAGGGATAATTCATTCCGCTCCGCGCACTTCGCGGTTGGAGTCGCAAGCGAAAAAAAAGCGCAAATTTTGGGCTTGCTTTGGGTCGGTTTCGCCCTGCATATTGTATGTCCGCCGGACGGCCCACGCTATTACTTGTTATTCCCCAGAATTCACAGGTTATTAGCCCGGGCTGTCCACCAGTATTGACCGCTGTTCACAAAAAACCAATCGCCCCTCCTCGCTTATGGTCCAACTCAAAGATGACGTCGCGCTGTCGTCGCTCCCGCGAGCGAAATCACCTGATCGCAGATCAAATCGGTTGACCACGAAGAAGAAAAATCGCGGGCTGCGCGTGGAGCGGGCGTTTAGCGACGCGGCAGTGCCGCCTTGCGAGCAAATCGAATGGGAACGGCGCACGGCGGAAATAACTGACGACAGCGGCAAAATCATTTTCAAACAGGAAGACATCGAGGTGCCGAAGAGTTGGAGCGCGCTGGCAACCAAGATCGCAGTCTCAAAATATTTCTACGGCGACATCGCGCTCGGGACTGATCCGCGGAAGGGCGGTCGCGAAACTTCGGTGCGGCAACTGATCCATCGGGTCACGCGCACGATCACCGACTGGGGCATTGCCGACGGCTATTTCGCGGACGCGGAAGTCGCGGAAACTTTTTATGATGAACTGACGTGGTTGTGTTTGAATCAGCACGGTGCATTTAACTCGCCGGTCTGGTTCAATGTCGGTTTATATCACCAATACGGCATCGGCAAGGGCGCGGGTGAAGGCAACTACTTTTACAATCGCGAGACCGGAAAGGCCGAGCGCGCGCCGACGCAGTACGAATACCCACAGGGCAGCGCCTGTTTCATCCAGAACGTTGACGATACGATGGAAGACATCATGCGGCTCGCCACGAGCGAAGCGATGCTCTTCAAGTACGGCAGCGGCACCGGCACCGATCTGTCCACGCTAAGATCGACAAGAGAAAAATTGAGCGGCGGCGGGAAACCGAGCGGCCCGTTGTCGTTTCTGAAAGTTTACGATCAGGTCGCGAATGTGGTGAAGAGCGGCGGCAAAACCCGGCGCGCGGCCAAGATGAACACGCTCAAGGATTGGCACCCGGACATCGAGGAATTCATCGATGCCAAACAGAAAGAAGAGAGAAAAGCGTGGGCGCTGATCGAGCAGGGTTATGACGGCAGTTACAACGGCGACGCTTACGGCTCGGTCATGTATCAAAACGAAAATGTGAGCGTGCGCGTGAGCGACGAATTCATGGAGGCCGCGCTCGAAGGCCGCGAATGGTGGACGCGCCGCGTGACCGACGGTCAGCCATGCGAATGCAAAGACGCGCGCACGTTGCTGCGCAAAATCGCAGAGGGCACACACGTCTGCGGCGATCCCGGTATGCAGTTCGACACCACCATCCACAAATGGCACACCTGCAAAGGCACCGATCGCCAAAACTCCACTAACCCGTGCAGCGAGTACCTGTTCCTCGACAACACGGCCTGCAATCTCGCGTCGCTCAACCTGATGAAGTTCAAGGCGCCGGACGGCACATTCGATGTCGAGCGATTCAAGGCGGCAGTGCGCATCTTCATCACCGCGCAGGAAATCATCGTCGATAACGCAAGTTATCCGATCCAGGAGATCGCCGAGAACTCGCACATCTTCCGCACGCTCGGGCTCGGTTACGCAAATCTTGGCTCACTCATCATGAGCTACGGCTACGGTTACGACAGCGTCGAAGGCCGCGCGCTCTGCGGCGCGATCACGGCAATCATGACCGGCGAGGCTTACGAGCAAAGCGCGCGCATGGCCCAGGCGATGGGACCGTTTCCCGGTTACAAAGATGCCCGGTGCGCCGGTGTGCCGAAGCCGGTGTCGAAGGACAACGTCGCGTCGATGCTCGAAGTCATCGATCTGCATCGCTGCGCGGTGAATGAGATTCCCGACGTCGATGAATTCGCTTATTTAAAGAAAGAAGCGGCGAAAACGTGGAAGCGCGCCGCCGATCTGGGCAAACGCCACGGTTATCGCAACGCGCAGGTCACCGTGCTTGCGCCTACTGGCACGATCAGTTTCCTGATGGATTGCGACACGACCGGGATCGAGCCGGACATCGCCCTCGTGAAATACAAGCTCCTCGCCGGCGGCGGCATGTTGAAAATCGTCAATCAAACGATCAAACCGGCGCTGGAGAAACTCGGTTACAATTCCGAGGAGATCGACCGGATCATCGCGCACATCGACGCGTTCGACACAATCGAGGACGTCACCGATGCCGATGGATCGAGTATCACCTCCGGGCTGAAGCCGGAGCACCTGCCGATCTTCGATTGCGCGTTCAAACCGTTCAAAGGCGAGCGCTCACTTCATTACATGGCCCATCTGAAAATGATGGCCGCCGCTCAACCGTTCCTCAGCGGCGCGATTTCTAAGACCGTCAACATGCCCGAGTCCGCGACCGTAAACGACATCATGAGCAGCTACGTGGAAGGCTGGCGGCTCGGTTTGAAATCAATCGCCATTTATCGGGAAGCCTCGAAACGCTCCGCACCTCTCAACACACGCAAGACTCGCGACATGGGCGGCACAGCGGAGGATGTCGATGTTGCGCTCGACGTCACAGTCGATCGCGAAGATTTCCAGAAACGCATTCTCGAACTGGAAGGCGAGCTGGCCGAGTTACGCGCCAAGATCGACAAGCCGATCCGGCATCGGATGCCTGACACGCGCATGTCGTTGACCCACCGATTCGAGATCGCCGGGCACGAAGGCTACATCACGGTCGGCTTGTACGAGGACAATCAGCCGGGCGAACTGTTCATCACCATGTCGAAGGAGGGCAGCACCATCGGCGGATTAATGGACACCGTTGGCACGCTCACGTCGATCGCGCTCCAGTACGGCGTGCCCCTCGAATCGCTCGTGAAAAAATTCGCCTATCAACGATTCGAGCCGAGCGGGTTCACCAAAAATCCCGATATCCGCAACGCCACCAGCATCACCGATTACGTGTTCCGCTGGTTAGCCTGCCAATTCATCAAAGGTTACAAGGAAGCCACCGCGCCAAACCGCGGACAACCAGAGCTCCCGCTCAAGGAAATTTCCGAGATCGAAAAGAAAGCGATCAATCGACCGGTCTCCGACCTCGCCCGCACCGGCGAAAAAGAAATCCTCGATGTCATCACGAGCCACACACCGAACGAAGGTTCACCCGCCGTGGCGGGCAACGGCAGCAGCCACGCCGACCGCGTTCAGGAAGCCCTCGGCAACATGTTCATGGACATCGTCTGCTCCCATTGCGGCAGCGACAAAGTCATCCGCGCCGGCGCGTGCGGCGTCTGCACCGAATGCGGCACTAGTCAGGGCTGCAGCTGATGTCCGAGCTCAATCTGGACCGAAACGACTCCTGCTCCGCGCCAGTTAGTGACGAACGAGATCAAAGGAAGCAAAGAGTGGGCAGTCGCGATGAGTTGTTCAGGCTCACGACGCCTGCGCATACTTCAACCTAGTGCACGCAAGCAGTCGCAGCCCGACTTACGTGGAGTCGAAACTGCCCGTGAACATGTGTCTTCAGGTTTTTGTGGCGACATAGGAGCTGGTTCCTTAAACGAAGCAGGGCGCTACGAGCTACACAGGCGCCGGTGTCTCCCCAACGGAACTGGCCGCTATCCGACTTTGAGCAGAGCACGGTCATCTCGCGCGAGCAGCAGTGTTCGAGTGCTGCGATTTATCGCGGGCGACGATAATGTTCTGGCTCTCGGAGCTGGATCGACTTTCGCACACCTCGCGAATTCCTTTTCGACAATACAATGCGTTCGCATTTCTCACTAGCTACAATGCGTGACCCGTCGGCTTCCTCGGCGGCCCGCCTTCGCTAAAGCTACGACATGGTAAGATCTATTTTTCGTATGGCGAGTGAAGCCGAACTCCAACGACAGAAGGAAATGCAGCAGGCGGAGGAACCGCTCTTTGCTGGGCCGCAGGCGCTGGTTTGCGAACAGACGGTACCGCCAGCGCTGCAGGCGAAGATTACGAAATCGCTGGCTCTTCGTCTGGTTCGATCGAAGTGATATGCCGTGTGCTTACCCACACGACATGTTCGTCAGTCGGGTAGATATAGACAGTCGTCCCGCGCGGTGACAGAAAAACGTGGTTGCCGGTCTGTGCACGCAGGCGCCGGCCGTCGCTCAATGTGATTGTAAATGGAACAAACGGCGAAGCGTGGATGGCCGTTCGGAGTTCATTTATCAGTTCGGCAATTGTAGTCTAAGCGGCAGATATTTGCTACCGTCGAGCCGCGATTAGACACGCGCGGCTCAAGAGCTAGAATTCGTGACCCGCGCACTGTTGGTAGGCGGATTGTTTTTCGATGACTGAAGCGGAAGCACAACGACAGAAGGAAATGCAGCAGGCGGAAGAACTGCTCTTCGCCGGGCCGCAGGCAGTCGGGTTTGCCAAGGGGTTGTTCCAAGGACATTTCGTATCCGATTGGGTGATGCCATATCCGCGGATTCCGGCGGCGCAGCAGACTGAGCTGGATAAAACGCTGGGGGAACTGCGGGCGTTTCTTGATGCGGAGCAGGATCCGGCGGCGATAGATCGACAGGCGGATATTCCGCGAAATGTGATCGATGGGCTCGGG
>DATDFJ010000305.1:0-3771 GCA_036522675.1 Chthoniobacterales bacterium | reverse complement strand
GGCGCGGACGTGACGATTCGCTTTTTCCAAAGCGGGCATGAGCTAACGAGCGATGATGTCGATGTTGCGCGGGAATGGTTGACGCGTTTGCAATATTAAAGCATGCCGGCAACGACTGAAGAGCAGGACGAGCAGTTTTATCGCGACACGGAAGCGGCCGCGTTTCCAAAGCTCGATGATTATCAGCTCTCGTTGCTGGAGCCGTTGGGACAACGGCGTGTGCTCAAGCGCGGCGATGTAATCTTTAAAGCGGGTCAACGCGATTTGGGGCTGACGATTCTACTCCGCGGCGAACTGGAGGGTTTCGAGCAGCGTGACGACACGGAACAAATTCTCGCGACCGCGCACCCGCGTGATTTCCTTGGGGACGTTTCCATGTTGCAGGGGACATCCGCTCTCGCGACCGTGCGCGTCACATCCGAAGAAGCCGAAATCCTCGATGTGCCGGCCTCGGAGCTACGCCGCGCCTTAGCGGAAATACCGGCGGTCAGTACAACGATCGTCAACGCGTTGATCATGCGGCGACGCCGCTTGAATCGCGACCGCGAGTTCGCGGGTTTTCGCGTTTTGGCGCGCACGGACGATCGCGATGGCCGTCAGATCGATGATTTTCTCGATAAGAACCATGTTCCGCACCGGCTTGTCGATCTTGCCGGCGAGCAGGGTCAGCAGTTGAGCAAACGTTTTCGCCTGACCAATCGCGATCTGCCGACGTTGATCACGCCCAGCGGCTCGCCTTTGCGCCGGCCGTCGTTGCGCGAAGTCGCGCAAGCCGCCGGGCTGCTGCGTCCGCTCGTGCATGGAACCGAAACGGAAATCGAATGCGATCTGGCGATCGTTGGCGCCGGTCCGGCCGGTCTCGCGGCCGCCGTTTACGCGACTTCGGAGGGGCTGAACACCGTTGTCCTGGAAAGTTATGCCACCGGCGGCCAAGCCGGTTCGTCATCGCTGATCGAGAATTTCTTCGGATTCCCGACCGGGATCAGCGGCGGCGATTTGACCTGGCTGGCACAACTCCAGGCGTATCGCTTTGGCGCGAAATTTTCCACACCGGCCGAGGCGCTCTCGCTTCGTTACAATGCGGACGAGGAATGCCGCGCCTGCATCCAGATCGAAGGCACCGAGGCGATCCTGCGCGCGAAAGCGGTGCTCATCGCGACCGGCGCGAACTATCGCCGGCTCGAGGCGGAAAACCGGGAAAAGTTTGAAGGCCTCGGTGTGTATTACGCCGCGACCGCGCTCGAAGGCCAAATTTGCCGCAACGAAACCGTGCTCGTCGTCGGCAGCGGCAATTCAGCCGGACAAGCGGCAATGTTTCTTTCCGACGGCGCCAAGAAAGTGTTGCTCGTCGTCCGGAGCGACGACATCCGAAAACGCATGTCCGATTATTTGGCGCGTCGTGTTGAAGCGCAAAAAAACATCGAGATCCTGTACCGCACGGAAATCCGGCGCATGTCCGGCGGAAATAAGCTCGAGGCGGTCGAGATCGAAAACACGCGCACGAGCGAACGGCGCGAGATCAAAACGCCGGCGGTCTTTTCAATGACTGGCGCATTACCATGCACGGAGTGGCTGCCGGCGGAGCTTGAGCGCGACGAAAAAGGGTTCATCAAGACCGGCGCCGCTGTGGCCGATGCGCCCGCGTGGCGCGCGACCAAACATCAGCCGACGCCGATGGAAACAAGTTTGCCGGGAATTTTTGCGGCGGGCGATGTCCGTTCGGGTTCGGTGAAACGTTGCGCTGCGGCGGTCGGTGAAGGCGGGATGGCCGTCGCCGGAATTCAGGTTCATTTGGTTTCGCGAAACAATCGCCGCTCTCAATAATATGGAAGACCGCGGTTGCTCTCACCTCGATGCGGTCGATCCCGTGAAACAGCCGGAGGTTCGTGAATGCGCCGAGTGTGTGAAGATCGGCGCTTCGTGGGTCCATCTCCGCACGTGTCAGCAATGCGGCGTGACCTTGTGCTGCGACAGCTCGCCGAATCGGCACGCGAGCAAACACGCGCGCGCGACCGAGCATCCGGTGATCGCTTCCGCGCAACCCAGCGAACGCTGGTTGTATTGTTATCCGGACGACGTTTTCTGCGAATACTGAGCGATGTGGGCGATCTTACGAGATCCCTGCGATGAAAACGTAATTCGCGCGCGGACGGCGGAAGCGCCGTGCACTAAAGCGCGCGGGCGCTGGATCCTTGCCGCCACGATTCTGGCTTCGAGCATGGCGTTCATCGACGGCACGGTCGTCAATGTCGCGTTGCCCGCGTTGCAAACGGCCCTCAATGCCAGCGCGGTCGATGTTCAATGGGTGGTTGAAGCCTACGCGCTTTTGCTTTCCGCGTGCTTGCTCGTGGGCGGTTCGCTCGGTGATCACTTTGGCCGTCGCCGCATTTTCGTAATCGGCGTCGCGATTTTCGCGTTTGCGTCGGCAGCATGCGGATTCGCTACGAACATCACCGAACTGATTCTGGCGCGCGGCGTGCAGGGATTTGGCGCGGCCCTGCTCGTTCCCGGCAGTCTCGCCATCATCAGCAATTCTTTTTCCGAGCAGGAACGCGGACGCGCAATCGGAACGTGGTCGGCGTTCAGTGCTATTACGGCTGCGATCGGGCCGCTCATGGGCGGATGGCTGATCGAACATGTTTCGTGGCGCGCGGTTTTTTTTATTAATCTCCCGCTCGCGCTCCTGGTGATTTTCATCTCCCTGCGCCACGTCCACGAGCATTCCAACCGTAGAGCTACACGAATCGATTGGTTCGGCGCGATTTTGGCTGTGCTCGGTTTGGGTGCGCTCGTTTACGGACTCATTGAATCGTCGCGAGTCGGCTTCGGCCAGGGTGTGGTCATGAGCGCGCTGATCGCCGGCAGCGTGTTACTGATTGGTTTTGTTTTCGTCGAATCGCGGAGCTCGCGCCCGATGTTGCCGCTCGCGCTTTTTCGATCGCGCATATTTGCGGGAACTAATCTCCTCACCTTCCTGCTCTACGCCGCGCTCGGCGGCACGCTCTTCTTCCTGCCGCTGAATTTGATTCAGGTCCAGCACTACTCGCCGACCGCCGCGGGCGCGGCCTTGCTGCCGTTTATTTTGATTATGTCTTCGCTCTCGCGGTGGTCCGGTGGCGTCGTTTCAAGTTACGGACCGAGAATCCCGCTCATTGTCGGGCCAGTAATTGCGGCGAGCGGCTATCTGCTTTTCGCGTGGCCGGGCGTGGGTGGCAGTTATTGGACGACGTTCTTTCCGCCGGTCGCCGCTCTGGGATTGGGCATGGCGATCAGCGTGGCCCCGCTGACTACCACAGTCATGGGTTCAGCCGGCCAGGACCGCGCCGGGATTGCTTCCGGCGTGAACAACGCGGTCGCGCGCACGGCCGGGCTCGTTGCCATTGCGGTTCTCGGAATCGTCATGCTCGACGTTTTTCGGAATGAATTGGACCGGCAGCTCAACGAATCGAAGTTCTCACCTGCAACGATCGAGTCAGTTCGAGCGCAATCCAACAAACTGGCAGCGATCACGGTTGCAGAAGATCGAGATGGTAAACAATCGATTCGTCGCGTGATCGACGAGGCGTTTGTCTCCGGATTCCGCGCGGTCATGCTGCTCGGCGCCGCGCTCGCAACCGCTAGCGCAATCACCGCTCTGATCTTCATCGCAGCGCCGAAGCGCGGCGTCCCCCCTTAAACGCGCGGCAGAAATTCCTCCCGCACGATCTTACCGTTCTTCACCGTGTAAACGCCCACCTCCGACATTTGGTGGCGCTTCTTCGATTCTTTGTC
>DATDFJ010000304.1:0-2597 GCA_036522675.1 Chthoniobacterales bacterium | reverse complement strand
CCGCGCAGCGCCGGCACTTTTTTGATCTCCCGCGTGCCGACCTGTTTGAACGCGTCCGTGGTCTCGAGCACGAAATTGATTTCGTCGGCCGAAAGCTCGCGCAGACCGAGCAGATCTTTTCGTGTCCAGCGCGTAGTCATTCTTTTGTTAGCCAGACTGCATCCGGCTCGCTGTCGGTTTCGTGCAGGCGCACCTGGATCTGTTCGCGCGTGGCGGTCGGCAGATTCTTGCCAACGTAATCGGCGCGAATCGGCAGTTCGCGATGACCGCGGTCGATCAGCGCGGCCATTTGAACGCGTGCCGGCCGACCAAAGGAGCTGATCGCGTCCATGGCCGCGCGGACCGTGCGGCCGGTGAAAAGCACATCGTCAACGATGATGACGGTACGACCCTCCAGCGGCAGCGGCAGGGTCGACGCACGCACGACCGGCAACTCGGCGCGCGTGCCGACGTCATCCCGATGCATCGCGACGTCAATGATGCCAGTCGCGATGTCGACCTTGGCAAACTCGCGGATGAACTCCGCGAGCCGTCGCGCGATCTCGACGCCGCGCGAAGGAATCCCCGCGAGCACGACCGATTTCAGATCGTCGTTTTGCTCGGCAATTTCATGCGCGATCCGCTGCAGCGCGCGCCGCATCGCGTCGGCGTCCATCACTTGGACGGTCCGAGCCGGACTAGCCTGTTGTTTCGGGTCTTTCATTTCGCGTCCTTGGCGGCCTCACTGGACCGCATTAAAGGAGCCGAACAAATTCAGGAGGCTGCCTTTTCCGTGCGAGCCTCCTTCATTCGTCTCTCGCGCCACTGGGAACGATGTTTCACGATCCAGTCGAGCAGCGCACGCTCAAAGCCGATATCGCGGCCGGCTTTTTCGCTCTCAATCCACTTGTGTTTCAAAATCTCCTCCCGCTCGGCGAGGAACTCCTTGTAGAGGACGGAGTTCTTAACGAACTGGGGTTGATCCTCTTGTGCCGCAGGCATGTCGGGTGGTTTTTCCATAAAACTCACAATCGGTCAATAACTAATGCCGCCCCTCGGCAAAGTATGACGTAGCAGTCGCCATACCTATTTAAAGCACCAAACTCCAAACCCAAGCACCGAGGAAACTTCAAGCTTCAACCTCCAACACACAAGCTCGATAGCTGCTTGATATTGGTGCTTCCCTGGGGTTTGGCGCTTGGAATTTGGTGCTTTCACGCCAGCTCATCGCGAATTCGCTCTGCAATCTTCAGGAACACTGCCGTGACCGGCGATTGTCGATCTTCTGCGACAATCGGGATGCCGCGGTCGCCTGATTTGCGGGTGGCGATGTCGATCGGGATTTGGCCGAGCAGCGGCACCCGCAGCCGTTTGGCTTCGCGCTCGCCGCCGCCGCTGCCGAAGATGTCGTAGCGTTTGCGGTCGGAAGGCGAAACGAAATAGCTCATATTTTCGACCAGACCGAGCACCGGCACGTTGACCTTCTCAAACATGGTGGCGGCTTTGCGCGCGTCGATCAGGGCCACTTCCTGGGGCGTGGTCACGATGATAGCGCCGGAAAGCGCGACGGTTTGCACGATTGTGAGCTGGATATCACCCGTGCCCGGTGGCAGATCGAGCACCAGATAGTCGAGCTCGCCCCACTCCACCTGTCGCAAAAATTGCTGCGTGTAGCGGGTGACCATCGGCCCACGCAAAATCGCCGGCGATGTATCGTCGAGAAGAAGACCCATCGACATCAGCTTGAGGTTGTACTGCTCGATCGGGACGATCTTGTTTTCATCGGTTGCCGTGGGCCGCTCGCGGGTGCCGAACATGAGCGCAATGCTAGGACCGTAAATATCGCAGTCGCACAATCCGACGCGGGCCCCAGTCTGTTCGAGCGCGATGGCCATATTGGCCGCGATGGTCGATTTACCGACGCCGCCCTTGCCGCTTGCAACCGCGATGATGTGTCGGACACCGGGAATCCGCTGGGCAACCACACTCGCGCCCGCGCCGGCGGGCGGCGCATGGATGTCGATCAAAACTTTCGCGCTCCGCACGCCGGGCAAATCTCGCAACACGCGTTCGGCGTCGCTCTTGATCGCCGCCGGAACATTCGGGTCATTCGTGGCGAGGGCGAGTTGCACTTTGACATCGCCACCATCGATCTTGATCGACTTGACCAGGCCAAATGAAACGATGTCGCGGGTGAAGCCGGGATATTTCACCGATTTGAGCGCGTCGCCGATCTCTTGTTCGGAAAGTTCCACCGGAAGCAACGGTACCGACCAGCCGACCTGAGTAAAGATTTGCCGCGAGCGCGTTCTGCGCTTGCAGACCATGGCGTGAGTGAAGACGATTAGCGCATGAACTTAAAGTTTTCTTCGAAACTCATTCTGGCCAGCACCTTCATCACGCTGCTCGGCGCGTGCGCCATGTTCCAAAAGACGACGACGCCGTCGTTGGTCGGTACTTGGTCAAATTCGCTGGGTACCGTCTGGGCGATCAAGGCCGATGGCACGTTCGATGTCGATCTTAAGCACCAGGGCAAACGCGACGCGTGGGGCACTTACACTATCTCCGGCGATCAAGTCACACTCCAGCGCACCGGCGGCATTAATCCAAAAGGCTGC
>DATDFJ010000303.1:0-5006 GCA_036522675.1 Chthoniobacterales bacterium | reverse complement strand
CCAGAACATCTTCAGTGCCTTTCTGAGGACCATCGTCATAGGTCAGGCAGACCTTGTCTTTTGGTTGGGCCATGATCTCCGGTCGCTCTTCGTAAACCGGGAGTGTGTCCCAAGTTTTTCGTTGGACACATTTGCCCCCTGTGGTTGGCAGTGGACCGACATTCATTTTCCTGGAAGCCAATTCGGCTTCGGCTTCTTGGGACGAATCAGCCGGTGCTAAGAAAATCGGTTCGGATGGCGCCAAGGCTTCACCATGTTGTTGCTGAACCGTGTGGACGAGCTAATGCGCTAACAACCTCTGCCCGGTACTGCTCCGAGGCGAGTATCGTCCAGTCGCAAAGACGATATTTCGACCCACAGTGTAGGCTTGCGCATGCACCGCGCGCGCCGATTCCCCCGCGCGTTTGTCCGTATGCACTCGCACCCTGCTGAAGTCATGCCCGAAATGCGGCTCCATGAATGCTCGCACCTTGGCGTCGAGCGGCTGACCGGGAGAGCGCAGCACCTGATGCACAATCGGCGGCGCGAGCAACTCGTTAGGCTGGCGATTGTCGATCTTGCGTTGCAGCCGCTTCTTCCGGCATTCTTCGCATTCGCCGGTTGGGCTCGGCGTCCCACCGCAGCGGCATTTTCGCTGCAAAGAGGGCACGGCAATCATGGCGCGTTCTGCTTCAGAAGTTGACGCCCAGTCTTACGCCGAGGGTGAAATAAGGGTCGTTCGCTCCCGCGCCTCCAAGGAACTTTCCCGCGCCTGCCGTCGCGCCAATTTCGCCTCTCGGTCCGGCGTAGCCGAGGGTGAGGTTGCCGCCGATGGTAGGAGTCAATCCCGGCGGCGCTGCGCCCGGTGGCGGGGTGAGCTGTCCCACTCCAAGGCGCACATCGCCGCGCACGCCAAAACCGCCCCCGGAGCGGTCGGTCGAATAATCCAACCCAGCCAGCGCCCCGGTGAGCAGAGCAAAGCGCGCTTGCGGCTCGAGCGCTGAAATGAATCCACCGTATGCACCGACCAAGCCGCGAAAACGCCGTTGTTGATCGAGCGGGATCCCCACCGCCAGGTCGCCAAGCTCGCCGAAACCCAACCCGCTGCCGATCGCTGAACCGGTGAACGTGACTCCGGCAACGACATCAAGCGTGAATGGAATTGGGTTGGCCACGAGGTCGAATTTGCAATCTGCATACTGCCGGCCGAGCCACGCGGTGATGAATGAAAAATGCCGCGGCTGCATGACGGAGCGCCGGCCATAGTCGTGATGCGACGACATGATCGACCAGTCGCTCGTGTTGATCCGGTTCTTCGGCCGCGGCGGGTCACCCGCCTCGGCCGGGTATTCATCGGGTAAACCGAGCACAATGTGGCCGGACTCGTGCCACAGGGTGCCATCCGAAATTCCCCCAAAGAGCGATGTGAACCAATCCTCGCCGCCTTCGGGAATCGTTCCGGCGTCGGCGCGTCCGGTGCCTTTGCGCAGAATCACACTCGTCGCGCCCGGCCCGCTGCCCTCCTTCGCGACCACATTGATATTGATCGTTTTCCCACTGCACGCGGTGCAGGCCTTGTCCGCGCCAACCTGCACGTGCATCCAGCCGTTGAGCTTTTCATTCGCCACACTGAGCATGCGCGTTTTCAATTTATCAAAGCGGTCGGCGGTAAGACGATCGTCCTCTTTTGTGGCCGGAAGAAAATTGATCTCCATTGTCGAGGTGACGGTGCAGTTCGCTTCATCGAACTCGAGCGCAATCGGCAGCGGCTGCGTGTATTGCGGATCGTGTGTCCGCTGCACGCTGCCGCTTGTCTTCGTTCCTTCTTTCTTGGCCGCGCCAACATCAACGCCGACCTGTCCCGGCCAGGGCTCGAAATCATCGCGCTGCAAAGAGCAGCGCCCGGCCGCCGTCGCCGCGATCGACGATGTCGATCTTGCGGCGACGACTTGTTCGGCCGCGTCCGCTTCGTGTTCGAAAGAATCGCCGGGGGAATTGATTGCCAGATCGCTCGCGGTTGAATGCGGCTGATCGCGCTGCTGGACAACGTGCGTCAATTCGTGCGCGAGCAGGCGGCGTCCTTCGGCCTCACGCGCGCGATAGCGGCCATTTCCAAAAACAACATCGCGGCCCACTGTATACGCGTTGGCGTTCACCGCCCGCGCTGATTCCGCGGCGCGCGCACCCGAGTGCACCCGAACATCGGCAAAGTTGTGACCAAAGCGCGGCTCGATAAACGCGCGCGTCTCGCTGTCCAGTGGCTGTCCCGGCGAACGCAGCACTTCGTGCACGATCGGCGGCACAGCCGAATCGTTTGCCTCGCGATTGTCGACCTTGCTTTGCAATCTCTTTTTCCGGCACGCGTCGCATTCCCCGGTCGGACCGAATGTGCCACCGCAAGCACATTTGCGTTGCAGTACTTGCGTGGGGTGCGCCGGCCTCAAAACCGCCACCGGCGCGGCTTTAGCTCGAGCGTGCAATCCTGTTCGCATCGTCTCAATTCTTTCACGAGCGTCCGTCGGCCATTTTGATGCCGATCGGATGTTTTCATACTTGTTGCCAAGCTATTTGGTCCTGGAAAGCCTGGTAAAACTCGGGTCCGAACTCACTTGCACGGTGGAGGCGAGGGATGCCGCGAGCGCGGACAATCTTCATTGGTTTCCCTTCTTGAAATGGCTCTGCGACGCTCAGTACCAGACCGCGTTCGCAATATAAATATTCGTGTACGTAAGCAAGGGGAGAAAGGATTTCATGCGGTAAGATCGCGGTTGGCTCGCCAAGCCCTTGGGTTACAGAAAACGGGGGCGCAACCAGAGCTTCTATCAGCACAACCTCCGCGTGGCGCGCATAAGCGATGAGACCTCCAGCGGGGCTCTCCACTCGAAACGTATAGCGCTCGGCTGGGTACCAACCGAGCGATCCTTGCTCCATTTTTATCGGCCGGCTAATGGCGCGGCTCAGTGTTTCAACAGTCGTTCTCGGTAACCCCGCCCACAAAAGGAGATTCTGCTCAAGAAACGGCTGGACTGCCTCTTTGATTTCAATCGGATCGTTTACCGGCTCGGTCATGTTAACCTTCCCACCTTTTATAGACCCACCAAGTTCAGGGCTCCAAGGAAGTATGCGGCCCTGAAATTGTCGTTGCCTACCAAGTTGCGAATTGACTCGGCATTTGTGCCTGCCTGGCCGTACCTGAGCGTAGGCGCAGCGGGAGTCGGGCAGGGTGCCGCGGCTATCCCAGCTTCCATCTCGCCTTTGAATGCAGCATCTAAACCGGCCTTCGAGCGTACAGTTTCGTATAGCTGCACTCCCAAAACCTCGGTAAAGCCTTCGCGGATGATCTGGCCGAATCGAATAGTGCTCGCGGCGGACGGAAACTTCGGGTGTACCATCGCATGGACCAACTCGTGACTGAGCGTACGAATGTTTTCCCATCGCGCCTTGCATGCCGTTGTCGTCGCCACGTCAAACTCTGTAGAAATGCTAACCTCTCGGCCGCCGGGCGGGAATGCTGTTCTCCCAGTGTGCTGGATCAAACGATTTACTATAGGCTGAATAGCCGGATCAGCTTCCATCGGAGTTACAATGGCGAGTAGCGCCGCGCGGTCCGCTGGGCGACTCGAATCATAATTGCAATTGTCGAAGATCGCGCCACCGGGCTGACTGGTGCGACCAACGATCTCGGCTCTATTGAGCAGATAGTTAATGCGTGCGTCGACGCTGGGAACAATCGAAAGGGTGGAGGTTATGTGCGCCGAGTAAATCCAGCCTCTGGAATAAGCGTTCGCCACACCTGTGTCTCCATAGGGTGCAAAGAAGGTTCGCGCTTCAGTTTGAATCTTGTCTCCGATAGTTTGCAGCCCGGCTATCGGGTCGGTTCCCTTCGAAGTCCACTTTGCCGGATCCCTGGCTTGCAAATACGCAGTCAGCGCCGGCGGGATATCAGTGTTGAGGCGCGCTCCGTTCAGCACTCCTCCAGGCGGAGCGCTCGGGCCGGGGGGCGGATTATAGAGCGTGGATATGCTCGTTAGCTTAGCGCCTGTTGGAGCAGTTAATCGGGCCGAGAGTGCTACTTCGAACCAGCCACTAAAGCTCAAAACCTCATTCGGAAAATCAGACTTGTTTCCCCCGAGTGGCCGCGTCGCAGCGGATGGCGCATGTGCGATGAGTTGCTGGACGCCCCGAACTCTATCGAACCCGCCAACTGCCGCCGTCGTGTTGTCGACTAGAATATCCAAACCAAATAGAACCCATTTCTTTTGATCCGGAGTCAATGCCGCTAACGGAGCGCGAATGGTGCTAGCGGGACTGCCCGTCCAGTGGGCAAAACGGGTTTCGATTTCCGTCGCATAATCACCCGGCGCAACGGAGATGATATTGCCGTAATCAATCTGAATTGTTAATGCTCCCACTTTGTAAGTGGCGCGGGCCAGTTTAGGTGCGCCAAATGATCTTCCAGAAGTAATTCTCGGTGACGGGGTCACCATTCTCGGTCTCGGGACAACAGTGAAAGTCTCAAGGCACCGATGAAAGAGTTCAGTCGATGCGACGTCTTTATTCAGTGGACTCGCATGTCTTTGCAGCACTTCAGTAGGCCTTGCCGCAATAGTTTGAGATATCCTCTCGGCTTCCTGCTCCAGCGGGTCCGATGGCGAGCTTACTTCTAGTCCCAAGACTCCCTGAGCAACGACCCCCCTTTGTTGTATGACGTGGGTTAGTTCATGCGCCAACAGTCTTTGCCCATCGGTTGTGCCGGGCGCGTATTGGCCGGTGCCAAATACCACATCGTCTCCCAACGTAAACGCCCGACTAGCAACAGCGCCCGCCGACTCGGAAGCCTTTCCGTCACTGTGTATGCGGACGCTGCTAAAGTCATGACCCAAGCGCGCCTCCATGAATGCGCGCGTGCCTGTGTCGAGCGGTTGCCCGGGCGCGCGTAAAACTTCGTGCACAATCGGCGGAACTTCGCGGCTGTTCGGTGACTCAGGTCGGTTCTTGCTTTTACGTTGCAGCCTTTTTTTGCGGCA
>DATDFJ010000302.1:0-5920 GCA_036522675.1 Chthoniobacterales bacterium | reverse complement strand
CGAGATTGATCGCGCCGCCAAGGGTCAGCGCGCCATATTTGAACGCGTCAGCGCCGCGATAAATCTCGGCATGACTGAGCGTCGTGACATCGAAATCCTCCAGGATCGCTTCGCCATCGGCCTGGTTGTAATTGAGGCCGTCGAGCAAAAAGGTGACTCCGATCGGCTCGTCTTCTGACGTGATTCCCGAACCGCGAATCGAAACCTTCGAGACTTCGGCTTCGTTCTCAGATTGCAAAACGACACCGGGCGCGCGTTGCAAAAGATCCTGCAAGTTGGACGCGCGACTATTCTTCATCTCATCGGCGGTTTTGATGGTGAATGCTCCGGGAACTTCGCTTTTGTGTTTGGCCGAATCGTCGGGCGATTGCGATGTGAGGGAGCGCGTTGTTTCCCCGGTCACGGTGATTTGTTCTGCTTCGGCCACGCGCTCCGGCTCCTGCGCATCCAGCTGTTGCGCTGCGAGAAAAGTGGCAGCGGCGAGGCAACCGATGATCAAAACCACCCGAACTTCATTCATCCCGACACTTCTACGCCTGGCGACGCGGCGGATCGGAAAAAGAAGCATGCCCGCGGGATAATTGCTAATCACCTTGGGCGCGAAGCCGGGGCATGCGCATTCTTGTCGGGTCGAGCGGAATTCAACGCCTGCTGTATAAATACGCAGCGATGTCGGGCGTCAGACTCGCTCGAACTTTGCGCTCGGCGCGAATTGCGGCGCGCGTTTGTCGGATTCGCTCAGCCAGCCGGCGAACAATGCGAGACCGGCAACGATGTAAACGAGACCGGCCGGCACCCACATGATCAATCCGCCGATTTGTTGATCTTCCAGCGCCGTCAATCCCCATGCGGCGGTGCGATCGATGTAAGCCGGATACCAGACGCGATTGGCGAACGTGATGAGCGCGCCTAACAAACCGCTGTGCAGCGCGGTCGTGAACATGTAGAGCACGGCGAGGCCGAACCCGAGTGCGCGGCGGCGCCCGTGAAGCACCGCCCACCAAAACAACAGCGCGGAAAAGAGAAAGCTGGCGTGTTGAAGCGCGTGGACGAATTCGCTCTTGAGTGTCGCCTGAAACAGCGCCGGGATGTGCCACGACCAGAGAACGATCGCGTGAATCGTCCAGGCAACCAACGGATTCGAAATTGTGCGCCAGGTGTGAGACCAGACCGGCGTTTTGCTCCAACTGGCAAGCGAAAGCGCGGCGGGTTTCGGCAACGCCCAGAGAAACGGTAGGATCGGGCGACCGAGGACGAGCAATGGCGCACCGATCAGCATCAGGATTTCGTGCTGCGTCATGTGCACCGAAAACAAAACGCTTCCCCAAGGATGAATCGGTGAGACCAGCGCGATGACAAGTGCGAGCCAGCCCGCGGAGAAACAGGAGTTGTCGATCTTGCGATTCGCTCTCGGCGCGGCGCGGCGCAATCGCACGGCACCGACGACGTACAAAATTGCGCTGAGCAAAAGCGGAATCACCACGCCCGGTTCGAAGCTCCACGCGCGCAAGAGCTCGTGCGGGTCTTGCGGGCCGGTAGATTCGAGCTCGTGAGCGAAAGCTTCTTGTCCGAGCACGAGCACGATTACGAGCAGGAGCAGGAGTTTCACGTCAGATCGGGCAGGGCGAAATCATCACGGCGGCAATGACCTGAGCGATTGTGACGATAACGAAGATCGACATCGACAAGATCGACAACACGGCCATGAAACGGCGCGTTCTTTTCGCGCGCGGCAGCGCGTCGGCCACGGGAACGCGATTGATCCAGCCCACGAAACCGCAGAACGCGATCGCGAGGGCGAAGATAAGGGACGTGACAATGATCACCACATTGCGATGCTGATCGCAGGCCGGAAATACCAGCAGGTAAATCGTTTGGAATTGCGTGAGCCAGAGCATAGGCGGCCCGAGGATGCCGAGCCAAAGCGCGAAATCGCGCAGCGGCCGGTCGGTCGCGGCCAGCTCCGATTCAAAGCCAGCGTGGTCCGAAGTAAACGATGGCATAAAGCGGGACCCAGATTCCTGCGATCCAATACCAATAGGAAGCGCCGACGCGGACATCGCGCGCATGCTGAACGTCGAGGCCTTTGAGCCAAACCCAGAGAGTCATGAGAAAATTTTCGGCCGTGCCGGTGATGAGATGCAGCAGATGCATCCCGAGCGTCGTCCAAACAATGGCGGCGTAGGCGTTATCGTCCCAGCGGAATTTCAATCCGCCGAACTCGAGAAAGCGCAGGCCGATCGTGCCGAGACCGACGATGACCATTACGAGCATGCCGATGCGCACAGCGCGCAGATCCATGCGCAAACAGGCAAGATCGACAATCACCATCGGAACACAGCTCGCGAGCAGCAGGAGCAGGTTCGCCGTGGCAAAGCCGAGATCGGGATTGGTTTGGTAAAGGCCGGTGTCACTGCGCACCGGTGGCCAGTCGGTGAAATTCATGCGCAGATAAAAATAAGTGCCGACCAGCATGGCGAACATCGTCGTCTCGATAAACAACATGAAGATGTTACCCCACCAGATGGGCGAGGTGTGGTCTTCCACGTGCGGCGGCAATTTGGAAACGTCGATGGTGTTTGCAGTCGCGGTCATGTTTCTGCGGCAAGCTGCGTTGCCGCCGAGGTCGGTTTGATTTTGGATCTCGTCGTCAGAAATTCGGGTTCATTCCCGCGCCAGAACCAGGCGAAGAGCATGAGCATGGAAAAGAACATGCCGAAAGGAATGGCCCACGGAGTGAAAATCACCGCCGTCATCGTCAGGCCGACAACGATGGCGAGCGCAAGCGGCCAAATGGAATCGAGCGCAAGCTCGTAGCGATGTTCGGGCACGGCGTCGATGATCGTCGTGTTGAGCACCTCACGTTTTTTGCGGCTCAAACCAACGACGACCGGTTTGCTTTCGGGTTCGCGCCAGAGCGGATCGCCTTCGGCGACACTCGGTAGCTGATAAAAGTTGTAGCTCGGCGGCGGCGACGCGGTAGCCCATTCGAGTGTTGGCGCGAGCCACGGATTCGCGTCCGCGATGACGCCACGCCTACAGCTGAGGAGCACATTGAGCACGAAGATCGACATGCTCAGCCCGATAATGAGCGCACCGATCGTAGCGAGCAGATTCAGATTTCCCCAGCCGGTCTCGGCGACGTAGGTGTAAATCCGGCGCGTCATCCCGTGCAGGCCGAGAATGTGCATCGGAAAGAACGTGAGATTGAACCCGACGAACAGGAGCCAGAAGTTCCACCGGCCTAGCGGCTCAGTGAGGATCCGCCCCGTCCACTTCGGGAACCAATAGTAAAACGCGCCGAGCAGCGGAAAGACCGCGCCGCCGATCAGCACATAATGGAAATGCGCGACCACAAAGTAGGTGTCGTGCACCTGGAGATCGATCGGCACGGACGCGAGCATCATGCCGGTTAAACCGCCGATTACGAATACAAGGATGAATCCACAGACGAACAGGAACGGCAGACGCAACCGTGGACGCCCCGTCCAGATCGTCGCGATCCAGCAAAAAATTTGCACCCCGGTGGGGATCGCGATCATCATGCTCGAGCCGGTGAAAAAACTCCGGCCGAGCAGCGGCAGCGGCGTGGCGAACATGTGGTGTACCCAAAGTCCGAACCCGATGAATCCCGTCGCGATAAGTGATAGCACCATCGCCGTGTAACCGAACACGCGCCGGCCGGAGAACGTTTCCACAATCGCCGAAACGATCCCGGTTGCCGGAATAAAAATGATGTAAACCTCGGGGTGCCCGAAGAACCAGAAGAGATGTTGGTAAAGGAGTGCGTCGCCGCCTTCGGCGGGATTGAAGAAGTGTGTGTTCACGTTCATGAGGCGGTCGAGCGCGAGAAAACCGCTCACCACCATGACGGCCGGCATGGCAAAGATGATCATGAACGCCGTGACCACTTGCGCCCACACGAAGAGCGGAATGCGATTGAGCGACATGCCCGGTGCGCGCTGTTTGAAAACCGTCGCCAGGTTCACGACCGCGCCGGAGAGCGCGGAAATTTCCGTGAGCGTGATCATGTCCGCCCAGATGTCCACGCGATGACCCGGTGAATATTGCGGACCGGACAACGGCACGTATGCGAACCAGCCAGCATCGGCTCCGGCATTCACAAACAAGCCCCCCCACAGCAACAGGCCGCCGGCGAGAAAGGCGAAATAGCCGAACGCATTGAGACGGGGAAACGCCGCGTTTCGCGTGCCGACCATCAAAGGCACTAAATAGAGACCGAGTCCTTCCATGATCGGCACCGCGAACAGAAACATCATCGTCGTGCCGTGGACGGTGAAGAATTGGTTGTAGAGATCGGGCGAAAGGAAATGATTTTCCGGGAAGGCGAGTTGAATCCGCATGAGCAACGCGAGAATTCCCGCGAGCCCGAAGAACACGAAGGCAGTCACGATATAGCGAATGCCAATGTCTTTGTGGTTCGTACTGCAAAGCCAGCCGAGCAGTCCCGGCGGTCGACGCCATACTGCTTCCAGCGCGAGGTGTGCCTGTTCGTCTGGCGCGATCAGGGTGGCAATCGGAGCACGCGAAACTTTCATGTCGATCTTGCGCGTGCGCTCCCCAGAGTTCGGCGGCATCACCAACGCACTCATTTCAAAGTCTCCAGATAATCGAGCAGCGCATTGAGATCGTTGGCCGACAGCTGCGTTGGCGGCATTTGTGTGCCGGGCTTGAGGACCTGCGCGTTGAGGATCCAGCCGGCGAGATAACCGCGCGTGTTCGGAAGCTCACCGGCAGCGAGCGTTTTGCGGCTCGCGACGTGGGTGAGATCCGGCCCGAGCGTCGCGCGCGCCATTGTGCCCTGGATCGTGTGACACATCACGCATTGGCGCGAAACGAAAATGTCGCGTCCGCGGCGCTGCGAATCGGTCACCGGTTCGGGCGCGGTCCGCTTTTGCTCGGTCAGCCATTGGTCGAACTGCGCCGGCGATTCGGACACAAAGGCAAGGCGCATGTGCGCATGTTGCTCGCCGCAATATTCGGCACATTGCCCGCGAAATTCGCCGGCCCGCGTCGCCGTGAACCACGTGGTCGTCGGATGACCCGGCACGAGATCTTTTTTGCCGTGCATGTTCGGCACCCAGAAACTGTGGATGACATCGACCGATTGCAGTTCGAACTTCACCGCTTTGCCGACGGGAACGTGAATTTCGTTGGCCGTCGTCATGATCTCGCTCGGCTGCGGATCTTCGTACTCGATTTCCCACCACCACTGATGACCGGTGATCTTGATCGCGAGCGCGTTCGGGTCGGGCGCGGCATAGATCGCGTTGCCGGTGAAGAAATCGCTGATGAGCAATGCGAACAGGATCGCGACCGTGAGCCCAACCAACGTCCAAACGATCGCGCCGGTGCGCCGTTGAACCTGCGCGTCTGGCTCCCCGATGATCTCCGGCTCGCTCGCTCTACGTCGGCCGTGTCGCACGATCGCGACCAGCAAAGCGATCGCGACCAACACGAAGATCGACAATGTCACCCAGAAAAAAATCCACCACAGATGCGCGATCTGAGCTGCTTCCGCCGCCGCCGGGTCCAGCGCCGATTGAGTGATGTTTGCGCCGTTCATGGCGGTTGCTCCGCCGATTTCGGCAATGAAGCGCTAGGCGGCGTGCCGGCTGGCACCGAGTTTGGCGGCGTTGCGCCTTTCATATGATCGTCGCGCGGATTGGCCGCGCTTTGATCGGCCAGTCCGCTCATGCTGCGGACGTAGGCGACGATTTGCCAGACCTGTGAATCGGGAATCTTCTCGTGAAACGATGGCATGCCATTGGGCCGGCCGTAAACAATCGAGCCGTAAATCTGCTGCGGCTCGCTGCCGTAGATCCATTTCGCATCCATCAATGCCGGCCCCATTCCGCCGCCGCCGTGCGCGTGACACCCGACGCAGTTGTAAGCGAAA
>DATDFJ010000301.1:0-9439 GCA_036522675.1 Chthoniobacterales bacterium | reverse complement strand
GACGGTGCTCATCCCCAGATGAAGTAAGCCGCTGATCTCGCGGGTCGAGCGTCCGTGGCCGATCAATTCGAAAACCTCGAGCTCACGGTCGGTTAGCAGTGACACGCCGTCGTCATTCGTCGGATTAGTGGAAAAGCTTTCGAACACCCGCGCGGCCATGCGCGTCCCGAGATAGATCTCTCCGGCCAAGACTTTGCGAATCGCGGCCATGACTTCCTTCGCGGTTTCATGCTTGGTGATGTAGCCACGCGCGCCCGCCCGCAGGACGCGTTCGGCGTAGAGCAATTCGTCGTGCATGGAAAGCACAAGCACCGGCACGCGGATGCCGCGCGCCTTGAGATCCTTGAGAAGCTCGAGCCCGCTTGGCCCCTTCAGGCTAAGATCGACAATCACGATGTCGGCCGGTTTGGACTCGAGCAGGTGGAGGGCATCGCGCGCGTTATCGGCTTCGCCGCACACCGACATATCGCTTTCCTTTCGGATGAGCTGCGCGAGTTGTTCACGAAACATCGGGTGATCTTCGACAAGAACGACGCGGAATTTATCTGCGTTTTTGTGCAGCGTGTTCATTTCGTTTCGTTAGTTCCTGTTGCCGGCACAACGCATGAGACAATCGTTCCGCCGGTTGGCCGATCTTCGATCTCGAAATTGCCGCCGAGAACATTCGCGCGGTAGCGCATGATACTGATGCCGACCCCGCTGGCGGCCTGCGCTGGTTCCGTGAACCCGGTTCCGTCATCGGCGATGCTCAGGCTCAGCGCATTGGAGTTCGCGCTTAATCGCACCTCGATGTGCCGCGCCCGCGCATGTTTCGTTGCATTGTTAATCGCTTCCTGTGCAATACGGTACAGGTGGGTGGTTCTGCCGAAGTGACGGAAACCATTGTTCCCGGCAAATTCGAAAGTGCACTCGATGCCGAACAGGCGACGCGTCGAGCTGACGAGTTCTTGTAGCGCCGCGTTCAGGCCAGCTTCGTCCAACTGGACCGGAACGAGGCCATGCGCGAGAGCGCGCGCTTCTTTAACCGACTCCTCCAGCAGTTTCTCGATGTCGGCCGCACTGGTAGCCAATTCGGCCAGGCCGCGTCGTTCGAGATCAATCTTCAATGACGTCGCAGCGCAACCCACACCGGCCAGATACTGGCAGAGCCCATCGTGTAGGTCGCGGCCAATCCGCTGCTGCTCGTATTCGCTGACTTCGATTATCTGTTGTTCGAGTTTTCGCGCGTGCTCGAGTAGGCCGATACGTGCAATAGAGGCATGGTGACGTTCTCGGACCGCAATTCCGGACAAAGCAACGAGAAAGAAAAAAGCAAACCGGATGGCCATCTCCCAAGCTTGAACAGTCGGAGTGGGATAGGAGTGTCCCAGGACAACGTCAGCCCAGGACCAAAGGATGCCGGCCAAACCCGCGACAGCAAAAGCACTCCTGTTGTCGCACAGCCAAACCGCGAACACGATCGGCACGCTGTAAAACAGAACCAGCGATACCTGGTGGCCAGTGATGAGATCGAGCCAGACGATCATGGTGAGTAGTGCCAACGCCTCGACAAAGGCGAGGGGCGGTGGCTGACGAGTCAAAAAGCGAACCATATCGGGGCGACCGCTTGGCCATACCTGTGGAAGCAAATTCCCAGCCAGACTGCTTCTCACGGCGCAGCCGACGCTGTGCACGCCGCACCCATGTCATTTGGTCGCAATTGCGCCAGGCCTCCGATATGAGGCCGCGCGGTCGGCGCTCAGCGATCGAACGGCCTGAGGGCCCGGCCGGCGGCATTTGAAGCAAGGCGGACGCGTCAATTCATCCGACGCAGTCGCCGATGGAATGCTGTCGATCTAACGGGTGGTTCTAATGCTGCCTTTTCTCTTGGCGCCTGTTCTCTTCGCGCATGAGTTCCTGCAGATATTCCACCACGAGCCTCTCCTGTTGGGGGGTCAATTTCTCTCCGAAAATGTTGTGCAAGTTTCTTTGCTCCCCCTTCGTTATGTCGCCGCTTTGCAACGTCTCCTTCAACGTTTGGAGCTGGTGCTCGGTGAAATTGTCTTTCAAGATTTGCTGCGCCATGTCCTGTTCCTGCTGGTTCAACTTCGGATGGCCGTCACGCGGACTGTCCTGCGAACGATGTTCTTCGCGCCTGAGATCAACATCGTGCCGCGACGCGGCGTTAGTCTGGCGATTTTCGGCGATGGCATTTTCCGCAGTGATGCGGCCGAATTGCGAGTTTTGGAGCGCCTGCTGGCTCATGTGATCGAGCCCTGGGTTGTTAGTCGGTCCCGATCGCTTTTCCTGACGCCGGTTTTGTTCGCGCATGAGCTCCTGGAGATATTCCACCACCAGCTTCTCCTGTTGGGGGGTCAGTTTTTCGCTGAAAATGTTGTGCAAGTTTCTTTGCTCCCCCTTCGTTATGTCGCCGCTTTGCAATGTCTCCTTCAACGTTTGGAGTTGGTGCTCGGTAAAATTGTCTTTCAAGATTTGCTGCGCCATGTCCTGTTCTTGCTCGTTCAACTTCGGATGGCCCTCGCGCGGACTGTCCGGCGAATCGTGTTCTTCCTGCCTCGCCCCGAGATCATGCTGCGGTGCGGCGCCCGCATTTTGTGCGGTGGTGCGGCCGAATTCTGAGTTCTGCAGCCCCTGCTGGCTCATGTGATCGAGCCCTGGGTTGTT
Organism: Chthoniobacterales bacterium; assembly: GCA_036522675.1. Taxonomy (GTDB): domain Bacteria; phylum Verrucomicrobiota; class Verrucomicrobiia; order Chthoniobacterales; family UBA10450; genus AV17. Next base: position 6,775 of record DATDFJ010000301.1, on the reverse strand, counting down.
AGTCGGCCCCGATCGCTTTTCCTGACGCCGGTTCTGTTCGCGCATGAGCTCCTGGAGATATTCCACCACCAGCTTCTCCTGTTGGGGGGTCAGTTTTTCGCCGAAAATGTTGTGCAAGTTTCTTTGCTCCCCCTTCGTTATGTCGCCGCTTTGCAACGTCTCCTTCAACGTTTGCAGCTGCTGTTCGGTGAAATTGTCCTTCAGGATTTGCTGCGCCATGTCCTGTTCCTGCTCGTTCAACTTTGGATGGCCGTCACGCGGGCTGTTGTGGGCATCACGTTCGCGTTCTTCGCGCCTGACGCCGGGGTGACGACCAGGTGGCTCACTCGCCGGCCCATTTTGGGCGATCGCATTTTGCGCGGTGGTGCGGCCGAATTCTGAGTTCTGCAGCCCCTGCTGGCTCATGTGATCGAGCCCAGGGTTGTTAGTCGGCCCCGACCGTTGGGTGTTTGCGTCCGGCACATCCGCAAAGAGCAGACTCGACTCAAATTTTTTCGCGACTTCGCTCTTTTCACCGCGAGCTTCGGAGCTTTCGCGTTCGCCCGTCTTGCGTTCGCCAGTCTCGACCGCTCGTTCATCGCCGCGCCGCGTGAGGAAACTGCCGCCGCGACTCCGATCGGATTGATTGTCGGCGCCTTGCGCGCCCGCTCGCTGGTCCCGTTGACTCGCATCATCATCGCCCGCGCTGTCGCGGTCTCGCGTCCGGACTGAATCCGCGGAATAATCCCCGGAATTATCCCCGGAATTATCGGCGGAATTATTCTGTTGCCCGAAATCATGGCCGGCCGAGCGATCGGGCGTTTGCGTTTGACGATCGCGCGACCCAAATCCGGAAAATCCCGAGCCGCTGTTGCCGCCAAAGGAGCCGCTGTTGCCGCCGAAGGAGCCCGCATTGCCGCCAAATTGTCCGCCCCCACCGCGCGGCCCGGCCTGTGCGTAGCAAGTGATAGCGATGCACACCGCACCTGCGGCGGCGATTAGCTTTGCCAAATGAAATCGTGTAACCATGGTTTCCTCCCTTAAGTGTAGCGTTTGCTCTGATGCCAAACAGTTCGGGCTTGGTCAAGGGGAATGTGAGAGAAAATTTCCAGCTCGGTCTGGCCGCCTGGACGAACGCAATCACCCGCGCACGAGGCGTGCGCTTCTTCTTAGCTCGGTGCCGCGGCTTTTACGGTCGAGCGCATGGGGTCGCCGGGCTCATCTTTCAATCGAATCGGGGGCACAATATCGAGCCGTAGCCCGGAAGGCGCCTGCGTCTCGGTGAGGCCGCGCCGTCGTCGGAGCAGCTCAAGCTCCTGGCCCGTCTTTGCCTTATGCGTGCAGTAGAGCAAGACCGTTTCGTCCGTGACGAGGTCGGCCTCGCGCGCTTTCAACAAACACTGGTCGAAACTGTGCCAGCCGCGCGTCGAGCCGGCTTCAATGATTTCATGAAACATTTTTCCCTCCGATTCGCCGTAGATAATCGTTTCGCGTGTTCGGAGGTTGTTCCCGAGCACCTCGGTGACGAGCAAGCGACCGCCGCCTACTTTATCAACCAGGCGCTGAGTCACGATGAAACGCACCGTTTGAGCGAGCCGTTGCCGGATTTGTTCCTCTTCATTGCGGTCGAAGAAACCGAGCACGCGGTTGATCGTTTGTCCGGCATTGACGGTGTGCAGAGTACTCAGGACCAAATGGCCGGTTTCCGACGCGGTCATGGCGATTTCCATCGTCTCCCGGTCGCGAATTTCTCCCACCAGAATGACTTTCGGAGCCTGACGCAAGGCGACGCGCAATCCATCGGCAAAGCTGGGAAAATCGGTGCCGAGTTCGCGCTGGCTGATTGCAGCGCGGCCGTGCTGATGCACAAACTCAATCGGATCTTCCAGCGTCAAAATGTGAATGTCCCGGGTCCGATTCAATTCGTTGACGATCGCGGCGAGCGTGGTCGTCTTTCCCGTACCGGCGGCGCCGGTGATGAGCACGATGCCATTATTTTCCTTTACGATCTCGCGGAAAACCGGCGGCAGACCCAATTCATCCAGCGTGGGAATGGCGGAGGGAAACTTGCGCATCACGATCGCGCGTCGGCCATTTTGCTTGTAAATATTGGCCCGAAACCGCGCCACGTTTTGGACCGTGTAGCTGCAGTCACACGAGCCGCTGGCTTCGAACATCGAGAGCAAACGTTGATTGCCGTTAATGATGTAGTTTGTGAGTTCTTCGATGAGCTGCGGCGTGGCCAGCGATTCGGGCGTCTCAATGGGAAAGGGATGCAATCGGCCATGACTGTCGACGAGCGGAGGCTTGCCCACCATGAACAGCAGATCGGAAACGTCTTCTCCCTGCCGGACCATTGCAGCAAGAAGGTCATCCGCGGTTTTTCGATCCATCGCGCGAAAGCGAGCAGCTAGGATCGTACCCGCGGCCGGTCCTCCGCGCCCCTGTTACAATCGCGCTGCGCTGCGTTCGACCAGCGCTTGTTCTTCCGGCAAAAGATTGGCCTGCTTGCCCTGCTCGAAATACTCGCGGGCTTTTGCTTTGTCGCCGCTGGCGGCGAGAAAGATCGCATAATATGCAGCCAGCGACGGATCGCGGAGTTGATCTTCGCGCAATTTGCTCATCGCGGCTAATGCACCGGTCACGTCGCCTTTCTCGTAAAGAGCGAACGCGTAAGTCGAGACATAGGCTGGGTTGGCCGGATCGGCGCGGTAAAGATCGGTTGCGCGCTTGGCCGCCCGCTCAAGATCGACATGCAGGAGCAACGAGATTTGGGCGAGGTTGTTTTGCACTTTCAGATCGTCCGGGTCGATTTCGTTCAAGCGCGTCAGCACACGGTAGAGTCCCTGTGTATCGCGGCTGTTGGTGTAATGCGCATACAGCGTGTGCAACGCTTCAAACTGCACCTCGGGATATTTCGACAGTTGCCAAAGCAGATCGATCCCCTCCTCTTTCCAGCCCCAATCGTAGATCACGCGGGTGAGCAGAAGGAGCGACTGCGACTGAGCACCGGCGGTTTTTGTCGCGGTGGTCCATTCGCGCGCCGCCGCCGCGGCGTTGTTTTCTCCGCGAAATGCGCGTGTGAGATAGGCGTGGCGTAGAAAATCGAAGTGGGCCCAGTTCGCATTTCCGGTCAGCTTTTCCAAGCCCACCCAATCGTTCATTTTGGCATGTGCTTCGGCCAGCGCCCACGGCACCGGCCACCGATTGAGGACATCCGGCGACACCGTGCGCGCGAAATCGATCACCACCAGGCTCAATTGGTTCGTGTTCATCCACGAAAACAGCGCCGCGAGATCGCCCGGTCGCGTGGCGGCGTCTTTCTCGATCTCGGTCAGGTAGCGGATGTACTGCGGATCGGTGAGTCGTCGCAGCACATCGAGGTAAAGCAATCGATCGCCGAAGAGGGCCTCCGGATAATTTTGCAACTCACGGGCGAGGTCGCGCAACTCGATTGGGTCATGGCGATGCGCCGCGCCATCGGCGAAGAGCGCGCGTGTCGCAGCGGCGCGTTGGGTCGGGGAACGGCGCAGCGTTTCCAGCAGGCGCAGACCCTCTTCGCGTTCCGGTTTGCCGGGCAACTCCAGGCAGCTCTGCGCGTACTCCAACTGATATGCATCGTTGTTCGGTGCCAGCCGCAGCGCTTCGCCGAATTGCCTCTTCGCTTCGGCCGGATCGTTGCGCGCTTTGGCCAGACGCGCCGCTGCGGCATGAAACTCGGCCGTTGCTTTGGCGTCCTGCGCAATCTTTTGCAGGCTCTTTTCCGCCGTGCGGATATCGGCGAACTGCAACGCGCAATTCGACAGCGCGATGGCATCCGCGGTCGAATGCGGTTCCAATTCAACGACTTTGCGCCGCCAGTCGAGCGCCACGCGGTCGTGCGCGCGTTCCGCCAATTCGGCCATAATCCGCATTCCGCCGGTGCTGTTTGGATTTAATTGCAGCGCGCGCCGCGCACTTAATGCCGCGGAGTTGAGCTTACCGCTATCGAGAAAAGCGCTCGCGCGCCGGACTTGCTGATGCTCTTCCCAACCTCGCCAGGCACGGCAGCCGCCCCAGCCGAGCACGATCAGCAGCATGATCCCGCAGAGGATTCCCAGCGAAAGTTTAATAAACGTTCGCTGTGTTCTTTCGATCGGCTCGTCCAAAGTCTCCAAAATAAACGTAGCTCTTCAAAATGCGAGCCAGCCACTTCCGCGCCTGCGCGAGGCGACAGGTTCGCAACCTGCTCGGATTCCGCTAGCCTATGGCGCACGTGAAAGCTACTGCCGCTGCGTTGGATTTTGCAAGATCGACATCGTCGCGCGCGAATGCTGTCCCGCTCGGCATCGTCGCGGTTTTCGTTCTCGTATTGGTCGGCGAAGTAGTTATTCAACTCGCGCCCGAGTGGTCGTTCAATCCGCAGTATAGCTATGCTTGGACCGTACCGGTTCTCACCCTCTATTTGCTTTGGCAGCGCTGGACACAACGCCCATTGCCGGCACCGCCACCGACGCGTGCGTTCGTTGTCGCATTAATCATTGTCTTCGCGTTGCTGCTGCTTCCCGTCCGCTTTGTCGCGCAGACCAATGCCGACTGGCGACTTCTTGATTGGGCGCTGGCGATTTCCGCCGTCACCATCGCGCTTGGCGCGGCGTTTCTCACCGGCGGTCGACCGTGGCTGCGCCATTTTGCATTCCCGATTTGTTTCCTGCTCATTGCCGTGCCCTGGCCAGTCCGTCTCGAGCAGATCGTCATTCAAAATCTCATGCGTGCGGTCAGCGCGATCAATGTCTCGCTCTTGAACGTCGCCGGGATCCCAGCGCTCCAGCGCGGGAATGTTATCGAAATCGGCACCGGGTTGATCGGCATCGAAGAGGCCTGCAGCGGTGTCCGTTCCTTTCAGGCTACGTTGATGATCTCGCTTTTTCTCGGCGAGCTTTATTCTTTCAACGCCGCGCGCCGCGTTTTGCTCGTCATCGCCGGCGCGCTGCTGGCCTTTGTTTGTAATCTCATTCGCACCGCGATTCTCGTATTCATCGGCGCGAAGCATGGTACGAGCGCGATCGCCGGCTGGCACGATCCCGCCGGCGTCAGCATCCTGGTGATTTGCTTGTTTGCGTTGTGGTTCCTCAGTCTACAAATGCAACGATCGGCCCCCTTACGCGTAGCGGTACCGCTTCCCGACAAAGAATCCGCAGCCGTTCACTTTTCTGTCCCGTTGTTCGTCTCATTTGCCCTCTGGATAGCGGTCGCGGAAATCGGCGTCCAGCTTTGGACCCGAGCGCATCCTCCGCCGGTGGTAAACTCGCATTGGGACGTGCAGTGGCCCACCGCCGAGAACACATACAAGCCGATCAGCATTCCGGTTGAGACAAGAAATCTCCTCCGCTACCACGAAGGCAACGCCGGCACTTGGCGAGCAGACGATGGTCACCCGTGGCTGATGTACTTCTTCCGATGGCTGCCGGGTCGCACGGCGGGACTTTCGGTTAAAATTCACCGGCCGGATATTTGTTTGCCCGCGACGGGGATGAGCCTGACCCGCGACGACGGCGCGCGGCGGCTGCGTGTCAACGGCGTCGATTTGCACGTGCATGCATATCGCTTCGACGATCGCGGTGTTCCGCTGCACGTCTTGTACTGCTACGGCGATGTTCGTGCCGGTGCCGAAAACGTCGGCAACGCCGAAGCCGAGGACTGGACTGCGCGCGGCCGGTTGCGCGCGGCGCTGAAAGGGCGTCCGGAAATCGGCGCTGTTCTGGAGCTGGTCGTGTGGGGTTATCATGATGATGCCGAGGCCGAGCAAGCGCTTCAGCATCAGTTGCAGCAGCTCGTCCGGGCCGGTTGATCGTCGCGAAAAATCGCAGCAAGAACCGGGTGGAATCGCGCCGTTATGGTAGGATTCTGCGGGCATGAACGATTACGAACGCGTCGCCAGCGTCATCCGCTATTTAGATCGACATCATACGGAGCAGCCCGATTTGAACGCGCTCGCGCAGAGCGTCGGCTTGAGCCCGTTTCATTTTCACCGACTGTTTTCGAACTGGGCCGGCGTCACGCCGAAAGATTTTTTGCAATCGCTCACCTTCGAACACGTGAAGGCGCTTTTGCAGACGGGCGAGTCTGTACTCGACGCGGCCTTCGATGCCGGGCTGTCCAGCGCTGGCCGCGTGCACGATCTTTGTCTGGCGCTCGAGGCCGCGTCCCCGGGTGAACTGAAGAACGGCGGTGCCGGTCTGCGCATCGATTATGGTTCGGCCGGAACTCCGTTTGGGGACGCATTGATTGCGGAGACCTCGCGCGGAATTTGTCATCTTTCTTTCTTAAGTGGCGACGGACGGAACGGCGCGCGCGATTTGCTCGCCGCGCAATGGCCGAATGCGCAATTGGTCAGAAATGATGATCGCGCAGAGGAAGCGGCCAACCAAATCTTTGTGCATCCAGCGCAAGAACAACCGCGGGCGCATTTGCGCGCGTTTGTGCGCGGTACCCCATTTCAACTGCGCGTGTGGCGCGCCCTCTTGCGTGTTCCAACCGGCGCGATCACGACTTATGGCCGTCTGGCTGCGGCGATCCACCAACCGACCGCGGCGCGCGCGGTCGGAAGCGCGGTTGGCGCAAATCCGCTCGCGTTCATCATTCCGTGTCACCGAGTCATTCGCGAGACGGGCGCGCTCGGCAACTACCATTGGGACCCGATTCGTAAACGCGCCATTCTTGGCTGGGAGCTCGCGCACCTGGGCGCAGCGCGAGCGCACGCGACTGCAGCTTAGGCAAGATCGACAATCGCCGACAGGGGAATATCGTGCGGTTC
>DATDFJ010000300.1:0-7249 GCA_036522675.1 Chthoniobacterales bacterium | reverse complement strand
CGAACGTTCCCGGATCCCGCGCGCGATCTCGTCAGCGAGCTGTTGGCGATACGAATCGTTCAGGGCGTAGCGAGCTTCCGTGGGGTTAGTGAGAAAGCCGCACTCCACAAGCACGGCCGGAATTCTGGTGTTCCGTAGAACATAATAACCGCGGCGGCGCACACCACGATTCGAGGTCGGCGCACCCCCGGCGACGTAGTAATGAATGGCCGATGCGAGCGGCAGGCTGTCGCGGTTATAGAAGTAGGTCTCAATGCCATTTGCGCCCCAGCGTCTGGCCGCGTTGAAATGAATGCAGACGAAGATGGCGTTCGGATATGAGTTCGCGATCGCGACACGCATGCCGAGTGGAATGAAGACGTCGCTGTCCCGTGTCATGACGACGCGATAACCTTGTGCGCTGAGGAGGGCTTTCAACCGCTGCGCGACGTCGAGCGTCACATTTTTTTCCGCAACACGCTGGCCGGAAATGCCACCGCGGTCATGGCCGCCGTGGCCGGCGTCGATCACGACGATCGTGGGATCATTGTAATTTTGAGCTCGCGCTGAGGAGACGTTCGTGACCGGCCGCGGAGTTGTTGCCGCTTTCGAGCGGGCGATGTCGGCATGCTGCCGCGTCGCCGTGTCGCTGGTGGACGGAAGCGCCATGGCCACAGTCGCGATCGAAAAACAGCCGCAGAAGCACAGAACACAAAGAAACCGGCGCATGCTAATTGTTCGGCGATCGACTTGGACGCTCTGACAACTTTGGCAGCGATTCGCGTGCCGCCTGGGCCGACTGCGTTTCCATCATGCCGCCGCGTACGGCCACCGCGCCATCGGCGGTATGGACGAGGCGCGGCCGGCTTTTGGTTTCAGTAAACGAGGCGTGCGCGACCAGTTCGCCGTTGAGGTCGATGCGCGAATAGGCCCAGATTCGCGGCGCGGCGCAATGGAGCACGTGCAGTTGGCTCGTCCGATCGACCTCGGCCTCCGGTTCGTCGAACGCAATTGCCCGGCCCAATGAGTAGGTCGCGTAGACGACACCGCTGTCTTTATCTTCGACCCGCACATACAGCGACGTGTGATCGGGGAAGCGATTGCTCAGGAGCGAGTAAGTGCGCGTGCCGCCCTCAGGGTTACCCACCGAGCGCTGCCAGACCGGCCGCGCGTCGGTCACCTCGAATACCTTGCCCTGAGAGTAAAAGAATTTGTCCAGATCGGCGAAATAAACATGGGCACGCACATGATAGGTGCCGAGATCGTGCACGGCATAGAGCGGGGCGAGATTGATTTGTTGGGTGACTTTTTTGCCAGCTTCGATGCGCAGGGGCGGTTGAGTCTGGTCGGTGACGGTTGAACCGATCGGTTGGCCGTCCTTGGTGGTGATCTCAAAACCGAACCACGACTGGCCGGCGGCATCATGAAGATCGACATCGCGGCCCGCGAGATTCGTAATGCCGAGGGTGGCGATGATCGGTTCGTAGGCGACGTATTGAAGCCGCTTGAGTCGCAGCTCGACTTGAAGCTGCGCCTCTGCGTTCGCGACGCAAAAAAGCGTGCACACGAAAGCGAGACCGAGCTTCATGGGGCGGAAGAATAACTCAATTCTGCTCATAAAAACATTCGGTCGTTCGCGATCGCGTCACCTTGACGGGGGCATCTGCTGTGCCGCCTTTGTTTGCTTACGCTGCTTGACCGCGTCGATTATGGCCGCATCCCACGGAGGCGCGATCGTCTCGGCCGGCGAGTGCACCGCGCCGTCGTAGGCAAACTCAACTGAACCCCAGCCAACAATTTCGAGCAAAGCGGGCTGCCCCTGAACCGTCAGCATCTCCGCGTGAAGGATTTGACCGTCGCGCAAATAAACGATTCCGCTCTGTGTTCCCTTCACGATTTGAACTGCGCCGGCGCGTCGACTGAGGCAGCACATCTGCAACACATCGACAACATGAAACAAGTCAGGTGCGTTCATGGTTGCGTTTTCTGCGCGCGCAATCGCGCGAAGCAAGCCTTCTCCGTCGATAGGCTCGGGGAAAACTTTTGTCTCCGCCACTTGCACCCGTTGCTCCGCGGCCGAATAAGCCGGAAAAAAGGCTGTTTGCAGTCCCGGAAAAATTTCGCTGAGTGTGCCTCCCAACACGAGGCCGTCGATTCCTTCGGCTTCGAGCTGCGTGAGAAGCAGGCGGCAACGCGAATGGCGGCGCGCCCATTCGACCGCCGCGGCGTCGCTGTGGGCGAGATCGCAATTGTGCGCCGTGTAATCTTTCACCATTTGCACCAATTGGCGGCCGAGTTCGGCGTCATGGTGCACGATGAGCAGGTCCATCAGGGCGATGCGGTCGAGGGAGGTGGATAAACCTTGAGCAGTCTGGCCGGTTCCGCTCGAACCGCTTCGAGCTTGTCCTGGTAATACACGCGCACGATGTAGCCGAGGTATTTCCGTTGGCCGGGTTGGGAGCCGCTTGTTTTCCCCGACCGCGCTTTTTTGCCCGGGTTGACCGAAGCCGCCGCTGCCGCCAATGCCGCTTCCGACGAGACGACCTTGCTCTTTGGCCTCAGATAATTCACCGCCAGGACCTCGGGGTCATCCTTTGCCCAGTCGTGGTCCGGTGTTAACCATTCGTAGGTCACATCGGCATCGGTCAGCTTGATGTCCTTGTCGTCGACAGTGTCGTAGAAGAACACCTGGATCTTGACGCGCGTGTGATCGATCACCGCTTTGCTGTGTTTTTTGATCCCAAGTCGAAGCTGCAAGCTCGTGTCTGCATCCGGGTCGGGTGTTTCGGTGACAGTGGCTTCATTGATCGCGAGGTTCGGACCTTCCGTCGAAGTTCCCGTTTCGGCCGGTGCGGTGGAAGTTACGAGGCGGCCCTGGCCGGGAAGTCCAGCGCCCGAAGTAGCAGAGACGGGCAAACCTAGTTTAAGGCGTTGATCCGCCAGTTCGAACGAGGCTCCCGCGGCCGGTCCCATCTCCTGGATCTTGCGCCAAATCTCATTGGAACGTTCTACGTTTTGCATCGCCTCGTAAGTCTTGGCGAGCTCCTCGAGGATTTTCGCGTTCGTCGGGTCGCGCTCGGATGCTTCCTGTAAACGGGCAAGGGCGTTGGCAGTATCGCCGCGATCACGCAGGGCCACGGCATCGATCAGTACTTGCTCGCCCAATGAGAGCGGCGGCGGCATTGTGATCGTAGCCGGGATCGATGGCGCGGGTTGTGGCGCGGGTTTCGTCACCGCCATTCGCGTTTCAGGTGGCACCGCCGCGGGCGCGGCCGGAGCGTGACGCCGGCCGATGAAATGGTACCCGGCTGCCAAAAATTCCGCCGCGGCAAAAACGGCCACCGCTCCCAACGCGATCCTAAAACTCTGGTCCGCGCCCAGCGGAGATGAGAAGGTGACAGTGCGCATGGCGGCCGACCGCATTTCTGTAAACGCGTTTTGGGAAAAAAGTCAACCGGTGCCGCAGTCGGACAGTGAGAAGTGATGAGTAAGGGGTGAGAAGGTAAATCAAACTTCTCATGCTCGGGCGCGCCGAGCCCCTCAGCGCGAAATATCGGCCTGGCTCAAGATTTTGAAACCCTCGCCAATGAGAACGGATGAAGCACATTCGGAGTCGTCCAGGTGCAGGGCAAGCGCGGCGAGTCCATGCGGCCGGGTGAGCAAGGGATAAGTGAAATGCACATTCACCTCGGCCATGAGCAGGGCGGCGAAAAGCTTCGGCAATTGTGTGGCGACTTCACGCATCTCGACAACGACGACCTCGCACACGCCAAAGGGCACATCGTGCTCGCGAAACAATTCCTCGACCCGCTGGGGATCGCTCACCATCAGCCGCGCGATGGCCGAGTCGGTCGACTCCGAGACGCTTAATGCGACGACGTGGGTATTGTGAGTGTTTAACAACTTCACTATCTCCAGTAACGCGCCGACTTTGTTCGGCAGAAAAACCGAGAATTGACGGACAAGCGGGCCGCCCATTTTCGATGTCGTTTCCGGTAAATCGAGCATAACAAAGCTGCGCAGCTGTAGGGGAAGCAGCCTGCTTCCTTGGGCGGGACGCTAGTGGCGTCCCCTACAGAGTTTGGTCACGCATGAATATCTCATTGTCGATCTTGCACTGGCAAACCAATATTCAACTTCGCGCGAAATGGATGACGAAAACGAGCTGATCGCCTTGCGGCGCAAGAAACTCGACACGCTGCGGGCGCGCGGAGTGGAACCATTCGGGAAAAGTTTTGAGACGAGCGGCAACATTTCCGAGGTCCGAGAGAAGTTCAGAGAGGGCGAAACGCTGCGGGCCGCCGGCCGGATCACGGCGCATCGCGATATGGGCCAGAGCCATTTTCTCGATCTGCGCGACGCGACTGGGCGCATTCAAATTTACATTCAGGCGAAGGAAGTCGGCGCCGAGTTGATGGAGCTGGTGCCGCTGCTCGATTTGGGCGATTTCATCGGCGTCGAAGGCCTTTGTTTTCTCACCAAAACCGGCGAGCCCACGCTGCGCGTCCGGCGATTCGACTTGCTGGCAAAATCATTGCGGCCGCTCCCGGAAAAATGGCACGGGCTCCAGGACATTGAAGCGCGTTACCGTCAGCGTTATCTCGATCTCGTCACGAACGAGCGGTCGCGCGAAACTTTCGCTAAACGCGTCGCCATCGTGCGCGAGACGCGCCGCTTCTTCGAAGACCGTGGATTCCTCGAAGTGGAGACGCCGATGTTGCAGACGATAGCGGGCGGCGCGGCGGCGGAGCCGTTCAGCACGCATCACAAAGCACTCGGGCTCGACCTTTATCTGCGGATCGCGCCGGAGCTGTATTTGAAACGGCTGCTCGTCGGCGGGTTCAACAAAGTCTTCGAAATCAATCGCAACTTTCGCAACGAAGGTATTTCTCGAAAACACAACCCCGAATTCACCATGCTCGAAGCCTATTGGGCGTATGCCGACTTCGAGAAAATCGCGGATCTGGTGGAAGAGCTCATCTGTCATTTGGCCGAAAAGGTCTTCGGCTCACTGCAAATCGAACATCGCGACGCCGAGGGAAAGATGACACGCACGATCAACTTGCAGCGGCCGTGGCGCCGTGCGCGATATGTCGATCTTGTCCGCCAGGTCGCGGGCGTTGATTGGTTCAAATTGACTGCGCAGGAGCGGCGCGAACGTGCCACGCGCGAGTTCCAGCTGGAGGTCTTGCCTACGCTCGCCGACTTCGAAGTCACTCAGCATGTGTTTGAAAAGTTGATTGAAGAAAAAACGTTCGACCCGCTGTTCGTGACGCATTGTCCAAAGGAACTCGTACCGCTGGCGCGACAGAACAGCGCCGACGAATCGCTCGTCGACGTCTTCGAACTGATCATCAACGGCGTGGAGATCGCGCCTGGTTATACCGAGCTGAATGATCCGCTTGTGCAACGACGGCGATTGCTCGAACAAGCAGGCGAGGAAACGCAAAAGATCGACGAGGACTTCTTGCTCGCGCTCGAGTATGGAATGCCGCCGGCCGGCGGCTTTGGCCTCGGCATCGATCGCCTCGCCATGTTGTTTACCGGCGCGGATTCCATCCGCGACGTCATCCTCTTTCCGCTGCTCAAACCGAAGAAATAATCGAGAGCGACTTTCGGTTTGGAATTTGGAGCTTGGAATTTGGGGCTTCCGCACGCAGGGCGGCGGTCAGCGCTCCATCTCAAACGTCACCTTTGCATTCACGCGGTAATTGGTCACCCGGTCATTCGCGACCTCGGCGGTGAATTCCTTGACATAAACCGAGCGAATATTGCGCAGCGTTTTGGATGCCTCAGTCACGACGTTTTGGGTAGCGTCTTCCCAGCTTTTTTCTGATTGCGACATCACTTCGATGACTTTGACAATTTTGGCCATGGTATGCGTTCTCCTTTTATCTAGTCATCGCACATGCGTCCGCTTTGGGATTTGAAGACTGAGTTTGCTTGGAGCTTGGAGTTTGGGGTTTGGAGCTTCCAAAAGGCAATTTGACCGCTGGTCAAATTGCCTTTTGGTCGATCCACTGCACGGCGTAACGCGCGACCTGGCGCGCGTTCGCCAGATTGAGCTTTTCCTTGATGTGGGCGCGGTGGGTCTCGACCGTTTTCGGACTGAGATGCAAAAGCTTTGCGATCTCGCGCACGTCCCGGCCTTTGCCGATCAATTCCAGGATCTCCAGCTCGCGATCGCTGAGCTTGTCGGTCAAATTCGATTCGCCTTTGCCAGTGGCAAAACTGCTGATCAGTTTGGCCGACATATCGGGGCTGAGATAGGGCCGCCCGGCAAATACGCCGCGGATGGCGCCGATGACTTTTTCCAGCGCCTCCTGTTTCATGACGTAGCCCTGCGCGCCGGCGCGCAACGCGCGCAACGCGTAGAGCGATTCGTCGTGCATCGAAAGAACAAGGATGGGGAGCTTGGGAAATTCAGCTCGGATATTCTTGATCAGTTCGATGCCATTCGCTCCGGGCAAGCTAAGATCGACAATCGCCATGTCGGGCTTCAATTGCCGGATCGCGCCGAGCGCTTCAGCCGCATCGCTCGCTTCCCCGCAAACCGCCAGCCCGTCGTCCGTGCTGTCGATCAATTGGACGAGCCCTTTTCGGAAGAGAGGATGATCGTCGACGATGATGATCCGCTTTGCCTTGGGCGACGCGATCTTCGCGGGTTTCGCGAGGGCGCCAGCCTTCATCGCAGGTGCGATTGTATTTTTCATCTCGGTTTCGGTAGATGAACCGAGAGAAGGGTGCCTCCGTTGCGCGGAGTTTCTACTTGCAGACGCGCGCCGATCGATCGTGCCCGATAGTTCATGATCTCAAAACCTAATCCGCGTCCGGCGTTTTTCTTTGCATTCAAACCGATGCCGTTGTCGCGCACACTGCAGATGAGCTCATCGCCGTCACGGCGCACCTCCAGGACGATTTTGCTGGCACGCGCGTGCTTGTTCGCGTTGATGAGCGCCTCCCGCATAATCCGGTAAAGCTCGGCGGCAGCTTTGTCGTCCTGAAGGTTGGCTTCGTTCCACAGCACGAGCCGGCAGGGGACTTTCCAGACTTCACGATTAACGAGGTCGCCCAAGGCAGCTTCAAACGTCGCCGCATCGACCTTCTCCTTGTGCAAATCGCGCGCGATGTTGCGCGCGCTTACGACGGTGCCGCTGATTAGGCGGGCGATCTTTTCGATGTCTTCAACTTCGATGACCCGATGGTTCCTCAGCCGCAGTGCACTGGAGTGCGCCATGAAACTAATCGCGGTCAATTGCTGACACAGGCC
>DATDFJ010000299.1:0-2829 GCA_036522675.1 Chthoniobacterales bacterium | reverse complement strand
CGGCTGAGCGTTTGCGGGTTCGACGTGCACGAGCACATCGGCAATGCGCGGATCTGTCGCCTGGATGGCGCGTTTCACGACGTGGGCAATGTGGTGGCCTTCGCGCACCGAGATGTCGCCGTCCACTTCAACATGAAGATCGACATAAAAGCTCAGACCCATTTTGCGGACAAAACTTTTGTCGATTCGAACGACGCCGTCCACCGCCGCCGCTGATTCCCGCACACGTTCGAGAATTCCGCTGCGCGGCGCAGTATCAAGAATGTCATAGAGCGCAGGTCGCAGCAGGCGCACGCCGATACTGGCGATGACCAGACAAACGAAGATGGCAGCCCAATTATCCGCGCTTCGCCAACTCTCGCCGCCAATGAGCGCGATGGAAATTCCAACGAACGCCGCGATTGAGGTCAGAACGTCAGCGCGATGACGCCAGGCGTCGGCTTCCACGGCGATGCTTTCGATCGAGCGACCAAAACGCACGACATAACGAAAGAGCGTTTCTTTAACGACAACGACGCTGAGCAAAATGAGCAACGTAAACTGGGCCGGCTTATCATGCGGCAGAAACATCGTCCGCGCGCTTTCTACTGCCAGCGCGATCGCCGCCAATAAAACAATCCCCGCAACAAAAATCGCCGTCAGCGGTTCGGCTTTGCCGTGACCGTATGGATGAGTTGCATCGGGCGGTCGCGCCGCGAAACGGAGACCGCCCCAAATGACAATTGAGCCCGCGACGTCCAAGGCCGATTCCACTCCGTCGGCGATGAGCGCATAAGCATTTCCGAAAATGCCGCCGACGATTTTAATAACGGCAAACGCGACGTTTACGGCAAGGCCGATTAACGCGAGCCGCGCGCCGGTTTGCAGATTAGCAATCGCTGCCGGAGGATGCGCGGCGGAACTCATCGATGGATCGAACTATAGAAGCGGTCGTTTACGAAACGCACGGAAATCCGCCGGATGTTTTGCGCGTTGAAACGCGGCCGTGGCCGAAGCCTGCGGCAGACGAAGCCGTCGTCAGGATGCAGGCGGCGCCGATCAACCCCGCCGATCTCAATGCGATCGAAGGAAAATACCCGGTGCGCCCGCAACTGCCGGCCACGCCTGGATTCGAAGGCGCAGGAGTCGTTGTCGATCTTGGCGCGGACGTGCAGGGCATCAGGACCGGTGCGGTCGTGATTTTGCCACACAACATCGGCACCTGGCGCGAAGCGGTCGCGGTGAAAGCGACCGAGCTTGTCGCCGTGCCGCCGGAAATAGAGCCGCTGCACGCGGCAATGTTGAAGATCAATCCGATGACCGCGTGGCGTTTGTTGCACGATTATGTCGATCTAAAAAAGGGCGACTGGCTGATTCAAAATGCGGCCAACTCGGCGGCCGGCCGCGCCGTGATGCAAATCGCGCGCGAACTCGGTTACAAAACAGTCAACGTTGTGCGCCGCGCCGAATTGATTGAGGAGCTGCGCAGCGAAGGCGGCGACGTGGTGCTCGTCGACGGTGAAACGCTGCGCGATGAGGTCAAGAGCGCGACCGCCGGCGCAGAGATTCGTCTCGGATTAAACGCGGTTGGCGGCGAGAGCGCGCTCCGACTGGCCAATTCTCTGGCGCCCGCTGGCACGCTCGTGACCTTCGGCGCGATGAGCTTGCAGCCGCTCAAAATCCCCAACGGTTTGCTCATTTTCAAAGACCTGCGTTTCCGGGGCATCTGGATCAACAAATGGTACGATCAGGCCACGCTTTCCGAGCGCATGGCAGCATTTCGCCCATTGTTCGACATGGCCAAACGCGGCTTGCTCAAGACGAAGATCGACAAATCGTATCCGCTTGATGAAGTAAACGCGGCGGTTGTTCACGCCGCGCAGGGAAAACGCAGCGGGAAAATTGTCTTTGAGTTTGGTCGGTCAACGCCGAGCTGATTGACTAGAATTTCGCGTGCTGACCCGGCGTCAATTCATTCGCACCGCGGCGCTCTTTGCACTCGCGCCCCCCGACTTCGCCGAACGGGCGGAGGAAATCTGGGTCAACGATGTCCATTCTGCCCTGAATCGGACCCGCGTGCGCGAGCTGCTCAAGCCAAGGAGTCGAGATGAACTGGTCGATATTGTGCATTCCGCAGCGCGCAAGGGATTGGCGATTTCAGTGTCGGGCTGCCGCCATTCCATGGGCGGGCAACAATTTGCGACCGACAGCATTTGCCTCGATACGCGTTCCCTGAATCGGATCCTCTCGTTCGATCGCGACCGTGGCTTGATCGAAGCCGAGGCGGGTATCCAATGGCCGGAGCTAATTCGCGCTTATCTCGACGCGCAACGCGACATGCAGGATCAGTGGGGCATCGCGCAGAAACAAACCGGTGCGGACACTTTTACGCTCGGCGGCAGTCTCGCTTCAAACGTGCACGGGCGCGGCCTCACGATGAAGCCACTGATCTCGAACGTCGAAGCATTCACCATCGTCAACAGCGACGGAAAAATCCTGCGCTGTTCCAGAAACGAAAATGAAGAGCTCTTTCTGCTGGCGATTGGCGGCTACGGCCTGTTCGGCTTGATCAGCAGCGTTACCCTTCGGCTCGTGCCGCGGAAGAAATTGCGGCGCGGTGTTGCGCTCATTCAGGCAGACGAACTGGCGCACCGCTTCGAAGAGCGCATCGCAGACGGATTTCTCTATGGTGATTTTCAGTTTTCGGTTGATGAAAAGTCGCCGGATTTTTTGCGGCACGGCGTTTTTTCCTGTTATCAGCCAATCGCCAAAGACGAACCGCTCGCCGCCGAGAAAAAACTCCGCGATGACGACTGGCTCGAGCTGTTGCGGCTGGCCTACACCGACCGC
>DATDFJ010000298.1:0-4362 GCA_036522675.1 Chthoniobacterales bacterium | reverse complement strand
GCTTATGCCGAACAGGTTAAATCGTTTCTGTCTGCCTGCACGCTAGGTGAGTTCGTCGTCGGTCACCGAAGATATATCCACCTGCTCAAACTGGCCGGGCTACCAGGGATTGAGACGATCTTTCGGCCTTACAACATGGAGCTTCGCCACGCCGGTGCGGCCAGGGAGTTCCTGCGCGTGATCGGAGTTCCCGACCCAGCGCTTGGGTGTCTCGGTGCGGAGCCTCGCGTCAATCAATCGCTCGGCCCGATCGCGGTTGCCGCAGCCCTCGAAATTCGCAAGCGCATCGAAGCGACAGGACGCCAGCCGACAGACCAGCAGCGGCAGGCGCTCAAAGCGGAGCTTCTTCGGTTGATCGCGCAGGAGGAACCGGAGCCGCCGTTCTACGGAGTCGATGCGAATCTGTTCCAAGTCATCGAGGATCGTGCGGCGAAGAATCGAGAACAATTTGCCCGCATCGCGTGGGGCAAAAGCTGGCACGAAGTCTTCGCATCAGATCGGGCCGAGCCGAAGCAATGCAATGCATTTGACCAGACGACGGCGCCGCCGGAAGCCCGGAAGCGATACGAAAAAATTACCGCAGCACTTTGGTCTGCTGCTCAACGCGTCATGAACGACCCGAGTCTGTCCCAGCCAGCGGCTTGGGAGCGGTCTCACCGCCGGGCACAGCGATCTCGCCTCGCCGCGAAGCTTTCGCAATGGCTCGTTCACGCCGGAATCGGCCTCGCCGCGGCATGGTCGGGCCTGGCCGACGCGCTTGTCGATTTGGCCCACTCGACAATCGATTTGTAGGCGCTTCGGCGCGCCAACCATCGGGTGCTTTTAGGTCGCGCCTCACCTCGCCAGGCGTCAAAATAGTGTCCTAATGAAATCTGCCCCAGCAGTTGCGCTTGCGTTATCGCTCTTCGCCCTCACCGGGCACGCGGAAAAAATCGCCCTCGCAGGCGGAACGATCATTAACCCTGGAGATGGAAAGATTATTCGAGACGGCACTGTCGTGATCGATGGAGATCGGATCACTGATGTCGGCCGCCTTTACCTGACAAAGTTCACCGGCCGAACGATCAATTGCACCGGCAAATTCATTTTGCCCGGTTACATCGACACGCACGTGCACTTTTTTCAATCGGGCGATTTGTTCACCCGGCCCGACGGCGCCGATTTCAACAACGTTCGTCCGTACAAGGACGAAGTCGCGTGGATCAAATCGCATCTCGACGACACCTTCGCGCGGTATTTGCGCTGCGGAATCACTAGCGTGGTCGATGTCGGCGGGCCGATGTGGAATTTTGAAGTGCGCAAACGCGCGAACACGACGGCGAGAGCGCCGCGAGTGGCGGTGGCCGGACCGTTAATTTCCAGCGTCTCCCGCGAGAAGCTCGATCTCGGCGATCCGCCGATTGTTAAGATCGACACACCGGATCAGGCACGCGGGTTTGTGCGCAAACTGGCCGAGCAGAAGGCGGATCTGGTCAAAATCTGGTACATTGTCGATCAGGAACATCCGGTCGATTCGTTCCGGCCGATCGTTCGCGCGACAGTCGAAGAAAGTCACGCGCACAAAATTCGCGTCGCCGTACACGCGACCGAATTGGAGACGGCGCGGGCCGCCGTTGAAGAAGGCGCGGACATCCTGGTCCACAGCGTGATCGATAAACCGGTGGACGATGCGTTTGTGAAGCTCTTGAAAGATCGACATGTGATCCTCTGCCCGACGCTTGTCGTTTTTGAGCGCTACGGCCGCGTCTTTTCGCAGCAGCTCAATCTCACGCCTGAGGAGCAGGCATGGGGCAATCCCGAAGTGATCGCCACGCTCGATGTGACCAAAATTCCGACGGACAAATTGCCGGACCGAATCAGACAGGCCTTAGCTGATCCAAAAGCGGCGATGGATCGCATCAACAAGACGTACGAGGTCGCGCTGCCGAATTTGAAGAAGCTTGAAGACGACGGCGTCACGATTGCGGCGGGAACAGATGCTGGAAACATCGGCACGATCCATGGGCCGGCGCTCTTCCGCGAATTTCAGCTCATGAAGCAAGCCGGTCTGACCAATCTGCAAATTTTGCAGTGCGCGACCGCGAACGCCGCGCAGTTGTTCGGCGGCGAGGCCGGCGCGCACATCGGCAAGATCGACAACGGTTACTTCGCCGATCTGGTCATCCTCAAATCGAATCCGGTCGACGACATCGCGCATGCGTCGGACATCGACACGGTGATCAAAAACGGCGTCGTATACGCGGCTGATTCGGTTTTGAAATAATGCTGCGTAGGCGAGTCGTGCTCATCGCCTGGGGCTCGGCATTGCTTTCGTCGGGCGTTGGGCTTGCGCAAACGGAGAATCCGCCCATCAATTTGGCCACTTGGGACGACGAGATTGCCAAAGGCCTGCTCCCATACCATCAGCTCAAGGTCGAGGATTTCCGCGTTGCGGATCAGACCGATGCTGCCTTTCGGGTAAAAGGGTTTATCGATCCACATTACCGCCTTTTTCTCAAAGCCGGTCACGGCGGGTTCGTCTACGCCTACATCGATCAATGGGTTGTTTTCTCCGGCTTCGATCGTAACGAATCGTGGCGGAAGAGTTCCTTCCGCGACATGAAGGTTGAGCTGCCATACGCACAAACGTTCATCGACATCACCGAAATTTACGGCCGCCAACTCGCCGCGATACAAACCGGCCAGTTGCCGTTCGGCCGGGGCGCATCGCCCGATGCAGCGCAAGCCGATCTCGCGTTCAAGGTGCGCGTGATGTGCGCAGAGACCTACGGTCGCGTGGAAGCCGAATGCAATGCATTCGCGAAGGCGACGGAGTTTGGGCGCGACAAGAAAAAAGTGCGCGAGTTGAGCGCCGCTGTCCGAAAGCGACTTGAAGCTTGGCCTACTCCATCTCAAACTCCATCTCCAACGCCTTCGCCCGCGGCCAGCGCGCACGTTTTGAAATGAAGCCGCTTTGCCGAATCATCGGAATGATTTGGGCGGCCGCGATAGCCGGCAATTTCGTCCTTGCCGCCGAGCCGCAAACGATGACGGCCGTGGTCGCGCGCCAATACGGGGGACCCGAGGTCTTGCGGATGGAGCAACTGCCAGTCCCCGAACCGAAGGAAAACGAAGTGCTCGTACGCGTGATCGCGAGCGGCGTGAATCCGGCCGATCCCCTTATTCTCGGCGGCAAATACGCGAAGGAGTTCGGGACGCATCTGCCATTGGTTCTCGGTTACGACATGGCCGGCATCGTGGTGAAGACCGGCGCGAAAGTAACGAAGCTCAAAGCTGGCGACCCGGTTTATGCCTATCTGCTTTGGGGCGGCGGCTGGGCCGAGTATTGCATCTCGAATGAAACCGAGTCGGCAATCAAACCACGATCGCTCAGCTTTACCGAAGCCAGCGCAGTTCCGCTGGCGGCCCTCACCGCGTGGCAGGCATTGATCGACATCGGAAAAATTCAAAGCGGCCAAACCGTTCTGATTCACGGTGGCTCCGGCGGCGTCGGAAGTTTTGCCATTCAAATCGCCAAGGCGCGCGGTGCACGGGTGATCGCAACGGCTTCAACTGCCAATCAGGATTTGCTCAAGCAGCTCGGCGCCGATATGGCGATCGATTACACGAAACCGAATTGGGAAGTGAGCGTGCAAGATGTCGATTTCGCGCTGCTGCCGGTCGGCGGTGAAACGATGCGTCGGACGTACGACGTAATGAAGAAAGGCGGCACGATTGCGACGCTCATTTCGCGCGCTGATCCCGCCGAACTGGAGAAACGCGGTGTCCGCGGCGCGCCGGTTTTCTCACATCCGGATGCGAATGAACTGAGCGAAATCACAAAGCTGATCGAGGCCGGAAAGATCAAACCGACCGTGTCTCAAGTCTTGCCATTGAAAGAAGCTGCGAAAGCCGACGCACAGGCGTCGACGCATCACACACGCGGGAAGATGGTTTTAAAGATCGCTGGCGAACCTCCGCCTTAGACGTTTGTCATTCCGAGCCGCGCAGATGGCGAGGAACCTCGCAATCGAAGTAATGGTGCGCTGAGTACACCATGTAATCGACGGCAGGTCGTGAGGTCCTTCGCTCCGCTCAGGATGACAGCGTGGACGAGTTCGCGCGTGAAGTTCGGCTGATTTCGTTTATTCTGCGCGCTGCGCAGATGCCGCGGAACAACGAGCTGAAGAAAATCCTCCTCATCGGCTCCGGTCCCATTGTGATCGGGCAGGGCTGCGAATTTGATTATTCCGGGGTGCAAGCGTGCAAGGCGCTGCGCGAAGAAGGTTACGAGGTCGTGCTGGTGAACTCGAATCCCGCGACGATCATGACCGACCCGGAGTTTGCCGATCGCACTTACATCGAGCCGATCACGGCCGAAGT
>DATDFJ010000297.1:0-3907 GCA_036522675.1 Chthoniobacterales bacterium | reverse complement strand
TGCCGGCTCGAATCGCGATCGCGGGCGAACGCCGCCGGGCCAGCGCGCGTGTAAGACGGCGCGTAAATCGCGCGGTGCGGCTGCGGGTTCCCGAAGAGCAAGCCGTGCGCATCGAGAACGAACCAGCGGATGTTTGCCTCTTGCAAGACTGTATCGAGCCCCGGCGCGTAGGCGCACTCCGGCAGCCAAAACCCGGTCGGTTGGTCGCCGAAAAGATCGACATACGCATCGCAGCCGATCAGCACCTGGGCACGGGCCCCTTGGCGCGATTGTTGTTGCAACAGTGGCAGCAAACCGTGCGTCGCGGCTGAGGCGATGATCTCGAGCGAGCCGCTGTCGCGCAGCTGGCGGAATGCGCCGATCAAGTTGCCTCTCCATTCCTCGAAAAAAAAGCGCCGGGTTCGCGCGAAAAGATTCCGATAGAAAGCCGCCAGCTCCGTGAGCAGCGGGTTGTCCTTGTTGCGCTTCCGCTCCCGTGCAACGAGATCGATCAAAAGATCGACATGTTCGAGATAGCGCTTTTGCAGAAGCTCGTCCTGCAACATCGCGCAAAGCGTGGGCGTGATCGACATCGTGAGCTTGAACGGCACGGCATCGTCGATCAGCCGCTGCATCATCTGGAGCAGCGGGATGTAAGTCTCGGTAATCGCCTCAAACAGCCATTCCTCCTCCAGAAAATGTTCCTGCTCCGGATGCCTAACGAACGGCAGGTGAGCGTGGAGGATGAGCGCGAGGTGGCCGGCCATTGAGCACAATTAAGCCTGTCATTCCGAGCGAAGCGAGGAGCGTTGCGATATGCCCTCACCTCAATCCTCTCCCTGAGGGAGAGGAGGACGCGATAGCGCCAGGTGAGGGTTGAAGCTTATCGCGCCGCGCGTACGGCTTGCACGAATTCGCGCGCACGCTTTGTCAGCGCGTCCCAGTCTTCCGTTTCAATCAACTCAGGGTCAAGCACACTGCTCACCGCGCCGACCGCTACGGCGCCGGCGCGAAACCAGTCCACGACGTTTGAGGTGTCGACGCCACTCGTGGGCATGATCGGAATGTGCGGCAATGGACCGCGGATGGCTTTCAAGTATTCAGGTCCGAACCGAATCGCCGGGAAAATTTTTACGATGTCGGCGCCTAACGACCACGCATTGTAAATCTCAGTCGGCGTGAATGCACCGGGCAGCATGGCGACTTCCAGTTCGCGCGCGACGTCGATCACCTCGGGCAGCACACAGGGGCTGACAAGGAATCGCGCGCCCGCTTCGACCGCTTCGCGCACCTGCTCGGGAATCAGGATCGTGCCCGCACCGATGAGCAAATCGTTCTCGTTCTCCTTGTCGAGCATCGCGATCGCCTCGGCCGCGGCGGCAAAACTGTAAGTGATCTCGATCGCTCGAAAACCGCCCGCGATCACGGCATCGGCAATGGCGAACGCGCGCTCCGCTGAATCAGTGCGGATAACCGCGACCGCGCCTTCGGCTTTGATACGCGCGACGACCGCGGCTTTGTCGGGCGAGTTTTCCCGTAGCATTTCAACACAAGTAGCGTGTCATTCCGAGCGAAGCGAGGAACCTCTCAACAGCGCACGGATCACACAAAAAGCGACAGACGTTGCAGCAAGCTAGCGTGACAAACAGTACGACTGGGAGGTCCCTCGCCGTCGGAGCCTGCCCTGAGCGAACGCAGTGAGTCGAACGGGCGGCTCGGGATGACAAACTATAGGGTGCGGCAGAAATCCTGAAAGCGGTCGAGGCCTTTTTTAATAATGTCGATGCTGGTGGCGTAGCTCAGGCGAATGACGCGATCATCACCGAAGGCGGCGCCGGGAACGACCGCCACGCTTGCTTTGCTAAGCAAACGATCGGCAAAGTTTTGCGAAGTGAGTCCGAGCTGGCTCACATTGACCAATACGTAGAACGCGCCTTCCGGCTTGACGGCGGTGACGTTCGGGATCTTGGAAATACGATCGAACATGTAGTTGCGCCGCATATCGAATTCTTCTCGCATATCGGCAAGCGGCTGCTGGTCGCCGCGCAACGCCGCCAGCCCGCCATGCTGCGAAAATGACGATGGGTTTGAGGTGGTATGGCTTTGAATCGAATCGACTGCTTTGGCCACCGCCTCGGGCGCGGCAAGGTACCCAAGCCGCCAACCGGTCATCGCGTAGGATTTGCTGAAGCCATTTACGGTGATGGTCAGATCGTAGGCTTCCTTGGAAAGCGACGCGACGCTGACGTGCTGCGCATCGCCGTAAACGAGCTTCTCGTAAATTTCGTCCGACAAAATGTAAATGTCTTCCTCGGCGGCAACATCGACAATCGCCTGCAGTTCCTCACGTGTGTAGAGGGAGCCGGTCGGATTGCACGGGCTGTTGAGAATGAGCATTTTGGTGCGCGGGGTCATCGCGTTTTCGAAATCCTCGGCCCGCATTTTCCAAGCGTTACGCTCAAACGTTGGCACTATCACCGGCTCGGCGCCGGCCAGTCTGACCATGTCGGGATAACTCACCCAATAGGGCGCGGGGATAATGACTTCGTCACCAGGCTGGCAGGTGGCGAGGATCGCATTGTAACACGCGTGCTTGGCGCCATTGCTCACAATGACCTGCGTCGCGCGATAAGTGAGTTGGTTGTCGGCGGCGAGTTTATCGGCGATCGCCTGGCGCAACTCGGGAATCCCGGAGCTCGGCGTGTATTTGGTGAACCCAGCCTGTAACGCCGCAATCGCCGCCGCCTTGATATGCTCCGGTGTATCGAAGTCCGGTTCGCCCGCGCCGAATCCGCACACGTCGATGCCTTCCGCCTTCATCGCTTTCGCTTTGCTGTCGATCGAAAGCGTGATCGAGGGACTGACTTGCGCGGCGCGTTCGGAAATTTCCATGTCGATCTTAGTGGTCAAAATTCAGGGAGCGCCCGCCTGCATCGCTATGCGAAGCAATTGCGGGCAGGCACACTATTGGCGCGCGTAAAAGTTTTCAATCAAAGGTTTAAAATTGTTTTCCTCCACGCGCACGATCGCCATCTCCCGCCGCGCGTTTTCAATCGAATCGGATGCATGCGCCGCGTTCACCATGATGTTTTGGCCGAATTCCTTGCGGATCGAGCCCGGCGGCGCTTTGGCCGGATCGGTCGGGCCGAGGACTTCTCGGATCTTGCGCACCGCATCTTCGCCTTCATAAACAATCGCGACGCACTTTTCGCTGCCGGGGTCGTTTCGCTTTTCCGGCGGACAATCGCTCGGCCTCGTTCCGGCCATGAACGCGACGATGTCTTCCCATGCCAGCCGCCCCTTGTGGCCGCCGAGTTTTTCCTGCAACACTGGCAACACGGGACCGTAAAACTCTTCCGCTTGCGCGACGCTCATCTGATGGACTTTGAAGCCGACAATGTAGAGGCCGGTGCGAGAAAACACTTCGATTACGCCACCCGGTCGCAGGTTCGGGAACTTGAAATTGTCCGGCTTAATCAGCACCAGTGTCTTCTCAATCTTCCCGTCCGGCGGGAATTGGATGGCGCGATCGAGTAGGCCGCCGTCGCGATCGGAGAATTCAGCCCAGAGTTGCAGGTCACGCTCGATCGCGGGGGCGGCGAAAGCCGCCAGCACCGCCGGCTCGAAATATGTGACCCTGCCCGATTCGTCCGCGATGTAATCGCCGAACGTGTCGCGAATCGTTTCGCCGCTGGTGCGCTCGTGGACGATGTGGCCGACCGTGCGATGAATTTTCTCGATCGCGTCCGGCCCGCGAAATACCAGAAACAGAACGCGTGGTCGCTGGCCGTTCTTTTCGCCGGTGAAATTTTTCAGCACATACTCGCGGATCAACTCCTGCGTCGCGCGATGCCGCGGGTCGGTTTCTGTCACGATTGTCTCAGCGTAGCGCTGCGTCAGCTCCGCGCTCGGCGCAAACATTCGCGAG
>DATDFJ010000296.1:0-2066 GCA_036522675.1 Chthoniobacterales bacterium | reverse complement strand
CCGTTCGTCGGAATCTGCGGCAGAAAATCGCGCAACCATTTTGCAAACTCGTCAGGCGAAAGCACGCGCCGCATCACGTCGGCTTCGCCGAGCACCGGCGAGAGGAAATCTTCGCCGGAAGGTTCGTAAGCGAGCGGCGCGTTTTTGTCGTTGAGGAAAAACTTCGTCGCCGAATCGGTCACGAGCTTGGCGAACGCCTGATTGTCGATCTTACGCGCATAATCGAGCATGAGCCCCAGACCGAACGCCGTCTGGTCGTGCTCGCCGATGCGGACCGGGTGCGACAATTTTGGCAGCCAATTCGTCAGGCGCTCGACGGCTGCGTCTTCGAGCGGCTTCAGATTCGCCCACCACTCGCGCGCCTGCGGATCGTCCCATTCGCGTAATTCCAGAGAGAGCGTGAGTAGCCAGCTCAATCCGTAGGGACGCTCGAAACTTTGCCGGCCTTCGCCGCGAATGTAGGCCGCTTCCTGTTTCAAATTTTCCGCGCTGAGACTTTGCCCGAGCGCTTTGCGCGCGTCGTTCGCAAACGGCGCGTCAGGAAATGTTCGCAGCAGCCTGACGAGCAGCCAATGTCCGTGCACCGACGAATGCCAGTCGTAACAACCGCAGAATGCCGGCGTCAATTTCCGCGGCGGCGCGACGTCGGCGTCGCTGTTGAGCACGTGCGAGATCTTGTTCGGGTATTCTTTGTGCACGCACGCGAGCGCGAGCTTGGCGAAACGCTCGGCGGTTTTGGCATCGAAATCCGCGGGCGCGGCAAGGACGATGCACGGGAACGAAAGCAGCGCCGCAAAACGCAAGATCGACATTCGTAAGATCGACATCGCCATTCGCCCCATATTTGCAAGCGACATTCTCGGGGAGCGCGGGCGCTCCCGCCCGCACTTTTCGGCGCCTCGCCGAAAAGAACGCGCGTGACATTGCCAGAAACTGTCCCGCGAGGCGCGTGACACAGCGGTCGAGGCGCCCGCGCGCCCGAGAGCTTGCGCGAGGCTCGGTTGGGATTGAGAAGTTAAATCCCTATGTCACGTCCTCGTCTTTTCTTCGCTTGCGCACTGCTCGGGACTGCGCAAATCACCGCCGTGCGCGCCGCCGATTCGAACGACAACCCGCTCACGACTGAGAGCGCGCTGCCGTATCACTATCCCGCCTTCGATAAAATTAAGGATGAACAGTTCGTCCCGGCGATGGAAGCCGGCATGAGCGAACAGCTCAAGGAGATCGAGCCGATCGCGAACAGCACCGAGCCGCTGACGTTCGATAATACGATCGTCGCGCTCGAGCGCACCGGCCGTTTGCTGGATCGCGCGCAGCGAACGTTCGACAATCTCAACGCGTGCGACACGAACCCGACGCGGCAGAAGATCGACAAGGAAATGGCGCCGAAACTTTCGGCGCATCGCGACGAAATTCATCTCAATCCGAAACTCTTCGCGCGCGTCCAGGAGCTTTATGACAAGCGGGATTCGTTAGGCTTGGATCCCGAGTCGGCGTATTTGCTCGAGCGTTACTACAAAGATTTCGTCCGCGCGGGCGCGAAGCTGAATGACGCCGACAAGGACAAACTGAAGAAGATCAATGCCGAGCTGGCGACGTTGCAGACCGATTTCGAGCAGAACGTTTTGAAGGAGCGCAACGCGTCATCGGTCGTCGTGGACAAGAAAGAAGAGCTGGCCGGCTTGACCGACAACCAAATGAAAAGCGTGATCAACGCCGCGAAAGCCGAGCACAAGGAAGGCAAGTTCGTCATTCAGCTTCAGAACACGACGGGGCAGCCGTTGCTCGGCTCATTGCAAGATCGACAACTGCGCGAGCGGATCATGAACGCGTCGCTCTCGCGCAACAGCAAAGGCGGCGAATTCGACACCCGCAACATTGTTTTGCGCACGGCGCAGCTGCGCGCGGAAAAAGCGAAGTTGTTAGGCTACGATAATTGGGCGGCCTACCAGCTCGAAGATCAGACGGCGCACGACGTTCCCACCGTGAACAAGCTGCTGGCCGATCTTGCGCCGCCAGCGGTCGCGAACGCGAAGCGCGAAGCGGCCGAGCAGCAGAAGATTGTC
>DATDFJ010000295.1:0-28895 GCA_036522675.1 Chthoniobacterales bacterium | reverse complement strand
GGGAACCCGGGCTTAGGATTATCAGCGGCCCTGAAGCCTGTTCAGGTCAGGCGGGCGATTGAGATAGGCGCGGGGTTTTGGACGCGGATTAAGCATTGGGTTGGCCATGCGGAAAATGGCTGCCATCATGGCTTCGGCCCGTTCGTTCCAGAGATCGCCGTGGTTCCTGATAATGCTGGGGTCGACTTTCACGTTCCAATACGGGACATCGACATCGCCGACTCGTTTGATCTGCCAAAGGTCCAGTTTGCCGTCGGCGCCGTCGAGAGTGAAAACCTCGCCGGAAAGATTGTGCTCGAGATTGGTTTCAAGAGCGGGATGGCCTTGAGGCGATTTGATGGTTTTATCGAGGTTCAGCGTCACGTGGTTGACGAGCATCTCGTTGTGACCTGGAGTCGCGGTGTAGAATTTGCGTTCGCTTTGCGTCGCGCCGCTCGGACCCGGCGCGGGAACATTGTTAAAAACTTTGGTCGTTGCGGCGAGTGAAGTGCCGACGGGAAAGGCCAGCCCGGTGGCGGAATCGCCGGTCGAAGTGATTGAGACAAACAGCGGCCGCGTATTCTCGGTTTTTCTGCTGTACAAGGCCGCGATCATTTGCCGGGCTAGAATGGAGTCCGACGCCGGATTGACCACGATCACCAAATCCGCCGGCATGCTGCGGTCGGCATCGGCATGTCCATGGATCTCGGCATTGATCGCATGCGCGACGGAGCGCTCGACAATCAGCCCGCCAAAGGAATGGCCTAACAAAACCGTGTATTGGCGGCGTCCGTGATATTTTCGCGCCGCTTCCGAGATGGAGGCGATCGCATCGTAACAATCGTAATTGCTGGCGATTCGTTCGGCCGCCGCTTTGCGACTCCAAAAACTGATCTCCTTCAGAACGGGAACGGGCGTGAGTTTGCCGCGCCAGCCGAGATAAACGCCGACGGTCTGAAACCCAGCGTTGCGGATGGCAGGCGCTCGATTGAGTCGGGCAAGCAACGATTCGAATCGATCGACGTCATTCGAGCGAACAGTGTTTTGCCAGCCGTGCACATAAGTGATGACCAGCGGATTACCGGTCTTCTCGATCAGCTCGAGAGCTTTCTCTAACTGAGTGGGATCTTGATACGAGCCTTGTTCACCAAACTCAATGAAAGCAATCTTATACCCATCTTCTTCCGACACTGAGGCATCTGGATTTGTCGCCGTGTTCGGCCGCATTGGCGAAAGGGACGTGCAACCGCCAAGCGAGCCGACTAAAATGCAAATGCCGACTGTCCGAATATGCGGAGACACCACGTCACGTGTAACAATTTTGGATGCCGGCTGACAAGTCCAACGTTACTGCAGCTATTTTATGAAAGATCTCACCCAAGGCTCAGTCACCAAGCATTTGCTCCACATGTCCGCATTCATGGCGGTGAGCATGCTGGTGCAGACGTTGTATTTGCTGGCGGACCTTTTTTGGGTCGGGCACCTGGGGAAGGAAGCGATCGCGGCAGTGGGCGTAGCGGGCACGCTCATGATGATCGTGCTGGCGCTGACGCAAATGCTCGGGGTGGGCACGACTGCGTTGATCGCGCAGGCGGCGGGAAGAAAGGACCAGCAGCATGCCGAGCTGGTGTTCAACCAATCGTGCATGATGTCGATCTTGATCGGGGCCGCACTCGGCGTCGTTGGTTTTCTGTCGATCGATGTTTACGCGCGGTCGCTGAGCGCCGACACGACGACCGCGGCCCTGGCGAAATTATACCTCTACTGGTTTGTGCCGTCGTTGTTGCTCCAGTTTCCCCTGGTCGCGATGAGCTCGGCGTTGCGCGCGACCGGAATCGTGCAGGCGCCGGTGCTGTTTCAGGTGCTGACAGTGGTGCTGAACATCGTGCTGGCACCGTTGCTGATTTTTGGAATCGGTCCGTGGCCGAAGCTCGGGGTGAGCGGGGCGGCGCTGGCCACCTTCATCTCGATCCTCGTCGGCAACGTTCTTGTTATTTACTATTTTGAAGCGAAGTATCGCTACTTGCGGTTTCGGTTTCCGTTGTTTCGTCCGCAGATCAAGATCTGGCGGGCGATGCTGCGGATCGGCGTGCCGGCGGGCGCGGAGTTCATCCTGCTTTTCTTCTATATCATGATCGTTTACGCGATCATCCGCGGCTTCGGTCCGGCCGCGCAAGCGGGGTTCGGCGTTGGCGCGCGGGTGATGCAGGCATTGTTTCTGCCGGTGGTGGCGTTGAGCTTCGCGGTGTCGCCGGTGGTGGGACAAAATTTTGGCGGTCGGCGCGCCGATCGGGTGCGGCGCTCGGTCTATGTGGGACTGGCGATGGCCGCGGGGATGATGGCGGTACTGGCGTTGATCGCGGCGGTCGTACCTGGTCCGATGATCCGGTTTTTTTCGAACGATGCGCGGGTGATAGCGTTTGGGAGCGATTATCTGCGGATCGTGTCGCTGAATTTTGTCGCAGCGGGACTGGTCTTCACGAGCTCGAGCATGTTCCAGGGGCTCGGCAACACGCTGCCGCCCTTGCTCAGCTCGGCGAGCCGGCTGCTGCTCTTCGCGCTGCCCGCTTTGCTGATATCGCGCACGGAGGGGTTCGATATTCGGCACCTCTGGTATCTATCGGTCGCATCGCAAACGTTGCAGGCGTGCTTCAACCTGCTCCTGCTCCGGCGCGAGCTCCATCACAAGCTGCGGTTTGAGGAAGGAGAAGGTTTCATTCCCGCGAGCGCAACGGCGGCGTGAAGAATAGTGATGAGTGACAAGTGACGAGTGACCGATGCCGAGTTCGGATTGCAGAACCAAATCATAAGATCGACATGAACTGCCTTCCTTCATTGAAAGTTAGCGCGTCACGGTTACGATGGTCGGCGTGAAATTGAGAATCATTTGTTTGTGCAGCATGCTGCTCGCGCTTTCGGCTGGCATTGGCTTGGCCGCGGGCAATTACCAGCGGACGAAAAATGGGAAAGCCATAGTTTGGAATGGCGATCCGAAACCGGGCGATGCGGCGCAGTGGTTCGGCGGTCGTGATGCGGAAGGTTACGCTGCCGGCATCGGCACGTTGGTCTGGTACACGGCCAAAGGTGATGTCTACGCGAGTTATCACGGTAAAATGGTGCGCGGGAAACTCGATGGGCCAATCGATTCGCGTTCGGCAGGCAAACTGGCCCACGCCGTTTTTATTAATGGGGAACGGACGACTCGCTGGGCAGCGGGATCGGCCGCAAAGTCTGCGCTCGCTTCGGCGCAAACCATCTCCCCCGCTCCCAAAGCACCGCCCGCAGATCAGCCGTCTGCCTCTCCGCGGCCGTCAGGCGGTTCGGCTGACGAAAACGATGGAACCGCAGCTGCAAAGTCGGACGCAATCGCTACGCCGCCGGCGACGTCGCAATCGCCGCCGACTGCAATCGCGGAGAGACAGCGTGTTGCAACAGGAGAGAAGAAAGAGCAGCAAACGCCGCACGCAGCTTCGGAAACCTCCGCTGTGGCGGATGCCGCGCAGCCTGCCCTAAGCGACACTCGAACGGCGCAAACGGCTAGAATCGAAGCGGACCGGCAAATGCCGAACACCGACCAGCATTCAGCCTTAGACATCCCTGCGGAAGGACCAAAAAGCGACAAAGAAAAAACGAACAGCGCCGCTTTCAGCATTGAGCCCAAGCCGTTGCCGCAACCCACTCGGGCAACAGTAACAATTCAAGATAAACCTGAGGTCGCCGATTTTTCCGGGCCACCAGCCGAACTGCGGCCAAATTCCGCAAGCGAAACGCCGCCGATCAACGCGAGCGAATCCGACACGGCATTATCGCCAGCCGCAACCCAACTCGCGCCGGAGGAAGCGATGGAGCTGGCTGACGCCGAAGCGAGCGCGCATGGCTACAACCCCGGCGAATATGAGCGGCCATCGGCCGATTACTCGGCCGTGAAAAGGCAATGGTCGTTCTTGTACAACGCGAGTTCCAGTGCCCCAATCGACAAGCCGCAACATTTCGTCGTCACGGTGGATGAGGCGACAAAAAAAGCAGAACTGAAACAGTAGGCAAACGCCCAACCCCGGACGTCGCGAGAGCCGAACTTTCAGGCGGCGGCGCGATCGACCGCGGCGCGCAGCGCAGCCGTATCGAATGGCTTGCCGAAGACGACGGCCACGTCCATCTGGTGGAAAGCTTCGCGAACTTCGGATGAGACATGCGCCGAGACGACAATGATCTTGCTCGCGATGCCTCGCTCTCTGATTGCCGCGACTAATTCAAGCCCGGTCAGTTGCGGCATTCTTTGATCGACAATGATCACGTCGAAGCGATCGCCGTGGCGGTCCAATGTGGCCAACGCTTCAAGGCCGTTCTCCGCGCGCGTGAACTCGTACTGCGGCCCGGCAAAGATGTAGCGCATCGAGAGCGTGACCGACGGCTCGTTATCCACGGCCAGGATCCTGAGAGCGCCATTCATTGCCGCAGAAAAGAGCAGCGTCTGTGCCGGTTCAAAATCGCGTGCTAAGATTTGGCCGACGAGATGAGCAGCGCGATTCAGACGAGAGAATTTTCCATCGACGATTACGACGCGGCGGTCGAGCTGTGGAAGCGAGTTGAGGGCGTCGAAATTGCCGAGGGTGATGATAAAGAAAGCGTGGCGATTTTTCTCGCGCGCAATCCGGGATTGAGCCGGGTCGCGCGCGATGGCTCGGCGATTATCGCGGTGGCATTGTGCGGACAGGACGGCCGGCGCGGGCATATTTATCATCTCGCGGTCGAGCCGACGTATCAGGGTCGCGGAATCGGCCGACGCCTGGTCGATGAATGTCTCGATGGTCTGCGTCGCACCGGGCTCGAACGCGCGATCATTCTGGTGGCAAACGATAATCCACCGGGGCACGAGTTCTGGCGGCGCTGCGGTTGGGAGGATCTTCCCGGCGCGATGGCAATGGGAATTGATCTCTGAGTACCGACGAGCACCCGCCGTCGCTAAAGCTATGGCGGGTAAACGAGGATTCCTGTTGTGGAACGAAACGCGATTGAATTAAAATCGGCTTCTCGTGAGTGTGCGAATTTGCGTTGCGATCGGCGTGCTGCTGTTACTGATCAACATCGTTTGCGGCGGCGAATACCAGCGCGCGGTGGACGGTAAAACGCTCGTCTGGAACAATGATCCGAAGCCGAACGACGCCGCATCGTGGTCGGGTAAACAGGACAAGGAGGGCTACGCCACCGGTTACGGCACATTGGTGTGGTATACGATACAACGTACGCGACTGACCGGCTCGAACCTTCCGACCGATAAACGCGTGCCAATCAGCAGTTACACCGGCAACATGACGCGCGGTAAGTTGGACGGCGCTGTCATCGCCGCCGACCCGAGTGGCAAGTTTTATCACGGAACGTTTGTAAACGGCCGGCGAACGAGCGATTGGGCTGCCGGAGTCCCGCGCGTGCGGCGCGCCGAACTCGTCGAAGCGGCCTCGCCGGCCGAGGGCCCGTCGCAGGCCAAAACTGAAAAACCCGAAGCGCCTCCGCCTGCGAAGGAGGCGGCGAGCCGGGCGAAAACTCAACAGCCGTCGGTTGAAACCAGTTCGAAAACGACCCCGATCGCAGCAGGAGAACCGACGACGCAGGTGAGCGATTCCTTGCGCTCGCTCACGGCGCCACCGGCGTCGCTGCGAACTGAAGCGGCCACTGGGCCGGCCGCGCCAGCCCTCGCGCCCCCTCCATCAACGAGATCCTCGGCACCAGCTGCGGAGGCGAGCGCCAGATTAAACGCAGCAGAGGCGATTGAATTGGCCGACGCGGAGGCGCGTAATCGTGGCTACAACCTGAATGAGTACCAACATCCGCAGTCGCAACATGTCACCGACAGCGAGACGTGGTCAGTGTCGTACGAGCCGAACACCAGTTCGGCCACCGCTTTCAGCGTCATCATCGACGAGAAAACCATGAAGGCCCAAATCAGGAAGTAGTCGACGACCGCGGCTATAGCTTCGAAACAAAAGTCGCAATCGCTGCGAGTACCTGTTCGTCGACTTGCTCTTGAGTTTGACGAGCGGCTGCGAGCTGGCGTTTAGGCACAACCAAAGAATGGTCGCCCCCCTCGACAACGTGCAAAAAATTCGGTGCGCTCATTTCGCGGCGAACGGGCTCGAGCAGCGGCAATGGACAAAGCGAATCGCGTGTCCCTTGCACGAACAAGATCGGCGTTCGTAACCGGTGCAGGACTTCATCGCGCAGCTTCCTCTGATCGCCCATTGCGCACAGCGGATAACCGAGACAGACGAGACCATCGACGCTCTCCTCCAGCGCCACATGACAGCCGATCCGCCCGCCCATGCTTTTGCCGATGAGGATTATTGATCGCGGCCCAGTCGCGTTTCGCGCATTCGCGAGCGCTGCGCGATGCGCGGCCATCAATTGCGGCGGTCGATCGGGCCGCTTCCGACCTGCGCGCATGTAATCGTAGTCGAACGCCTCCACATCGCCGAGTGTTTGGAGTCGCTTCTTCCAACTTTGCATCCACGGGTGCGAAGACGGCGCGCCGGCGCCGGGCGCAAAGAGAAAAAGCCGGCGCTGCATCTCCTAATCTAATCGCGATAGTCGCGACTGCACGACGTGTTCATTTGAACTTGCACCAACGGAGAAATCGGGCAACCGTTGCCCATGCTCACGGAACGCCAGCGAAATGTGCTCGATTTCATCCAACGCGAACAGCGCGAGAAAGGCGTGACCCCGAGCACGCGCGAGATCCAAAGCCATTTCGGCTTTGCCAGCCAGACCTCGGTCATGCAGTACATCGCGGCGCTCGAGCGGAAAGGTTTCCTCGACCGGCATGCGCGCAAAGCCCGGGCGTTGATTACCCCGGCAATGAAGGTCCGGATCACCGATGTGCCGATTTACGGGCAAATTCCGGCCGGAATGTCGGCCCTGACCGAGCAGACGATTGAAGGGCACGTGTCGCTCGACACTCGGTCGGCCAATGTTTCCAAGAACCGCGGCACATTTGCGTTGCGCGTACGCGGCGACTCCATGATCGGTGCGCACATTCTCGACGGCGACATTGTCATTTTGGAAGACAGCAAAGAGGTTCATAGCGGCGACATCGTGGCGGCGCTGATCGACGGCGAAACCACGCTCAAGCGCTACGTTCTCGAGCACGGGCGGCCCTACCTCAAAGCGGAGAACCCTCGCTATCCGAAATTGACGCCGGCGAGCGAACTGAAAATCCAAGGCGTAATGGTCTCACTGATCCGGAAGCAGGAACGACGAAAAAGGTAGAGCGCTATCGGCTCAAAATGTTCACTTGAACATGTAGCCGGCCTATGCCATGCTTTCCCGATGGCAGGCGCAAACTCCATTGTCGATCTTCGAAAATTACTGGCCGACCGCTTTCCACAGCGCGCCGCTCCTCCGACGACAGTTTTGCCGAGCGGCGTGGCCGCGCTCGATCGAATCGCAGGCGGCGGTTTACCGAAAAGCGCGATCACAGAAATCATCAGCCCGCACGCAAGCGCGGGAAGCGCTTTGCTCATTCACGCGCTGCTGACGACGGCGCGCGACGCCGATCAGTTCATCGCACTGATTGACGGGTGCGATTCATTCGATCCGCAATCGGCCGCGACCAACTGTTTGGCTCATTTGCTTTGGGTGCGTTGCCGGAAAACCTTCGAGGCAATCAAAGCGGCCGATCTGCTTTTGCGCGATGGCAATTTCCCCGTCGTGATTGTCGATCTTGTTCTGAATGCGCCGGACGAACTGCGCAAAATCCCGCAGACGAGCTGGTATCGCTTGCAACGGCTGGTCGAAGCGACGCCGACCGCGTGCCTCGTAATAAGCCGCCAAAGCATGGTGAGCAGCGCGCAGCTCAAACTCGTGCTCGAAAACCAATGGACCCTGGCTGATTTGGAAAATGAAAACGCGATCGCGCGATTGGTCTTTCGCATTCAACGGTCGCACGCTGGAGGGCGCCGCGCTGTCGGCGCCGAAACATTTCGACACGACGGTGCGTGTCACGCCACCTGATGTTTGCGACGATTTATTTGCCCAATTTTTATTTGCAGGCGGCGATGCGTCACCAGCCCCAGCTCCGCGCTAAAGCAGTCGCGTTGATTGAGGAACAGGAAAAGAAACCGCTCATTATTCAGCTTAACCAAGCGGCCGAATCAGCCGGCGTTCACAAAGGCATGACGCCGAGCCAGGCGCTGGCGCGCTGTTTGCAGGTCGTGATCCGCGTCCGCGAGCGGGCGCAGGAAAAATTGATCGCCGAAATTTTGCTGCAACACGCGTTTATCCTCAGCCCTTTTGTGGAAGCGACCGCGCCGGGCGTTTGTACGATCCAGTTTGCCGACAATCGAAACCTGACGGCGAAACTGGCGCGCGTGATCGAAAAATTAGCGAAGTGCGAGATCGACGCGCAGGCCGGAATCGCGCCCGTTTCCGACACTAGTTTGCTCGCCGCGCATTTGGCGCGACCGGTGTGCGAAGTCAGCCACGCAAAAGAATTTCTCGCGCCGTTGCCGATCGAGGCGCTGGCGCTGGCCTAAGATCGACAATCACCTTCGTCGCGGATCGACCGTCATTTCAATCTGCCGCGACTCCGCCGGCTTGCGCTCGAGCAAAAGACTGTAAACAAATCCGCCGGCAGCGCCGCCGATGAAAGGGCCGAGCCAGTAGACGTAATGATTGAGCCAGAAATTTGCGGCGAGTGCCGGACCGAAAACACGCGCCGGATTCATGGCCGCGCCCGTGAGCGGGCCGCCGAAGAGGATGTCGAGTGTGATAGTCGATCCGATCGCGAGACCGGCGACGCGTCGGCCGCGCTCATCGATCGCCGTGCCATAGACGACAAACACAAGAAAGAACGTGAGGATGGCTTCGACCAAAATGCCGCCGGCCGGAGTCAAATTCGTGGCCAGCTGCGGCGTGCCGGTAACGACAACGTCCCGCCCGAAGAGACCGAGACAAATCAACGCCGCGCTAACCCCGCCGAGCAATTGCGCACTCCAGTAACGCAACGCCGTTCCGATCGTGACGTGGCCGCCGCAAAGCAAACCGAAAGTGACCGCGGGATTCAATTGCCCGCCCGAAATGTGCAGAGTCGCGGAAACAAATGCCGCGATCGTCAAACCATGCGCGAGAGCGACCGCGAGCACGTCGTGTCCCGCGGTTTTGATCGCACCGATGCCGACGAAAATCAGAGCAAACGTGCCAACGAATTCTGCGAGCCAGGGCCGAAACTTTTCCATAGGCGAATGCAATCAAAAGGAGTGACAAGTGACCAGCCTTCGTTTTGAAAACCACGGCTCGGCCGGCAAGTGATGAGTGACGAGAACTGAATCAGAAGCGCGAGTGACTCATCCCTCGTCACTGCTTCTAGCCCCCGGCGTAGTTCGGGTATTTTTCGCGCAACTGGCGGGCGACGCGATCGGCTTCATCGGCTTTGCCGGCTCGTTGATAGGAAACTGCGGCTTTCTGCAAGGCGCGCGGGGTGATCGCCGGATCATCGTAAAGCAACGCGACGCCCATGAAAGCTTTGCCGGCATCTTCAAAGCGGCCGCGCTCGAATTGCACATCGCCGGCCAGCAGGCGCGCCTCCGCATTCACACGTCCTTCCGGCTGCAGCACCATGATTTGCTCGGCTATTTTTTGCGCGTCGTCGGGTTTATGCGCCGCAATTTTGACCGCGCCCAGCGCGAGCAACACTTTCGCTTTGCCGGCCGGATCAGTCGCGGTCTGAAGATATCTGCCAAAAGCAGCTTCGGATTCGTCGAACTTTTGCTGCTTGGCGGCGGCGTCGCCGAGATAGAACCAGAAATCGGGCGTGACCGATGGATTGTCGATCTTGCCCAGGATGCCGAGGTACTTTTCCGCCGCGGTGTAATTTTTTTCGTTGTAATACTCAATCCCGAGCCATTCCAAGATTTCGCCCGGCACGATGCCGCTCGAATTTGTAGCCAGGAATGCGTCGACTTCGCGCGTTGTCGCCGCGCGATCGCGCAGACCGAAATAGCAGGAGATGATACGAATGGTCGCGGGGTTATAGTATTGCTCCTTGTTCAGGCGACGCGCCGCGTCGAGTGCAGGCACTGCGCCTTTGTAGTCCCTCGATTCAAAGGCAGCCTTGCCGATGTAATACTGCGCCTGCGCGGCGGCCGCGCTTTTCGGAAATTCCTTGAGCAACTGGCGAAAGGTGTCGCTCATGCCTTTGGCGTTTTGCTGCTGGCCGAGGATGAGCGCCTTGTTCTGCAATGCTTGCTCCCGCTCGCGCGCGGAAGGATATCGCGTCAGCACCGTGTTCCAATCCGACAGCGCAGCGTCGTAATTTTTGTCCTGCTGATAGGCGAGCGCGCGCTGAGAGAACACGGATGGCGCCTGCGGATTATCGGGAAACGCCTGGACGAAAAAATTAAACGCTTCGACGGTGCCGGCGAGATCCTTCAACTGAATGTAGCACCAGCCGAGTTTGTAGGCGCACTCGGCGCGGAGCTGCGGCCCGAGCTGCGACGCGCGCAGTTCCGCATAAATCGGCGCAGCGCGTTGATAGTTCTGCTGTTTGTAGAGCGCCTCGGCTTTGAGCAGCTTGGCCTGATCGGCGCGTTCGGTTGTCGGATTCGAGGCAAGGAATTCATCGACCTCGGGCGGAAGCGTCGAAGGATCGGAGTTGTAGATGTTAATGAGCCGCTGGTAACGCGCGTCTTTACCTTCTTCGCGCTCGGGATATTTCTCGATGATCTCGCGATAGAGCG
The DNA here is from genome assembly GCA_036522675.1 of Chthoniobacterales bacterium. Taxonomy (GTDB): domain Bacteria; phylum Verrucomicrobiota; class Verrucomicrobiia; order Chthoniobacterales; family UBA10450; genus AV17. The sequence goes on along the minus strand of DATDFJ010000295.1, from coordinate 18,189 downwards.
CTTCGGCGTTGGCGGTGTGGCCAAGCTGGCGCTGGCTGTTGGCCGCGAGTAACATCAGTTCGGCGCGGGCCTCCTCGGGGATTTGGGGCTGCAATTTTTTGTAATCCGCGAGCAGTTGCCCGTACTGGCCCGATTGATATTCGAGACGCAACACGCCGACTTGCGCGAGCGTGCGCCAGCGTCCGGCCTCGGGCATGGAGCGGCCGCGGGTGAGCAAAGCCATGGCTTTGTCGCCCATCGCTTTGTCGATCTTGCCTTTCTCAGGTTGCTGAAGATCAGTCGCAATCAAGCCTGCGCGCACGGTTGCTTCCGCTCGCAACGCCGGTTTCTCCGCTTCGGTGGCCAGCGCTTCGTAATGTCGCAGTGCGTCTGCTTTTCGTCCGCGGGCCAGCGCAATCGACGCGGCCGTGCGCCGCGCGTCCTCGCGATACGGGTTCGCATTCTTAACCTCGGCGACCTGCGCGTAGATGTCGTAAGCTTCATCCTTGCGTTCGAGCGCCTCAAAGCAGCGCGCTTCGAAATAATGCGCCGAGAGCGCGACGGCGGGCGCTTTCGATTTGGCCGCCGATTGATGGAAAAACGCGCGTGCGGCAGCGTAGTCTTTATCAGTAAACGCCATCTCGCCCAGCGCGTACGCAGCCGGCCCCGAGAATTCGCTCTCTGGATAATCGCTCAGCACTTTCTGGAAACTCGTGCGCGCGTTGGCCGCGCGACGGAGATTGCGATAACACTCCCCGAGCGAGAAATAGGCGTTCGCGCTGCCGGGAGCGCCGCGGAAATCGTCCAGATATTTTTGGTATTCGGGAATCGCGAGGTCATAGAGCTTGCGGGTGAAGAGACCGTTTGCGTAATCGATCTGACGACGATCGGCGTGTTCGCTGTCGCGCGGCGCGGTTTCGTGTGGTTGTTCGGGAAGCGCACTGGGTGTGTCGAGTGGCAGAGCGCGACTGATCGGCGGTTCCTGGACCGGCTGAGCGCGGCGGATCTCCGGCTGATATTGCGCCAAAGTGATCTGACCTGACCAAAAAATGGCCAGAAAACAAACAGCAGTCGCGCAGCGCGCGAAGTTCATTTCGCCGTGGCGAAAGCGACGTTGGTGATCCCGGCCTCGGTGCAAATGTTCAGCACGTTGATGATATTCTTGTAAGCACCGGTCTCATCGCCGCGGATCACGACGGCCTGCTCGGGGCTGAGCTGGACAAGACCTTTGAGCAATTCGGTCAACTCGGACGGACTGAGCGTGCGCCGGTTCACAACGACGTTGCCGTCCGCTTTCACGTTCACGACCACGTCTCCAATCGGCGCGCTTTTCTCTTTCGCGGCCGAAGCCTTGGGCACTTTGACGTCCAACTCATTCTCATTCCGGGCCGCGTTCCAGGTGAGAAGAAAAAAGATGAGAAGCAGCAGCAAAACATCGACCAGCGGGGCGAGCTGAATTCCCGGATGCTGAATCGGAGCGCGGCTGCGCAGGTTCATGGGAAGATGTCGATCTTGCGGCGGGTGACTGCTTGTCTAGATCTCGTCCTCGAGCAGCACCGGCATGCGCTCGAGTCGCTTCTCGTGCTGCAATGAAAGCAATGCCAGGATATGGGTCGAGGCCGATTCCAGCTCGGAAATGAGCTTTTGCGCTTTGCCACGGAAATAAGCGTAAAACACCATCGCCGGAATACCAATGGCGAGGCCGGCACAGGTGTTGACCAGGGCCGTAGCGATGCCGCGTGAGAGCAAAACGTAGCGAGCACTGCCGACGTCCGCGCCCAGTGCGCTGAAAGAATGGATAATTCCCAGCACTGTGCCGAGTAGCCCAAGCAGCGGCGCGATCATGCCGATATCGGCGAGATAAGTGACGCGATTATTCAAACTCGCTGCGACCCGGCCCCCTTCGGTCTCAGCAATCTCGCGCACCTGTTGAAAATCGGCGCCCGGATTTTTTGTCGTGAAGTCGAGTATTTTTTGGACGACCCGCGCGATGGCTTCACCATGGCGATTCGAGACGGCAAGGAGTCCGAGATAATCGCGTTTGCGCAGCAGCGCGTCGGCCGTAGCCATGAATCCGCTCGAGACAACCGCGCCGCGCCGGATCGTCATGAGATACGCGATGACAAGCATCACGAACACGATCGAGAGCGCGAACAACGCAATCATGACCGGACCTCCCGCGATGAGCGCATCGAGGATCGATTGGGTACGGCCAAGTTGCGGAATCAAGGCAGGCGTGGCGCTCGGTGCGGCCGGTGCGGCAGTTTGGGCGAGCAATGGAGCTGTGCTCGCGAGCGTCGCGAGCAGCGAGAGCAAAATCTTCATGCCGAAAGTGGTGTAATGATAAACCGCGCGCCTCGGTATGCAACTTGGGGGCGGGACTCTTAACCGACTTGCAATCGTCCCGACTCAGCGAATCGGATGTCCAACTGTCGATTTAGATTGCGAGTACCGGCTGCGGCGATGCGCTGGAGCAAACGCAGGCCGATTTCGGCAGCGATGTCATGCCAGAGCGGTTTGCGCGCGAGCGTCAGTCCTTCCCTGGATTCGCTCAACACGCCCCAGCCGGGCGGGATTTCGGAGGAGCGAAACAACTCGTTAGGCAAAACAAGATAGAACAAGTTAGCGCAGCGACACCGGATTAACGTTTCAAATTTCGTGCAATCAAACAGCCGATGTTGCAGCGCGCTCAGCTCGCGTGTCACCCGGGTGTAGCCGCGATGCCCAATCGCGGCGAAATCGTGCGAATCAAACTCGGCGAACAACGAATCCGCAATGCGCAACTGCGGGTAGTGGATGCGGAGGTTGCTTTCCAACAGTTGCTGGCGCGAATAAAGTTTTTCCAGTCGCTGGCGAATCATTTCGCTCGCGCCGTTGTCACGGCGAAGATCGATAAGCGCTTGTTTGCATTCGAACACGGCAGTGCAAGCGGTGCCGTTTGGCTTCGCTCGGTAGGCCGCGACATCGACGCGATAGCGGCAGCGCGGCAGGCCCACCTCGAGTGCGCAAGCGGAGTAGCCTTGCGCTTGCGCCCAAATCAGCGCGAGACGTTTAAGACGGCGATGAGCTTCCGTTTCGCTGCGCGCCGCTGTAGTGGCCGGTGTACCGCCTGCATGTGCGCCACTTTCGCGGCCGACACGACCGCCACTGCAGGGGTGCACGCGAATCACTCTTGCGTCCATTGCGCGAGCTCGCCCGCCCAATAGGTGACGATGATATCGGCGCCGGCGCGTTTGAGCGAAGTCATGATTTCCAAAACGGCGGCGCGTTCGTCAATCGCGCCCTTTTCGGCGGCGGCTTTGACCATCGCATACTCACCGCTGACGTGATAGACGGCGGTCGGTTTCGCGAACTGTTCCCTCACACGCCAAAGAATGTCGATGTACGGCAACGCCGGTTTCACCATCACGATGTCGGCGCCTTCCTCGATATCGAGCGCCACTTCGCGCAACGCTTCCTCGGCATTGGCGCAGTCCATTTGGTAAGAGCGGCGGTCGCCGAATTGCGGCGGACTCTCGGCCGCGTCGCGGAAAGGACCATAAAACACGGAAGCGAATTTCGCGGCGTAACTTAGGATGCCGGTTTCTTCAAACCCAGCGTCATCGAGCGCTTCGCGAATCGCGCCGATGCGGCCGTCCATCATGTCGCTTGGCGCGACCATGTCGGCGCCGGCACGCGCGTGCGAGACCGCAGTTTTAACGAGAAGATCGACCGTCGCGTCGTTGAGGACGTGGAAATGATCGCCGTCGATGCGGGTGACTCCGCAATGTCCGTGGCTCATGTATTCGCAGAGACAGACATCAGTGATCACAGCGAGGTCCGGCGATTTCTCCTTCAGCGCGCGGACAGTTTGCTGCACGACGCCGTCCTCGGCGTAAGCGCCACTGGCTGCCTCGTCTTTGTGAGCCGGAATCCCGAAAATCAAGACAGCCTGGAGACCGGCATCGTGCGCACGGCGCGCTTCATCGACAACTTCCTTGAGTGACAACTGAAAAACACCCGGCATGCTCGGGATCGGGCGGCGCGCGTCGATTTTTTCGCTGACAAAGAGTGGAAGGACGAAATCGTGCGGACTGAGAATGGTTTCGCGCACGAGGTTGCGGAGCGCGGCGGAACGTCGCAGGCGCCGCGGGCGATGGAGCAATCTCCGCATGGAGCTGAGGGTACTCTGCACAAAAGCAAGAGCAAAGAGCAGACTTCCGACGGTCGGAGACCGCCGCTACAGTCTCGGCCATGGCGCAAGCGGGCAGTTATTTGCTCATCGACATCAGCAACTCGTTTACGAAGGTGGCGTTTGCGTCGCGTGCGCGCCTCGGCCGACGGCAGCGCGTCCCTACTGCCAAATTTAACGCCGCTTTTCTGCGCCGGTTGGTTGCTCGCAACAAGATCGACATCGTCGTCGTGGCGTCAGTCGTGCCAAAAAAAAATCGCGCCGTCCGCAAAGCGACCGGCAAACCCAGAATCCTTTGGTTAACTCCGCGGCTAAAGCTTGGGGTCGGCATCGATTACCCGAAACCGAAAACGATCGGAGCGGACCGGCTGGCCAACGCAGCGGCGGTGGCGGAGCTCTACGGTTGCCCGGCGATCGTGGTCGATTTCGGGACCGCGGTGACGTTCGACATCATCTCGGAAGATCAAAAATACATCGGCGGAGTCATCGCGCCCGGGTTGGAAGCGATGACCAACTTTCTTTATCAGCGCACGGCGTTGTTGCCGAAGCTCTCGTTGCGCGAGCCGCGTCGCGCGATCGGAAGATCGACAATGGAAGCGATGCGCGCGGGAGCGGTGCTCGGTTATCGCGGATTAATCAGTGAAATAATCAGTCGCATCAAAGCGGAGCGATTTGCAAACCAGAAAGTGCACGTGGTCGCGACCGGCGGTTATGCCGGTTTAATCGCGGCGAAGCTGCCGGAGATCGACGTTGTGCACGTTGATTTGACGTTGGAAGGACTGCGCATCATCGCGAACTTGAATGCGTAATCGCGCGCGACGGCGACTGGACGCGGGCGTGTTTTGTGCTACAAAGGAGCCGTCTTGGAAATGCTTCGGTCCGACGAAATTTTAGCTTGTCACGCGTCGCGACGAAAGGTTGTAATGCGACCGGTATGAGAATTCGAAAAATCGCGGCTGTCACCATTCTCGTTTTCAGTTCCTTTGCAGCGACCAACGTCGCGCCATCGAAGTCGGAACTGGAAGCGATGTACAGCAAGGCTTTCCGCGATTTTGATGCCGGCAATTTTCCGCAGGCGCTAAAAGAACTCGACGACATCGATGCGCGGCAACCAGACCTGGCGGAATCACAAAATCTGCGCGGCGTGATTTTGATGCGCCAGGGGATTTACGACAAGGCCGAAGCGGCGTTGTTCGAGGCCGTGCGCATCGATCCCAAATTCTGGAACGCGCGTTTCAATCTGGCTGAGATTCCGTTTCTGCAAAAAAATTGGGCCGAGGCGCGCAATCGTTTTCAGCAATTGCTTTCGCGCGACGTGTCCGATCTGGAAGGCGAAGCCGCGCAACTGATCCAATACAAAATTTTGCTGACTTACCTGGTTGAAGGCAAAGACAGCATGGCCGATTCGATTCTGGCCAAGTTCGAGCTTGCGCCCGAGACGCCGGCCGTCCATTACGCCAACGCCGCGATTGCGCTGCAGCATAAGAACTCGAAGGAGGCGAACGATTGGATTGCGACCGCGCAAAAAAATTTCTCGCCGCAGCTGAACAAGCTTTTTGCCGAGTCGTTGTATGAGGTCGGCTGGCTGGAGAAACCGGCCGGGCAGGCGCGGGCCTCACTGCCGTTGACGACAGCGGCCGAGCGCGTGGCCAAGTCGAAGGCGTTTGCGCGGTCGCGCTTCGAACAGGCGCAGCAGGCGCTCCAGCAGCGCGACCTCGAGAGCGCGCAGAAATTTATCGACGACGCCGACGCGGCCGATCCCAATCAGGCGCCGATCGTCAATTTGCGCGGCGAAACTTTGATGGCGCAGCAGAAATTCGACGACGCCGAAGCGGCTTTTAAGAAGGCGTTGAAGATCGATCCGAAGTTCCGCGAAGCACAATTCAATCTTGCGGATATTCCGTTCAAACAAAAAGATTATCCGAAGGCGCGTGAGCGTTTTGAAGCGCTCTTTCAGCAGACGCCGGGCGGCGACAAAAATCAGGCGGCCCAAATTATCAAGTTCAAGATTTACATGAGCTTACTGCTCGAGGGTAAAGAAAGCCGCGCGCAAAAGATGATGGAGCAGTTCCAGTTCACCGGTGACACGCCGGCTCTGTACTACGCGCAGGCAGCGTGGGAGTTCAAACACAACAATCCAACCAAGGGCACAGATTGGGTGGCATCGGCGAAGAAAATTTACTCCTCCGCTCTGAACAATCTTTTCGGTGATGCGTTTTACGATCTGGGCTGGCTGCAAAGTTCACCGGCGGTGGCGTCGGTGCGTCCGGCCAGTGAAGCCGCTGCCGCGATGTCGAATCAAAACGAGACCGTGCCGGCGATCGAGCCGAGCCCGATTCCCGGTGTGACGGCTGCGACAACGAAACCGGCGGGAAAAGCTGCCGCCCCTTCGAAGCCAGCACCGCAGCCGGTGCCGGGAATGGAAGCGACTACATCGCGTGCGACCGAGCCTGTGGTTGTCCCTTCCCAGCCGCCGGTAGTCGCGTCGAAAGAATCAGCCGCGGCGGGTACGCCGGCCAGACCCGAAGAAGTGCCGGCGGTGCGACTTCCCGCCACTGCGCCAACGGTGGAGACACCGGCGGCATCAGAACGCGAACAGCCGGTGATAGCGGAAGCAAGCGCTGCTCCACAACCGTCGGTCACCATCGCGGCCAGCACGCCGGCCACTGTACTCGCACCGGCGCGTGTCACGCAATTACCCCAGGCAAGCAGCGGGGGTACGGCGCGTAACTGGCTCGCCGGCGCTCTTCTCTTAACCGGTGTTCTCATCATAGCGTGGCTTGTGGTTTCGAGAATTCGGCAGCGCGTCGGCAGCGTTTTTGTTTTTCGCCAGCCCGCACCGGCGGTCGGTCCGCGTATCGATCAAGCCATCGCGTCGCCGGAGAAACCAATCGCCGTCGCGCGAAACGGTCTCGTCGGTGGACCACGACGGATCTCTCTGCAATTGAAAGCGTCCGAGCCATCGCTTCGCCGCGGCGTGCTGACGTTGGGCAAACCAAGTGCTCGGGCGGTAGCTGGCAGTTCTACGCTTGCGCCTGCAATAGCTGAGCCGGCCGTCGCCCGCAGCGTTGAGCCGTTCATCGCGCGCAGTGTTGAGCCGACAGCGGAAGTTGCACCGTTACCCGAGCCGACCGCTGAGCCGGTCGCAGAAGTTGCGCCGATAGCCGAACCTATTGGTGAGCTGGCCCCGGCCGCTATCGAACCCGAAATGGCGACGCCGTTATTCGACTTTGCACCCCCCGCCGAAGTGCTTGCTCCTGTCTTTCCCGTGGTCTCCGAAGAGCTCGAGACATCGGAGCCGGCGCTTGCATCTGCCGCTGAACCGTCCGTGATTGAAAGCGAACCGGAACCGATTCCGCAGGGCCAACCGATTCCTTACCAGCTGCCTGTCGCAACGGCGGAACCTGCCACGCCCGAAGTGATCGAGCCGCCGGTGTTTCGTCCAGAGATTTTCCCCGAGCCCCTAGTTGCGCAAACAACCCCATCTGTAACCATGCCTGAACCGATCCAAATCCCAACCGCTCCAGTCGTCAGAACTCCCGCCGGCGGCCCCGCGCCACAACCTGCGGGCGCGATGCACACCGCCGTGCAGCTCACCTTTACCTTCGAGATCGCCTCGATGCAGCTCACCCCCACGTTCAAGATGGGTGCGCTCCAAGTGCGTCCGACGTCCAAGGTGGTGACGATGCGCCTGGCCGCTGCGCAGCAGCCACAGCCGGCCATGAACTTGCAGGTCACATTCGAGATCGCGAAGATTCAGCCGACTGGTGGCGCGCTCGGCACTTTGCGTTTGACGCCTTCGCAGCAACAGCGTCCGCAACCGAGCGGTTCTCCGTCGTTCACTGTTGCCGGTCTGCAGCTCGTTCCGAATTTCGAAGCTGCTCCGGTACAACTGACGCCTTCGCAGTCAGGGCAGGCACCCGTGCTCGTGACGGCGCCGTTTCAGATCGCAACGGTTGAGTTTTCGCCCTCATTTGAGATCGCGTCCATTGTTTTGAACTCGACGTCCAAGCAGGTCGCGGTGCAATTGCCCGGCGCGGGTCCCGGAGGCGGTGAAGCTCCGCCGATGTTCGAGATCGCCAATCTCCAGCTCACCGGCAGCGGCGAGCTTGGAATGATGCAGCTTAATCTGCTCGGACAGGGGCCGCGTCGCGCCTAAGCCGCAAAGCTAAGATCGACAATCGATCTTTCGGACCGCGGTTCAATCCTCCGGGCGATTTGCGTCGTGCGGTTAGTGATTGCGATTGAGCGAACGCAGCTGTTTCGGCAGAAACTCGCCGTCGCGTCGAACTAATTTGCCGTCGAAGTAAACTTCGCCGCCGCCGTACTCGGGTCGCTGGATATTCACCATGTCCCAATGGACCTGGCTGCGGTTTCCGTTGTCCGCTTCGTCGTAGGCCTGGCCAGGGGTGAAATGAAATGAGCCTGCGATCTTTTCGTCGAACAAAATGTCGCGCATCGGCTCCAAGACGCGGGGATTCAATCCGAGCGAAAATTCGCCGATGTAGCGCGCACCGGCATCGGAATCGAGGATCTTATTCAACTTTTCCGTCTGATTGCTGGTCGCTTCGACAATTTTCCCGTCGCGAAACTCGAGCCGGATGCCGTCGAAACCAACTCCCTGATAAATACTCGGCGCATTGAACGTGACGTGGCCCTGCACGGAATTCTTGACCGGACAGGTAAAGACTTCGCCATCGGGAATATTGCGGTCACCGCCGCAGATGACAGCCGGAATTCCCTTAATGCTGAAACGCAGATCGGTCCCGGGCCCTTTTACCTCGACGCGATCGGTTTTTTCCATGAGCGCTTTGAGCGCTTTCATGCCCGGCTGCAATTTGCGGTAATCGAGCGTGCAGACGTCGAAGTAAAAATCTTCAAACGCTTCGGTGCTCATTCCGGCAAGCTGGGCCATGGAAGGCGTGGGCCAACGGAGCACGACCCATTTAGTCTTTTTCACGCGCTGGTCCTGCACCGGGCGCATTTTCTTTGCGATCAGCTTCATCTTGTCGATCGGCACATCGGACAGTTCGGTGATGTTATTACTGCCGCGCAATGCGACGTAGCCGTCGATCTTTTTCATCCGCGCCAGTTCGTGCTTGGCAATGAGATTCAACTGGCGTTCGGATGCGGTCAGCGCCAGCGCACGATTGACTCGCGCATGATGCACTTGCACGAATGGAACCGCGCCTGCTTTTTCGATCGCCCGGATCAGCGCGATCGTCATCTCATCGGGAACATCGAACGCCTCCACCAAAACCGTCTCGTTCCGCTTCAGTCGAATGGAATACCCGACCAGGAGTTTGGCGAGCTTATCGAATCGTGGGTCGTGCATAGGACGTTATGATTCCATCGACGCGCCCGGATGCAACACAGCCGCCGTGCTAGCCCGTCTTGAGCAGCTTGATGGCGAACGCGCCGTCGAACCCATCGCGAAATGGAAGCGAACGCTTCTCCTGTTTCGCGCGCAAGATCGACATCTGATCGAGAAGAGCTTTCACCACCTCCTCATTTTCTTCCGGCTCAAGACTGCACGTGCTATAGACAAGCACGCCGCCGGGTTTTAACAAAGGTACCACCGCGCGCACAATTTCGATCTGGCGCCGTTGCATTCGTTTGAAGTCGGCTCGCGTCAATCTCCAACGAACATCCACTCGACGCCGCATGACGCCGGTGTTGGTGCAAGGCGCATCGACCAGCACACGATCGAACGGCGCTGTCGCCGTGATTTTTCCCGGGACGGGATCGCGCGTCCAATCGATTGGACACCTTTGGACAATGGCGGCACCCATGCGCTTCATGTTTTCATCCAGCAGCGCGAGTCGATCCGGTGCGCGATCACATGCCACGATCAAACCGCGATTTTGCATCAGCTCAGCGAGATAAGCGGTCTTGCCGCCTGGCGCGGCACACGCATCGAGAACTTTCTCGCCGCGCTGGGGATCAAGCAGATGACCGGCGATTGCTGTGCTTGGATCCTGCACATAGCAGTGGCCGTTTTCGATCGCCGCGTTCGGAAAGCTGTCGAAGGCAACAAAGTCATCGCTTCCTGAGAGAGGCTGTGCATCGCGACAAAGTTCGAGAAATCTCGCGCGATCGATCTTAAGTTGATTAACGCGACCGTAGATTGGCGGCGGCTGATTGTTCCAGCGACAGAGGGCTTCGGTAATTTCCGCACCGAAGTTTTCCTGCCAGCGATCGATCAGAAACTGCGGATGCGATTCCCGGACGGACAACGATTGCGCGGCTGCTAGAGAGCGTAATTCTTCTCGGCGACGGACGGCCGCGCGCAGCACACCGTTAATTAATTTACGGCCGCGCGCGGGCGCGAGTCCGACGGTTTCGTTCACGGCGGCGTGCTCGGGTGTTTCCAGACGGAACAATTGATAAAGACCGAGCCGCAAAATGTCGCGAAGCTCAGCATCGACATGTGCGCGGCGGAGCTGCGCTCTCCAAAAATCGAGCAGAGTCAGATTCCGCAACACGCCGTAAAACAACTCCAGCGAAAGCGCGCGGTCAGGCGCCGACAGCGCCGTCTCGACAAACAAGCGCGCGATGATGGCGTCCGCTCGATCGTTTTCTTTTCGCCAGCGTTGCAGCGCGTTCAGCGCCACGCTGCGCGCGGACGATCGAGTCATCGTTGTCGCCGCCGCCGCCGCTCAATGCGGTATCACCGTCGCTCGCCCGATGGAATGGTAATGAAACCCGAGGTCACCCATCGTTTCGGGATCGAAAAGGTTGCGACCATCAAATATAATCGGCGTGGTCATCTTCTTTTTGACGACGGCAAGATCGACATTGGCGAACTCGCTCCATTCGGTCGCGATGACCAATGCTTCGGCGCCTTCGATTGCTTCGATCGCCGACGGCACAAGCCGGGCATCGGCTAGCGTTTTGAGCTCCCGCGCTTTGTCCATTCCTTTCGGATCGTAGGCGCTGACGTGCGCGCCTTCGCGCAGGAGATCGGCGACGAGCTCGATGGCGACCGATGACCGAATGTCGTCGGTGTCGGGTTTGAAAGTGAGCCCCCAGACTGCGATCTTCTTTTCCCGCAACACCCACAGCGTGTCGCGCATGGCCTTGAGAAGACGCTCCTTTTGTCCGGCGTTAATGCGCTGGACTTCCTTGAGCAGATTGAACGGCACACCCAGTTGCTCGCAAATAGCGATAAACGCGGCGAGATCTTTCGGGAAGCACGACCCGCCATAGCCAATTCCGGCATTGAGAAAATCGCGGCCGATCCGCCGGTCCATGCCGATCCCATCGGCGACTTTTTGGACATCCGCGCCGCTCGCCTCGCAAATAGCGGAGACAGCGTTGATGTAGGAAATTTTCAGCGCCAGGAACGAATTGGCCGCGTGTTTGATGAGCTCGGCGCTATTGATGTCAGTCACGAGAATCGGCGCCATGAACGGCTCGTAGACTTTCTTCATCAAATCGATCGCCCGCTCGCTTTGCGCCCCGATCACGATCCGGTCGGGATGCATCAGGTCGTGCACAGCGCAGCCCTCACGCAGAAATTCGGGATTGCTTACCACATCGAATTTCGCGCCGTGGCGATTGTAGCGCTTGATCGACTCGGCGACTTTCTCGCCCGTCTTCACCGGCACGGTGCTTTTATCGACAATCACGCGATAGTCGGTCAAAACGCCGGCGATCTCACGCGCCACCTTTTCGATGAAGCTAAGATCGACATCCCCGTTAGGCTGAGCTGGGGTGGGAACGGCGATGAAAACGATGAGCGAGTTATCGACGCCTTCCTGGATGTTTCCGCTAAAGCGCAGACGGCGCGCGGAAACATTGCGGTGGATCACCTCTTCGAGGCCCGGTTCGTAGATCGGCACCTTGCCAGCCTGCAGCGTTTCGACCTTGCGCGAGTCGTTGTCGACGCAGATGACGTTGTGGCCGACATCGGCAAAACAGGCGCCGGTAACCAGACCGACGTAGCCGGAACCAATGATTGAAATATCCATGGATAAAAAATCGGCGGCGGACAACTTAGCCGCGGTACGCGACGCGCAAGGCCGCAGGCCAGCTTCCCACCATCGCGACGGTCAGCATTCTCATTGGCCGCCGGTGCTGCCGGGGTCGAAATTTAGATCGAACCCGAATTTGGGAAACGCTTTGAGCGTCACGGTGAAGATGACGCCGTATTCTTTGACGCCGGAGTTGTCGCGTATGATCGCGCCAAAGGATGCAACCCAGTTGCTTAGATCGCGATAGAGTGAATAGCGTTGCTGTTCCAGGATACCGGTGGCCTCCTCGTAAACTTCCTCCACGCCGAGTCCCCAGTTGTCGTTCAAGCGATAATATCCGCCGACCACAAACAAGCTGCTGTCGACGAAGAAAGGATTCTCGTTGAGATAGCGGTGGGAGAGGCTGATCTGGAGATTAGCCAGCGGTTGCACCTGGACCGAGGTGTTAACCTCAGTGAATCCCTTGTCGAATGCGGGGACCTGCGATTCGATGGTAAACTTTGCCCAAGGCAACGGCGCAAACCAGATGTTGTTGAACAGGTTGGAATACGGCGTCCGATCGTACGGATTGGTAAAATTGACATCCAGATAGGTGTCGAGCCCGAACCAGGTAATCGTGTCGTCATCACGGCGGGTCTCGAGACGATTGCGGACGCCGACACGCCAGACCGTCCAGTTATCAATCGAATCAATCGAGGTGAACTGCGGAAAGTCGAGGGTGCGCAATTGCGTTGACGGCTGAAAGCGGTCGAACTGCAAAATTGCCGCGGGGTCAGGCCCGCTTTCCTTCACGTAAGAGAAATTCGTGAACGGCTGGATGACGTGGAGAAGTCCGTCCAAACCAAGCGTCCGGCTTTGCACTTCCTCCCAAGTGCGTGAAATCTTAAAGGAAGCCTCGACTCCGGCGTCAAAAACAGTGCGGAATGTGTCGCCTCGGAACACGATCGGATTAGCCGGCGTCGGGTCGGGAATCAGGAACTCGGGATCGATAAACGGATTGGAATCGACTGGGAAAATGGTTTGCCCCACATCGCGAGTCTCGCCGTAGTAAGTGCCGCGGAAACCGACCCGCGGCACGATCGAGAGCCAGCCAAAGTAAGTGTTGGGGTAGGTAAGCTGGTGAAAGGTATCGAACCGTTCCGTGCTATAGCTTTCGAAGGGTGAGTCACTAGGAAATTGGCGCCGTAACTCGGCAAAGCCGGTCTCGCCTTCGTAGAAAACCGGTCCGCCAAAGAGCGCGTGCCGTTTGATGTCGAGAACTACTTCCGGCAAACGCTCGGTCTGATCGAAGAAATCATTGGCTTGGAAGCGCCCTATGCCGGTTAAGGTAAAAAATGGATCCGTTTTGACGAGCGCGACTACGTTGTCGGGAACCGGATCAACTCGAAATTCACTCTGGTAGAAGTCTTCCATTACAAACGGGTCGCTCAATTTGGTCAGGTTCGCGATTCCTTCGATATCGTCGGTGAACTGCGTCTTGTTCTGAACACTGATCCGGTAGCGGCCGGTCGGAACGTCTTGGCGGACCTCGTTCGTTTGGTTGATCAGCGGATTCTGATCTTGCAGATAATATGTCTTAATCTTGGCCCAGCTCGAGTCGTCCCTGCCGTAGTTGATCTCCGGTTCGAACCCGACAGCGAGACCGCGCCGACCGCGGTAATCCAGCCGGACTCGCGCTTTGATGTGATCGTTGATGGGAAAAGTCACCGCCGTGAGAAGCGACGGCCCCCAGGAACTTAAAAACGCCGGGGAAACGGAGAAACTGAAAGCGTCGTTGAGCGACTGGTAGAGATAGGGCCACCACAAAACCGGCACTTTGCCGATGTAAAGCACGACGTTCTGGAATACGACCCTGTCCTTCTCGTAGACGCGGATGGTATGCGCGCGCAGATGGAAATCAGGGTTCGGAGTGTCATCAGTGGTGAACGTGCCGTTCGCGATACGATAGCCGTTCTCGGTGATTTCGGTGACGTTTTCGCCACTCAAAAAATAAGGGTCGGTCGCGGTCTTTATGTGCGTAGCGCGGATCTCTTTTGTGTCGGTGTTGTAAACGGCTTCATCGGCCAGATAAACGCTGATGTCGCGATAGATGCGCACGTGCCCATCGGCCGTGATTTCGTGTGTAGCCGAGTTATAGCGCGCGTGATCGGCGTAGATGTCCGTGTCGCCGACGTGAATCTCGACGTTGTCGTGGGCGGTCGCGATTCCGTTTTCGTAGCGCGTTTCGCCCGTCGACGTGATTTCGATGGGCGCGTTTTCCGGCGTCTTGATCGCGCCTTGGGCGAAACCAGCTGCCACCAGCAACCCTATTAAGAACCAGGCCGGCGTTCGCATGGCGGACGCCGAAGGTACCGGAGCGACGCGATCTTGCAAAGGAAATACCGAATTCACGAGGCAGCCGCGACGCACGCGAGAGAGCTTTTGCCGAGTTAGGAGCGACTGGTTAAACGCACGCCGGCGACTTGCTGATTCAAACCGCAATTGATTACAAGCGCCGACCGCCCGCCGCAAACGCGGTTCGCCAGCGCCGCGCCGGACGGCATTTGCTCCGGATAATGGAGGAGCGGCGGAAGCTCGCCGGTCCGGAGCGCCTGAGCTGCGACGATCACCTGCCACACACCGCTCGCACCGACGCTCTCACCTAAAGCCGGCTTCACGCTGTAAATCGCGCCGTCGAAATGCAGCTGCGAAATTGCTCGACTCTCCGCTAGATCGACAAATGTGCCGTTCGCACTGCTCACGATCAGGTTCGCATCGCCGCTCCCAAGTTCAATCAGGATGAGTTTGAGCGCTTCGGCCGCGGCGCTGCGTTTCGAGTAATCACCGCCCGGATGCGTTTGATCGAGCGTGATCGAGCCGTCGCGCCCGAACAAGATCGCACCGGCGCCTTCACTCAGGATCATTCCGCGGGGCGGCACTCGAAATGGTTCAATTGGGGGCGCCGACCGCAACAGCCGCCAATGTCGATAAGCATTGCAAAGCAGCCAGTCCACTTCTTCGGCGCCGACAACGAGGCAGTAGTCGA
The DNA here is from genome assembly GCA_036522675.1 of Chthoniobacterales bacterium. Lineage (GTDB taxonomy): Bacteria > Verrucomicrobiota > Verrucomicrobiia > Chthoniobacterales > UBA10450 > AV17. Next base: position 3,038 of record DATDFJ010000295.1, on the reverse strand, counting down.
GCTCCTCATTTTGCATCACGTCCTCGGCCATTCGCATGGCGAGCAGCCCGACGGCTCCGTCGCCGACGATCGTGTAGGTGACGCCGGTAGTCCCAAGCAGCGCCGCGAGATGGCTCGCCGGCGCGTTGAACACGGTCTCTGGAAACAATAGCGGACTCGCCGCCTGCGCACCGCTCGCGACAATGTCGCTGTAGAAGCGCCGCGTATAAATCACGCCACCGTTGGAAATGGCGAAGATGAGCGCGGTTCGTTGCGCATTGTTGGGATCAATCGTTAGGCCGGCATTTTTCAACGCTTCCAAACCCGCTGCGACAGCCAATCGCGAAATTTTGCTGACGCGGCGTAACCGTGGACTTGCCGGAACATCGCTTAGCGCCGAGTCCGGCACCGGAAAGACCAGGTACGATCGGTTGTTGGGACCGGGAAGTTTTTCGGCTGTGGCTTCCTCGCCGCGAAGCAGTCGGTTCCAAACATTATCGACACCGCTGCCCAGAGGCGTGATCCATCCCATCCCGGCAATGAACAAACTCATGCCGCCGCGCGCTGAATCAGTAATGAGGCGTTGGTGCCACCGAACCCAAATGAATTTGAGAGCACCGTGCGCAACGATGCGGGCTGCGATTCGTTGGCTACAATCCTAAGATCGACATCTTTATCCGGCGCCCGAAAATTAATGTTCGGCGGAAGAAATTGGTGCTCGAGCGCGAGCAGGCAAACGATGGCTTCGACCGCGCCCGCTGCGCCTAACGAGTGGCCCATCATACTCTTGGTCGAGCTTACCGGCACGTCGTCGAACAATTGGCTGATCGCCGTGCCTTCGGCGGCGTCGTTAAACGTAGTCGCCGTCCCGTGCGCGTTGATGTAGTCAACACACCGCGCTGGAATGTTTGCGCTCTGCAGCGCTCGCTCCATTGCCAGCCGTGCTCCCGCGCCGGACGGATTGGGCTGCGTCATGTGAAAATTGTCGGTCGAAATCCCGTAGCCCACAATTTCCCCGAGGATCGCGGCGTCCCGCGCTCGTGCCGCATCGAGATTTTCCAAGGCGAGAACTGCTGCGCCCTCGCCGAGCACCATGCCGGAGCGGCCCCGATCGAAGGGGCGACATTTTTCCGGAGTCGCAGCTTGCAGAGAATCAAAGCCGATAAACACCAGCTCGGACAGCGCGTCATAGCCACCGGTGAGGACGCGTTGATAACGGCCGGAGCGAATACACTCGAAGGCGTGACCGATCGCGTTCGTCCCCGAAGCGCAGGCATTGGCAATGACCTGACATGGCGCTGACAGTCCGAAGCGCTGTTGCGCGTCGAGGATCGGCTTTTGGGGCGGATAATTTGCAATCCAGGCCGGCGCGCGACGCAAGTCACCGCCGCGATCGAGCGCGCGGTAGTAATTCTCGCCATAGCTCATCCCGCCACTGGTCGTACCGATCACGGTCAGTTCCGGTCTAAATTGTCCGTCCTGTTTCAGCGCTTCACCAAGCGCGGCGATCATCATCTGTGAGGCGCGATGCAGTCGTTGGTCGCGGCGCCCAGTTCTGCTGCCCTGGAGACGTTCATCCCGCACCTGGCCAGCCGTTTTACAACGGCATCGCTCGACCGCAAAGCGGGTAACCGGTTCGATGCAGTCACGCGCGGAGCGCAACGCCTCCAAAGTCTCGGCCAAGCCGACGCCAAGCGGGCTGACCAGCCCTGCGGCAACGACAGCGACGCGGGCTGGCTGGCTTTTCACGTCTGAAGCGATAAATCTCGACATTTTCACCCCCCCCTTGCCCGCGATTATTGTTGCTTTCTACAACCCGGCGTCATACAAATGGAGCCCTCGGGAAACAGCAGCTCGGTGGATTGTCAGTTGGAGTATTTCAGTGGCGATTTGAAACCCGATAAGCGGGAACAGCGGCGTTTTCCACACTCGACTCAATGGGAACCAAACTATACGTAGGAAATCTCTCCTTCAACACGACCGAAAACGAATTGCAGGAACTCTTCTCGCAAGCCGGCGCCGTGCAAGAAGTCATGCTGATGCAGGACAAGTTCACCGGTAAATCGCGCGGGTTCGCTTTTGTCACGATGAGCTCGGAGCAGGAAGCGCAGAACGCGATTACGCAGTTTAACGGTAAGACGGTCGAAGGCCGACCGTTGACCGTGAACGAAGCGCGTCCGCGCGAGGCTCGTCCACCGGGTGGGGGCGGTGGTCGCGGTTACGGTGGTGGTGGCGGCGGCTACGGCGGCGGCGGCGGTGGAGGTGGAGGTTATGGCGGCGGCCGTCGCGACGGCGGCCAACGACGCGGCCGCTAAAGCCGCAAGCTTTCCTTCCAAATAGCGCTTGATCGAAATGCAGATCAGGCGCTTTTTGTTTTAAGCGGCAAAGTTCAGACAGCGCACGGCTGCCGGCGCGTCGTTATTCGAAACATGGGTGGACGAATCATCAGCAAACAAAAGGAGCTCCGTATTTATGCCTGACGAATCAAACGAACAAACACGCCAACGCCAGCAACCATCAGAAAATATCGACGTACCGCCAATCTCAAAGCCGGTGGCAGGCGCCGCAGCCGGCGCACTCATCGGCAGTGTGGCTGGCCCCGTCGGTGCCGCCGTTGGAGGGGCCGTTGGCGCGATTGCCGGTAAAAGGGCCGCCGCCGGCCAGCCCATTGCGCCAGCAGCGCAAAAAGCATTCAGACGCTTGACCAGGCCAGCGCCGAAAAAGCGTCCACGCAAAGCCTCCGTCAAGTCGCGTCGAAAAAAGGCGACGCGCGCAAGAACGACGAAGAAGCCATCGACAACCCGGGCACGAAAAAAGCCGGCGCGTCGGCGCGGAACAGCGAAAGGGCGTCGAAGATCGACATCTTCACGGACAACATCGCGCGGCGCCCGCCGCCGTCGGCGTTAAGGCCAATGGAAGTGGGCAGGGCTGGATTCGAACCAGCGAAGGCGTAAAGCCAGCAGATTTACAGTCTGCCCCGTTTGGCCACTTCGGTACCTACCCGAAAAAGTAGCGCAAGCTTCCAGCTTGCGATGAAAAAGGCAAGCCAGAGGCTTGCC
>DATDFJ010000294.1:0-31202 GCA_036522675.1 Chthoniobacterales bacterium | reverse complement strand
GCCGGCAAGGAGTACCGCCGTTACGAACTTAATATCGTTCCAAGTAGGCGCGGGAACATTCCAGAGCGACACCCATTCGCCGAGACTCGTGCTGATCCAGATCGACCAAAGCAGACAAATCACAGAAAAGACGCCCATGATGCGCAACGTGTGCAGCGCGATCTGGCGAAAGCTTCGGTCGCGAGCAGTCGCCGCCTTTTTCCGCCCGGCAACTTTCGCGTCGTAGAGCGTGTTGGCTGCAACTACCGCGCCAAACAAACTCCAAAACAACACGTCCGGACCAGATGTAGAGTAGGACCCGCGCAACCAGAACCATTGCCAACCGTGTAAAGCCCAGGTGATCAAGAAAACGACGCTCGTAGCGAAAAGCAGACTCGCCGTCGCCGGCCAGCGTCGCAGACGAAAATAGATCGGGTAAAAGACCACCCGCTGCATGAAGTCGCGCCAGTAGATGTTCGCCCGCCGCCAGAAATCGGTGAAACTGTCCGCGTGCCAGTAACGATTCATGATCCGCGGCAGATCGAAGCCAAAGAGAAGTAAGATTCCGATAACCAGATGGAACTGGCCCGATAGCCGCAAAATGAGCAGGAAGTTGGAGATCAAATAGCGCACCAGCGTGGCGACGCTGTTGACCGCCTCCGGCGCAATCACCACGTAATAATAAATGTAGCGATAGAGCAGCAGGTGGATGACACCCCAGAAGATCCATTTCAACCCGCGCTGATGAATGAGATGTCGATCGGCGTCGTAGTAATTGCGATAGAAGGTCGCGTAATCCACCACGGGAAACAGTGGGAACACGACATTCGGCAAAAGGAAGAAGTAGGAGAGTGAAGACCAGAAGGTGGCCGGCGCTTTGCGGTGTTTTAACGAGTAGAGATAAACAATGATCCGGAACATGAACATCGAAGCCAGAATCGGCCAGATCGCATCACTCCAAGGCGCATGAAACCAGCCACCGCGAAGCTCGGCCAGAGCAATTCCCGCGAGCACAACCAGCACGATCCGAAACATGAAGCGCACCGGCAGATGACAAAGCCCAATAAGGGCCAATCCGATCCCGACGAGCCAGCTCGCCTGCACCACGCCAAATACGCAAACGATCGCGCTAAGGGAGAGAAAAAGAAAAAATGGCAGCCGGTATTCGAATGGAAGAAAATAGTGGATGAGGAAGCCGAAGAAAATCAGCAGCATGATCTGGTGATTGAAAAGTGGGCTGACCAGATTGAACTGCTGCATTAGAGCGACTAACAAACCGAGCTGAACTTCCAGACCGAGAAACCGCGTGATCGTAGGAGTATCGACGCTCACCAAGCGGGCCTGCTGAGTAGTCTCGCGTTTGTCGCGCGCTGGCGCTGAGGAACGAACCAAGGCAACCGCTCCGCCGAGGAAGATGAGCATGATCAACTTCGATGTTGGATCGTGGGCCACAGCGGTCTGTGCGGCTTTCAAATAGTTGGTGCGCCGCTGTCGCAAACGCTGCATGCGGGTGTTGTCGCGTTCGACATTAGTGGAAGATTGATTGCCCCAGTCGAAGTTGATCGGGATGTCGGCCGCTACGAGAACGGCCAGTGCAGCAACGACGATGAGAATCCATTCGCCCGATCGGCGCCAGGCACCTGGTAACATCGCGGTGAGACCAGCAATTAACAAAGCCAGACCGCCACACGTCATCGCAATATGGGTCTGCCTGAAGGCGAACTGATAGGCATCCCCCAGGAACATCCAGTCAGCCTTTACAGCCAACGTCGCTATCGTCGCGCCTATCAAGGCAACGAGCGCGCCGAGCCAGAGTGGCGTGCGCTGCAGGTGAAAGCCGTTCCTTGAAACTTGTGCAGGCGGCTGAGTGACGGTTACCGTGTTAGTAGTCATGTGCTGAGTAGTTTTTCGGATAGTTAAAGGGTTAAAGGCCGAGGTGCGCAAAGCGGATAATCCCGGCGCGAGGATGTTGTTGTTCTTGCGTCGCCGAAACCTCCATTCCCTGCCTGCTCGGCCCTGTTTCTTAGCTCGCTACAACCGCACGCTTGACGACGCACTGACGTAATGCGTTATACGCCGCAGATTTGAAAACTTCTTCGAGGAAAATACGTCCGGCGAAGATGTCGATCATCTCGGACCTGTGCCGCGGGTGATGGGTGAGCACGAGGAATCGTAGGGGATAGTCCCAAAAAACGTCAACCAAATCCTGAATAATGTCCTGACCGCGCTCACTCAAACTTTGGTAGGCGGACAGCGCACCTGTCGCGGCAGGATCACCGGAAAGATGCATAGCCACAACCTCAGAAGCTAATTGCGCCTCTTTCAGAGCGAAGTTAACACCAAAGGAGAAGATCGGATCGATGAATCGATGCGAATCGCCCACGCAGAGAAATCCCGGCCCGGTGAAATGTTTGATGTGGTATGAATAGTTGCTGGCCGAGCGTGTTTCCTCAACGAATGTGAGGTCCGGCACCCGTTTCGTTAACTCGGGATTCATTCTCATTAGTTCGGAGCGCAGAAAGTCCGCCGGCGACAACCGCTGTGCCGCGAAGTACTCGCGCGGAACAACCACTCCAACACTGGTAATCTCGTCATCGATTGGGATCAGCCATGCCCAGTGGTTCTTTTTCTCGTAGAAGATCAAGGTATTGGCCGCGCCTTGCTCCGTCTCGCGGACAGCCTGTTTCACCTGGGAAAAGACAGCCACTTGTTTGCTATAGTTGCCGCGCTCTTTCTCGCCCATGAGACGGCATTGATTGGCCAGAAAAGTCGTTTGACCTGAGGCATCGACGACCATCTCAGATCTTACTTTTTCCTCGGTGCCGTTCCCAGTGCGTATTGTGAGGCCACTCAACCGGCCATTGTCTTGCAACGTCGCCGTTGCCGCTGCCGGAATCACTTCCGCTCCGCGTTCAATGGCCGCATCAAGGAGTAGTTTATCGAACGTGCTGCGGCGGACCTGCCAGGTGGTCGCCGGTTGGAGTTGATTCGCCTCATCCCGTTTCATTACCGGCACCCAAAAGGACTCGCCGCCTGTCGGGCCGTAAACGACCACGCCGTGTTTAATTGGAAACTTCTGCTCACTCATCAGGTGGTCCACGCCCAGCTCACGCAGGCATCCCCCCGCCTCGCCCGTAAGCGACTCGCCGATGTGGTAGCGAGGGAACGCCGCCTTTTCGAGTAAGACCGGTTTAATTCCAAGCTTCAGCAGATAAAGCGCCGTCGCCGCGCCTGCCGGGCCGCCCCCAATGATGATCACTTGATGGTTCTTCATTCCTTGGTTTTGCTAGGTAGCTGCAGAAGCGACCTCGAGCTCTTCGCGCAGCGGAACCAGCTCGGGCACTATCTTATACTTATCTGTGTCGTCGTACTTGAGACGAGGATCGATCGCGAGCAGCGGCGCGAGATTCGCACTGCGATCGGTCAGCTTCCCCTGCACCAGGAGCAATTCCTGCTCGTTTTTCGAGTCGAGGCGCGCCGCACCGAGAGCAATCTCGTTGTCTTCGGGGTAACTGTTATAGCCGACAGGCAGCGCAGAGATTCGGAACAAACTGAGTCGCCGACGCACCAGCGTGGAAAAGATTTCCGTCGACGCCGTAGTTCGCTCTGGCTTGCTCAAGCACTCATCGGCCAGCCATGCTGAAGCGTATCCGGTGTAACAAGCCGTCACGACCCCGGCCGAATTAATTGGGTCAACAAACGCGGCTGCGTCCCCGGCCAGACACCAGCCTTCACCCGCGAGCTGGGTGGGTCGAAAAGCAAAGTCGCGGATCGCGTGCATTGAGCCGGGCACTAGGCGCGCGTTTTCCAAAAGCATCCCGATGATCGGCAGCTCGCGACACGCTTGATCAAAGCGCTCTTCCAATTTTCCGCCGGTCGCCTTGAATTGCGTCGCCTGTTCGGGTGGAAGCACCAGTCCCACGCTGGTGTGTTCCTTCTGTACAATGTGCCAGCACCAACCCCAGCCAAGCTCTGAGGTTCCCAGTTGGACCGTCGTCGGTCTGATCTCGCGTCGCTTCTCCCATGGACAAAGTAAGCCTCCCTGCCCGATGTAAGCAGAGTCATCATAGTAGCCCCAGACACTAATGAACCGCAGATCTTTGTCCGGCTCACGAAAGCCGAGTTGGTTCGCGATGACCGCGCCCTGTCCGCTTGCATCGACAATGTAACGGCAACGGATTCCCCCCTGCTCGCCGGCGCGACGATCATTGTAAATTACCGTCTTATTGCCGTTGTCGAAATTGATCTGCTGCACTCCGACTTCTTCGAACACTTGCACACCACGTCGCTCAGCCACGCGCAAAAGTATCTCATCAAATTCATCGCGCTCGACGTGCAGAGACGGATCGCGAAAACCAAAATCGACCATTTTCATCTGCCGAATCGTCCCGCGCCAAATTGCCGTGCCGCCGGACTTTTTGATAAAGCCTGCTTTTTCGATGTCCTCTCTTGCGCCCGCCAGATCGATGTACTTCCAAACATGAGGCAACACGCTTTCGCCAACGACCAGTCGTGGATGACGCGCCCTATCCAGGAGCACAACCTCGTAACCCTTCTGGGCGAGTAGATTGGCGGCGGTGGTGCCGGCCGGGCCGCCGCCAATGACGACGACGTCCGCCTTGGTTGGAACGGGTGTTAGACTAGCCTTCGACTCCGATGGCATGAGCATAAAAACTTACCGCACTGACCACAAAAAAGCACGCCCAAAGTTTTGTCAGGCGGCGGCGGCTTCGTTTTGCAGCGTCGTCTTGAGCGAGGTGTAATCGATTTTTGAGGTCGAAGTCTTCGGAAGAGCGGCGTGAAAGCGGAAGAAATCCGGCACCATGTAGGCGGGCAGATTTTCGACGCAAAACCTTTTGAGTTCGATGATCGACAACTTCGCACCGGGGCTCGCGACAAAGGCCGTGATCTGCATCCCGGCCGCGGAATTCTCCACGCCAACGACGGCTGCTTCTTTTATCGCGTGATGTCGATGCAGGCACGCTTCGATTTCATCGAGCTCAACACGGTAACCGTGTTTCTTGACCATCCGATCGCGCCGGCCAAGGAAACGATAATTTCCGTTGGCATCTTCTCTGACAAAATCTCCCGTGCGATACCACCGCTCTCCGGCAGAATCGACGGCGAATGGGTCGACTCGCCGTTCGGCCCCGGCCCAGTAGCCCTGCATCACGCTGCCCCCGGCCACCAATAACTCGCCCATCTCGCCAGCAGCCACGGTTTGCCCATTATCATCCACGACTTTAGTGCGCGCATAGGGACATGGTTCACCGATCGGGACTGACTCATTCAGCTCCGAAATATCGTCCGGCAGCCGATAAAAAGTGCAGACGTTCGTCTCGGTGGGGCCGTACAAATTGTAGAACGTCACGCCGGGCAGTAATTTCCGCAGTTCACACAACGGACCGAGCGGAAAAATTTCACCGGCATACAGTACGATACGCAGTGACGAACAGTCGTACTGCCGCAGGTCCGCTTGCATGAGAAGCATGAGGGCGGTCGGCGTCGAATACCAAATGCTGATGCGCTCTTGCGGGATGACTGTAGCCAGCGCTTTCGGCGCCTTGGCCGTCTTGCTGTCGATCAACACCAGAGTCGCGCCACTGCTGATACTCAGAAAAACGTCAAGAATGGAGAGGTCGAAGTGCAGTGGCGCATAAGAAGAGAGCCGATCCTCCGGCGTCGGTTCGAAGGTATCGCGGCACCAGTTGACGAACACGGCCGCGTTGAAGTGAGAGAGGACAACGCCTTTCGGTCGGCCAGTTGAGCCGCTCGTATGCAGGATGTAAGCGGTGTCGCTGGGGCGAACGGCCGGAGCCGATTCATTCTCCGACGCGCTCACTTTCTCCTGTTCGAGCGCAGCGCGCAGAGAGTTACCGCCGCCGGTGTTTTCGAGTGAGACAATGTGCGGCCTCTGCTCCGACGCCCAGCTGTCGCGCAACGTTTTCGCGTGCGGCTGTTGCGCGACCACGGCCGCGACACTGCAGCTCTTGAGAATGCCCTCGTTCCGGGCAAACGGAGCGGCCGGGTCCACCGGCACATAAGCAGCACCGGCACGCAGCACGCCAAAAATCGATGCGATCGCGTCGATTGACTTCTCCAAATATAATCCGACCCGATCACCCGGCCGCACTCCTTTGGCCAAAAGATGACGGCACAGTTGCCCCGACAATTGTTCGAGCTCGCGATAAGTGATCGTCCCCACGCGGGGTTCCTCCACCGCCACGCGACCAGGCCAAAGCGCGGCCGAATCCTGCAACATGTGGTGTAGAATGTCGCGGGTGACTTTCACTGGTAACGGACGCCGATGGCTGAACGAAACGTCAGCCGTTCGGCAGCTTCGATCGCACGTAGCGGTCGATGTCGTTGAGCGTATTTAGATTGTCGACATCGGCCTCGTGCGGTTCCACCCGTATCGCGTATTTCTCCTCCAGGAAGCTCACCAACTTCAGGGTGGCGATCGAATCGAGAATACCACCGGTCACCAACGGAGTGGAGTCGGTCAGATTGTCGGGCGTTTCACCGGGCAGAAATTCCTTGAGAATGTAATCTTTGATTGTGCTTTTAATGTCTTCCATGTTCCCCCCTGGCGAAACGAATTTTCCGCATTCTATAATTACGGGCAGCGACATGTCTAAGAATAAAATTCAGAATTTGCTTTCCCGTGCAAATTTTGCCCTTGTCGCGCCGAAATTCTCTGATCTCCGGGGCGAGGAGTATTTGACGAAATACAGGCTGCGATTATATGCTCGGTTCCTTCAATGAACGGGCGACCGCCGCGGGGATGTGCATTTTCAGGGAAAACAGCGTTTACGCTCATCGAGCTGCTGGTTGTGATTGCGATCATCGCCATTCTCGTCGGCCTGCTGCTGCCGGCTTTTGGCAGAATGCAGGTAATCAATGATCGTGCGCACTGTGCATCCAATCTTCGACAGGTGGGCGCGGCCATTCATTCCTACGTCGGCGAGCACGACGGCTACCTGCCCGGGCCGCTCTGGACCTGGCAGAATCCGTGGTACAAAACCTATGATTACGGTGCGCTCGGCACGCATTTGGCAAAATATCTCAAGCTCAATCCGCAGGACGAGGCGCAAAAAGCAGACCTGCTGATTTGTCCGGCGTGGCAGCGCGGCGCACCCTATTACGAGAACGACAGCTATGTGCAGTGGATCGTAAACACGCAGCCAGGCGCCACGTGTCTAAATCCCTGCAACAACAATACCAGTCCCGGCTGCATCAACCCGTGGGGCGACGCGATGTTCCAGTTTAATAATAACAATGAGCCGCTCGAGGATCCATTCGGCGGAGATAAACCACAACCGTTGGCTTCACTCCCGACCAGCGACAATGATAACCCGCCGCATTCGATTTCAGCCTCAACGATTTGGGCCATCCAGGATTACGATAGAGAGTCCTCCGAGCCGCCCATGTGCCCGCTTCTGCCGAAAGCCGACGTCATCGCCACGGTGGTTGGCAGTCCGGTCCATCACGACGTGCGTAATGCCTTGTTCTTCGACTCGCACGTCGAAGCGATTAAGGTGCCGACTAGCGCGCGGTAGAGGCGGAGTTCTCCGTCCGAGCAGCGACAACGGGTGAATTGGTTTGCGCGGTAGTTTTTTCGTCCGCGCGCAACACGGAAAGGAACGCGCCGACCGCCGCGCCAATTTCTCGCACCATCTCGACGGCAAACACCAACGCGAGACCGCCCATGATCGCGGTCGGGATCCAAAGCTGATCGAAGTACGCGACCAACGCATTAATCGTTAGGCCGGCAAGAATGATCCATCCCGCAGACTTGCATGTCGGCTGGATGCGCAGACGAATGAGCTGACGACCCGCACCGTGGTCCTCGGCCAAAGCCCAGAGCCGGGCACCGCCAAAGAAACCCACACGCACCTCCAAATCCCAGCGGTCGAATTCTCGGCCGCGTCGCAAAGTATATCCGTTCGCGCGCAAGGCCCCTTCCCATCTTGCCAGCCGTTCCTGGATCGTCTCCGGTCTTTCCGACCAGATAGTGAACCGGCGATCGCTCGGAAAAGCGAAGTGACTGACGCGCCGATAACGCCATGGATGCAAGCCGCCGGCGAAGCGGCCGCAAAGCCGCGCCATCGGCTGGAGCAGGTGCAGACACGCAACCAGTGCGCGCGACCGCTTGGTAAAGCCCGGCTGCAGCGGAATGATTGACGCGCGTTTGGCGGCCGTCCAAATCGGCAATGCGACCGCGAACGCCAGCGGCAGCAAAAGAAACAGCAGCGGCTTAACGACTACGCCAGCCAAAGAGGCGAGCGCGAACGCGGCGATGAGCAAGTAGTACTCCGGCGTGAGTGGCAACGAAGTCCATTCGCTCGAAACGCGTTCCGCGCTTTGAAACGCAGCCGATCCCCACGTGCCGTGGTAAATGCGCTCGCGCAACCCGAACATCGCCGCCGCTCCCGGTCCATAAAGCTGACCCGCCCAGGTCAGGTGCCCGGCGATGTTGTACTTTTCCGGCCACTTCCGTTCCAAGAGCGCTTCGGCAATCCCGTAGTGGAACTGTTGTTTCCAATAAGTCTTAAGCGAGCCGCGGCGATGGTGCCACACCACCGCGCTCGGCGCGAATCCGAGTGTCCAACCCTTTTCCTGCAACCGCCAGCAAAGATCGACATCGTCGCCCGCGACCCGAAATTGCGCATCGAATCCGCCGACCTCCAGCAGCCGATCGCGGCGCACCGCCAGATTGCAGCCGGGCAGATGTTCAGCCACGCGATCGGAGATGAGCACGTGCGCGGGACAACCCGGAGCATAGGCGACGCACTTCGCAAATCCTGAAGAGCGCGGCGGCAACAGGTTCGGACCGCCAATCGCCGCGTAATGGTTATTGCGAAAAGCGTGCCCGAGATATTTCAACCAATCGCCGTCCGGATATGCATCGTCGTCAATGTAGGCAACTACATCGCCGGTTGCGGTCTGCGCAGCGACGTTGCGTGCCGCGCTCAAGCCGCCATTCTCGGTGTTGACCAACTTGACCCGATAACGGCTGGCCACGACCGGAGTGGCATCGGTCGACCCATCATTAACAACGATGATCTCGTAATCGGGATAATCGAGTTGCTCGGTCCGGCTCAGACAATCCTCCAGCCATTTGGATCCGTTGTAACTGCAGACCGCAACCGAAATGCGCGGCCACGCCCCGTCGCGACTAAACGGAAGCGTCGCAAACGCGTCGGCCGCGGCAGTGAGCGCCGGTTTCGGTTGGCGCTGCCGATCGGTCAATCCAAAATCCCAATCTTCGATTGCATAACCGCCCCGGTGCCATTCGTCGGTGTAGGCAAAAACAAACGCGCCCGCGCAGCCGGCCGCGAAAGCGCCCGTCACCTGATCATGCACCATCTGCGCCTGCTTGGCCACACCGTGCCGGCGGCTGTCGAGGCCTATTTCGCTTAGGACAAGAGGTTGTTCGCCCGAGATGTTTTGCAGCCGCGCGATATAAGAATCAAAGCTTTCCTGCGACTCGAGAAAGACATTGAAACAGAGAAAATCAACAAAGCCGAGGCGTAGGTATTCGGTGGTGGGATAATTCACATAGCTGGTAAGCGCTCCGGGATCTTCCTCGCGCACCGCGCGACACAACGTTTGCAGAAAGTGTTCGACTGCTTCGCGGCCGTGCCAGCGTATCACCCCGGCTGGAATCTCGTTGCCGATCGTGTAGCCGAGCACAGCTGGATGACCGGCACAGGCACTGACGCCGGCGCGCGTCCGTTGAATGATCGAGCGCGCTAGTTGTCGATCTTGCAAAAAAGCGACGTGCTGTTCCCACGGCAATCCCACCAGCACATACAGGTTGTGTCGCTGGGCGGTGTCGAGTAACCAGCGCGGCGGGACGGTGTAGAGCCGCACCGAGTTCATCCCGGTCGCGCTAATCCGGGCAAAGTCGCGCTCGGCATCTTCGGGCTTGTACTCCGCGTCGCCTTCCGACCCGAATGGCCCGTACGTTACTCCGGTGAGAAAGAGCTTCGTCGCACCGCGAAAGAAAAACTTCCCTTGAACGTATGGTTTATTGTCCGTGCTGGGAACCGTTTGATCAGTCGATGAATTTGCGTTCGAATGCATCACCATGTGTGATTTGCGGGGCGTTTATCTGCTCTCGGCGCGGGGCAACGTCAATTTAGCCTTTTAGAGTAAGATAAATGATCTATACTTGCACGCTCTTCTCCGGTTTGTCCGATTTGGGAAGATTGCGAGCAATGGGAGCAGTCTCAGCGTGAAATATCTTCCTCGGGTTCTTGCCTATCTGCGTCCGTATTGGAAGCTCGCCTCGGTTTCCGCCGTCCTGACGATTCTCTCGTCTGCGGCCGCGCTGCTCTCACCATGGCCGCTGAAAGTAATTGTCGACAGCGTGCTCGGCCATCAGCCCGTCCGTCCTATTCTTCAACCGATTGTGAACTCGTTGCACGGATTGGGCGGAGGAAAACTTCCGGTGCTCGCTTTTGCCGTGCTCGCCGGGTTGGTCATCGTAGCCGCGCAAAACATGCTCAACGTTCTCCACAGCTATGTGACGACGACCTTTGAGCAGAAGATGATCCTCGATCTGCGCACCGATCTCTTTCAGCACGCGCAGCGGTTGTCGCTCGCTTTTCACGATCAAAAACGAGCCGGCAAGCTCATCTACGCGATCAATTATCAGGCGCATGCCGTGGTCGGCGTCGTCATGTCGGCGCAACCGTTGATTCAAAGCGCGATCACGCTCATCGGCATGGTCGTGATCGTGTTGCGGCTAAACCGCAACCTTGCCTTGCTCACCCTGGCAATCGTTCCGTTTCTTTACTACTCGGTCGGTTATTACGCGACACACATTCGCAGTCATTTGCGCAGAGTTAAAAAAATGGAAGCGCTGTCGCTGGCCATTATTCATGAAGCGATGGGGATGTTTCGGGTGATTGTCGCGTTTGCGCGGGAGCGTCACGAACAGCGTCGTTTCCGCCGCCAGGGCGAACAAGCCGTGCGTGCGCGGATTCGACTCACCATTCGCGAGACAATTTTCGCTCTCACGATTAACAGCATTACCGCGATCGGACATGCGGTCGTGCTCGGTTACGGGGCGTATCAGGCCTACGTAGGTCGACTCACCACTGGCGAACTGCTCGTCATCCTTTCCTACGTGACTTCCATTTACCATCCGCTGGAGACAATCAGCACCACCATCGGTTCGATGCAAAGCAAGTTCATGAGTTTGCGCGTCGCCTTCGGGATCTTGGACCGGGTACCGGAGATTCGGAATCTGCACAACGCAATCGTGATGGAGCGAGTACGCGGGGACGTCAGTTTCGAGCAGGTCGATTTCAACTACCAGGGTCGAAGCGAGACATTGCGCGACATCTCTTTCGAAGCGAAAGCCGATGAGATTGTCGCCCTCGTCGGGCCCACCGGCGCCGGCAAGACGACGCTGGTCAGCCTCATTCCGCGCTTTTATGACGTCCAGTCGGGGCGCGTTTCGATCGACGGCATGGATGTGCGACAAATTAATCTGCGCTCACTCCGCGAACAAATCAGCATCGTGCTCCAGGAGCCGCTGCTTTTCTCCGGCACGATCGCCGAAAACATCCGCTACGGCCGGCTCAACGCCGGCATGGACGACATCATCGCTGCGGCCGAAGCCGCGAACGCACACGAGTTCATCAGCGAGCTCCCGCAAAAATACGACACGAAACTGGGCGAACGCGGGGTGCGCATCTCGCTCGGGGAACGGCAACGTATCTCGGTGGCGCGCGCATTCTTGAAAAACGCGCCCATTCTAATTTTGGACGAACCGACCTCGTCGGTCGATTCCAGGACCGAAGCCGTAATTTTGGATGCGCTGGATCGCTTGATGATAGGCCGCACCACTTTCATGATCGCCCACCGACTTTCGACGATTCGTCACGCCAATTTGATCCTGGTGATGCAGCATGGCGCCATTGTTCAGCGTGGCAGCCATGACGAGCTCATGGCTGTGGGCGGCTTGTACAAGCAGCTGTTTGAACTCCAAATCGCGCAGCGTGAGCGCCGCCCGGTTTTGCCTGCTGCCGTCACCGAAATGGCTGAGACCACGACATGAACGTCGCCGCCAGAAAGAAGATCGTGCTCCTCGGCATGATGACAAAGATTCCCGTGCCGGGCGTGGTGTGGCAGAACATCCATTATCTTATCGGGTTCGAGCGCCTCGGCTACGACGTCTATTACGTAGAGCAGCACGCCCGAACGCCTTCCATGTTCATGGAGACGGAAGAGAGCGACGGCTCGGCAAGGGCAGCGGCGTTTCTGGGTCAAGTCATGGAGCGATTCGATCTCGGCGATCGCTGGTGTTATCACGCGCTGCATGAGGCCGGTCACCACTTCGGCTTGAGCAAAGCGCAACTTCAAGCGCTGTTCGATTCCGCTGAGCTGATCATCAATCTCCATGGCGGAACCGAGCCGTTGCCTGAGCACGCTGCGACCGGGCGGCTGATTTACATCCAGACCGACCCGGTGCAACTGGAGATCGAATTACACAAGAACCGGCAAAGCACGATCGACTTTTTGACGCCACACGTGGCTTTCTTCACGTTCGGTGAGAACCTGGGCAATCCCGATTGCCGTTTGCCGGTGAGCAATCGATTCGAGTTCGTCCCCACGCGTCAGCCGGTGGTGCTGGATTTCTGGCAGACGACGGCCTCTGCGCCGGGGGAACATTTCACCACCGTCGGCACCTGGCGTCAGCCGTGGCGCAAAGTGTGGTACGAAGGCCGAAAGTACGCCTGGAGCAAAGATGCTGAATTTTTCAAGTTCATCGATTTGCCGCGCCGGACCCCGCAAACGTTTGAACTGGCAATGGCCGGCGTGGAACCGGAAGTAAAAAATGAGTTGCAGAACAACGGCTGGCGGCTGCGGGATGCGATGACATTTTCCGATGCGGATGGCTATCGCGCTTACATCCAGAATTCGCGCGGCGAGTTCACCGTCGCAAAAGAACAGAATGTTGTCCTGCGCAGCGGCTGGTTCAGCGATCGGAGCGCGACCTATCTTGCCGCCGGTCGCCCGGTCATCACGCAGGAAACCGGTTTTAGCAATATTCTCCCAACAGGCGCCGGGTTATTTGGTTTCAGGACAATGGACGAAATCCTCACCGCCGTTGGCGCAATCAATTCTGATTACGAACGACACCGGCGCGCTGCTGCCGAGCTCGCGCGCGAGTATTTCAGCCATGACGTCGTATTGAGCGCGATCCTTGCGCACGCCGGTATTTCCAAACGTAGCGCCGAGCGACGCTGCGCTTGATCGACAAGATGAATCGAATCGTGGCGAACTCGCTCGTTGACAACAACACCGGCGCGCCGCATCGCGACGGCGCCGAGGCAATGAACGGCAGCGCGCCGGGGAATTTGCTGGCGCCCGAAAGGCGCGTGATTCAACCGAGGCGCCGCCCTGAGCTAGCGGTAGTCGTCCCAGTTTACAAACAGCCTCAATATCTCAAGGACGCGGTCACCTCCGTGCTGAAGCAATCAATGATCGACAAAGTACGCATCGTGATTGTTAACGACGGCTGCCCGTATGCGGCGACGGATGCGATCGCACGCACGTTTTTCGATGCTCATCCCGGCTTGATTTACTACTTGCGCAAACCGAACGGTGGTCTGTCTTCGGCACGCAATCACGGCATCCGTTTTGCGCTCGCCTCCTGGCCGAGTGTGAAAGCCATCTTTCCTCTCGATGCGGATAACAAGCTTTCAGCCAGAACTCTCGAAACGCTCCTCTCGCACTTGCTCGCTGCCCCCAGCGGAACAGGCTGGATTTATCAGGACTTGGTTTCATTCGGAACGCAAGAGCGGACCTGGCATACCGGGGTGCCCTTCAGTGTTTACCGCCTCGTTCATGAAAATTGCTGCGATGCGGGCAGTCTCATTCATCGGGATGTCTTCGAGGCAGGCATTTGGTACGACGAGCAGATGCGAAACGGTTACGAAGACTGGGAGTTTTTCGTGCACGCCGCGTTACACGGGTTTCGCGGTGTCCATTCGCGCGATACGAACTTTCTTTATCGCCGGCACGGCCACTCGATGCTGAGCGATTCGAAAGCCGACCACGCATCGGTCATGGGTTACATCTGGCGCAAACACGCCGACTCGCTTGCGCAATCAAAGCTGACTCGGCTCGAGCACCGCGAGATGCCGCGCTTCGCGCTCGTGGACGCGAACTCGGCTTCGACCAGTTGCGTAACGAACGCGTTGGACTCCAGCGCCACGCCTGAATCGGTCGACGCATTTTTTGAGCGGATCGCCGCGTGGGCGGCCGAGCGACCCCCGAAGAAAAGCTACGTTCCACCGGTCACGTTGATTGCCGATGGAAGGTCCCTCCAACTGCTCCGGCGTCTGCGCTTGTTGCCCGGGATTCTGCTTTCCATTCAAAAAGCATTGAGCCGCATCGATGTCTACGAGCTCTCCATCGAGCCAGATGTTCTCCCGCACAGAATCGAGCTCGTCGCCGGTTCGAAAAACGCCGTGCCGATGATTTATGCGCTTAAGACAAAAACACTCTTGTACTGGGCGCAACAAGACAAGGGGCGTTTCCTCAAGCTCGTGTCTCCGCGTTCACGCGCTGGAGTCGAGCGCGCGACGATCAGGATCGGCCAGAAATGGTTTGCCCGGCAGGGCGGCTTTTTTCAGCAAATCTGCCGGCAGAGCGTCTCGCGGGGAGCGAAGAAGCGCGGACGGAAATTGCCGAAACCGTCGGCACTGGCGCGTCAATCAGCAGCGCTGATCAAACGCCTGTCGCACAAATTGCGAAAGATCGCGCCGGTCGAAGACCGGGTGGAAAACGCCGAGCTCCTCTCGTCTCACGCCAATTTTGCGGAGGGCAAACATCTGTACAGCGCAGGCACCACCTTCCCATTTTTCTCCGGACGTGACGGCGCAGAACGTCATCTTGCGTTCGTTCTGCCGTGGATGCAGTTGGGCGGCGTCGAGCTATGCATGCTCCACTGGGCGAAGGAACTGGCCGCGCTCGCGCCCAACCTGCGGATGCACCTGGTGTTGACGACGAAAAATTTGTGGGAAGCCGGCCCGAGATGGCTCGACGTCTTCAGCACGGTTACTTTTGCGCCGCTCGTCGAAGCCGATCGCGACAACGTCCTGACAGATTGCCTGCGTTTTGCCAATGTGGTCATAAACGCCCACTCGATGCCGATGTATCGTTTGTGGCCGAGCATGCGCCGGAAAACGCACGCTCTGTATTTGACTTCGCTTCACGTGATGGAACTGGGCAAAGAAGGTTTGCCCTGGGGTTATCCGATGATTGCGGCCCGCGAACAAGACAACCTGATCGATTACTTTGTTGTGCCCTCACACAACTTGCGGCGGTCGTGTGAGACGTTCGGCGCGCCAAGCGAAAAAATCATAGTGGCGCCAAACGCTGCCGCCGTCGCGCCGACAAGCCGCGAGGAGGCGATCGCTCTGGCGCAGGCAAAAGGGGCGCGGCGCTATTCACGCAAACGACCGTTGCGAATTTTGTTCTCCGGCAGATTCGATGTCCAGAAAGGCATCGATCGCTTGGAGGAAACGGCAAAAAACCTCGCCGCAAGCGATTTGCCATGCGCCTTCGAGGTGCGAGGCAAATCGGTGATTTCGATAAGCCAACGACCGCCGCGGATTGCCGGTGGACGCATTGTCGAGCCATCCGTCGACATGCACGTGCTGCGACGCATGTACGAACGCGCCGACATCTTCTTTCTGCCTTCGCGCTGGGAAGGCACACCGCTCACCGTCTTGGAAGCGATGTCGTTTGGCTGTATTGCCATTGCGACAAACGTGGGAGCTATGAGCGAACTGATCGAAGACGGAACCAGCGGATTTTTGCTCGACAATAATGAATCTGATAGCGCGCTTGCCGCCAGGACATGCGAGCTGATTAGTCGGATCGTAATGGATCCGGAAGAGTATGCGCCAATGAGGATGCGCGCCGTCGAACAGGCGTTGCGCTTTACCTGGCGGCGCGCAGCCGAGGCCGTTCTCACGCGCATCAAAGAGAGAGTCGAGTTATCTTGAACACAAAGACGACACACTATTTCGTCCGCAATCGTTATCTCGATGTGCTCTTCGGCGCGCCATGTCTCGGCTACCTCATGGGCCCGATCGATGACGGCCGTGGCACCGAACTGGTGCAAGGGCTTCGCCGCTTGGGCGGAGATGAACCGGACATCGTGTTCATTCCCGTCTTGCGCGAGCCGGAAACAACCGACCTCCGAGGACCGGCGCTCTGGATGGAGTTACGCGACGCGGCCGAAGAAGATGCGACTGAAGAAACTGTGAGCGCACCTCACGCGGGTGCCTATGAGATGGAGAACTGCCCGCCCGGCAGCGCCACCATCGTTCTTTACGTCTCAAAACATGATACACCGCAGTCGCTCTCCGATTCGACATATCGCTGCGAGCTTTTCCGTAATTGGCTTCAACCCGCGCACCCTGACGGCGTTCGCGTCGCGGTATTCTGCGATCTGGACAAAACCTCCGCTTCCCCGGAGTTGCTCAAAGCGTTGCAACCGCTCATCGACATGGCCCCCTTTGTCATCACTTGCGATGAAGAGATTGCCACCGAGTGGACAAGCGATGGGGACGGCGCAGTCCCATCCAGGATTCATTGGTGCCCGGAGAGCGCCCTTCCCCTCATCATGTGGTCACTCGCCAGCGCGCTCTCGGCCAGGAGTTCGTACCGCCGATATCGCAACAGTATCGTGCAACTAAGCGAGACAATGGAACAACTGGCCGATCTGCAATTCGATTACGAGAAGCTTCTCAATGCATCGCAGAAGCTCGTCGTTGGCGACAAGCTCACCAGCTATCGTGATCTGGTGCGCCGCACCCAGCAGCTCGTCCGTAAAACGCTGCCAGTCAAAAGCACCATCCTTGTCGTGAGCAAAGGCGATCCTGAACTGCTCAATTTGGAAAATCGCCGCGGTCTTCATTATCCGCAGGGCAAGGATGGGACCTGGGCGGGCCATTACCCGAATAACAGCACCGCGGCCATCACACAACTGGAGTCACTTCGCGCGAAAGGCGCTGAGTATTTTCTTGTCCCCGCCGTCTACCACTGGTGGCTCGACTACTACAAAGATTTGGCTCAGCACCTCTCCGCACGCTATCGCGTTGCCGTGGCCGACCCGGACACCGCAACCATTTTCGACCTGCGCTCGGTCATCAAACGAAACACCGCACCAGTCTCGCGGACGGGGCAGTCAAAAGTTGGAAAACGCCGGAGCCGGTCGGCGGTTCGGCAAACGCGTGCTCGGGTTCCGCGAAGTTCGAGAAAAGCCGAGTCGAGGCGTCACTAATGGGGTTCGCTCAGTTGTGAACACCCAAGCTACTGTAATGTCTGAGCGGGACAATCCTGTCATCATCATGGCAATGGGCCGTTCCGGCAGTACGCTGCTGATGCGGCTGCTCAATTGCAGCCCCGATATCATGATCTGGGGCGAGCACAATGGCTTTCTCACCGCATTCGGCCGCGCCTTTCATGCGCTCACCTGCGCGTTCGCCAAGGACTGCATGCACAACTCCGAGCGCTTTGTTGAAACTGTTCTCAATCAGCAGCCAATTATTCTCGGTCGCGGTGAACGATGGTCATGTGAATGGGTCAATGCCTTCACCAAAACCGATGTGCTTTCTGCCTTCCGCGCCCTGATTGTCGATCTTTTGGCCCGCCGCGTCCCGAATGGAGTCCGTTGGGGGTTCAAAGAGATCAGATACCACGGCGAAGAAATTGACTTTCTCCGGACCCTGTTTCCGCGCGCACAATTTGTTCTCCTTCTTCGCAACCCGGTACACGTCCTGCAAAGCATCTCCCGCCATTTCACGCGCGGCGATCCCAAGCGCAGCGCGCAATCGATGCTTCGCTACATCGATTTCCTCACGCTCATTCAAAAGCAGCTCGAACAGAAACGGCAGGACGTGCTCGTCTGCCATTACGAATTGCTGATTGAGAACCCGGACGAGCAACTGAGCAGGCTCGAACAATTCCTCGGCACTTCCCTCGCCCGCTCGAATTGCGAAGCCATCCTGGGCGAACGGAAAAAACTCCGCGAACCGCCCGCCGACGTGCACTCGGAGTTAGCTGCCTTCGTGGAGACAAACAGGCTGCCGATCGCTCCAGAGAAGGTCCTGGTGCTGGCCGATCAGTATCGCACGTTGCTCAACGCTGCCAGGATGGAGCAAACCGCCGCCACCTGAACCTTTTTACTACTGACGCTTGGCTAAACGTTTTCGGCAGGGCTCGGTAGTAATCGGTGGGTCGCTCGCGCAGAAGCCGCACTTTGGCGGCCTGACATCGGTCTACCTGCAGTTGCTTTGTGGGTTTAAACGTTTGGATTGGGATGTCCTTTTTCTCGATCGGCTTGAACCCGAGATGTGCATTGATGCCTCAGGCGCACCCACTGCGTTCGAGTCGTCCATTAACATCAGTTACCTGCGAGAGGTCATGGCTCATTATGGGTTAAGCGACGCCTTTGCTGTCGCCGGCGAAGCGTACCACCGATTTGTCGGACTCACCCGCGCGCAAGTCGTGGAACGCGTGCGGCAAGCCGACTTCTTCCTCAACGTCATG
The DNA here is from genome assembly GCA_036522675.1 of Chthoniobacterales bacterium. Lineage (GTDB taxonomy): Bacteria > Verrucomicrobiota > Verrucomicrobiia > Chthoniobacterales > UBA10450 > AV17. Next base: position 12,638 of record DATDFJ010000294.1, on the reverse strand, counting down.
GGCTTTTTCGCAGATCCTGAAATCGCCGGTGCAGCGCGCCGCCGCGTCTTTTACGACATCGATCCTGGCTTCACCCAAATGTGGCACGAGCTTGGTCTGGCCGATCTGCTGCGAGACCAGGACGACTTTGTCACAGTGGGAGAAAACATCGCCAGCAATAACTGCGCGATCCCGACATGTGACCGCACTTGGATCAGAACGCGTCATCCGGTCGTGCTGGATCAATGGCCGATCGCAAACCAGACGGACAACGGCCACTTCACCGACCTCGGTGCATGGCGCGGTCCGACCGGCCCGATCGAGTACGGTGGCAAGATCTATGGCCTGCGCGTCCATGAGTTCCGTAAGTTCGTGACGCTGCCCCGCCTGACCGGCCAGCAGTTTGAGGTCGCATTCGACATTCACCCGGCTGAGGTCAAGGACCTCGCTTTGCTGGCCGAAAATAATTGGCGCCTCGTCCATCCACAAACCGCCGCGGCAGGACCGGTCGCGTATCGAAATTACATCGGAAATTCGCGGGCACAGTTCATGGTCGCGAAAGGCATGTATGTGCAGTCGTGTAGCGGCCTGATCAGCGATCGTTGTGCGTGCTATCTTGCCAGTGGCAAGCCGGTGCTCGCGCAGGACACTGGGTTCAGCGCGCATTATCCAACCGGCGCCGGATTGATCGCCTTCTCATCACTCGAGGAAGCGCGTGCCGGAGTGGCCGAGATCGCACGTGAGTATCAGAAGCATTCCCGCGCCGCGCGCGCGATTGCGGAAGAGTATTTCAATTCCGACAAGGTGTTGACAGAACTGGTAGCGAAGCTGGGATGAGCAATGGTGTCGTGATTGTCGCCGGTGCTTTGGCGAACAAACCCTCGAACGGCGGCAATGCCTGGACACGGCTAAACTGGCTGCTCGGTTTTCGCCAATCAGGTTTTGATCCTTACTTCATCGAAGAGATAAGTTCGAGCGCCTGCGCCGCTGCAAATGGCCAACCGATCGCGCCGCAGGATTCGGTGAACGCCGCTTACTTTTGCACCGTGATGGAGCAGTTCGGTTTTGAAAACCGCGCCAGCCTCATTTCCAACGATGGAACGACTATTATCGGTGCCGGATTGGATCAATTGGAAAAACTGGCTCAGCGCGCCGAGATCCTGCTCAACATCAGCGGACACTTACAGCTGACTCCTCTGAAATTAGCACCGCGCTGCAAAATCTATTTAGACGACGACCCGGGTTACACACAATGCTGGCACGCCACTGGTCAGCTCGGCAATCGGCTGGCCGGTCACGATCATTTCTTCACCCTCGGCGCAAACATCGGCACGTCGCTCTGCAGTATTCCGACGAGCAACATTCGCTGGCGCGCGACACGCGTCCCGATTGTGCTCGACGAGTGGCCGGCCGTTGCCGTGCCCGGTTTCAATCGATTCACAACCATTGCCAGTTGGCGCGGAGCATTTGGGACCGTGACCTTGGATGGCAACACCTACGGGCCCAAAGCGCATGAGTTTCGAAAGGTTCTCGCGCTGCCCGCGAAAAGCGGGCTCAAATTTCAAATCGTGTTGGATATTCACCCGGCCGATTCGAAAGATCGACAATCCCTCGCGGACGCGGGCTGGGACGTCGCTTCACCTGCGCTGGCAGCTACTCCAGACGCCTTTCGCGGCTACATCCAAAATTCGAGCGCCGAGTTCTCCGTCGCGCAGTCGATCTACGTCAGGACGCGCAGCGGCTGGTTCAGCGATCGCAGCGCGGCTTATCTCGCGTCGGGCAAACCGACCTTGCTTCAGGACACCGGATTCACTCGCCATCTGCCAAGCGGCGACGGCCTGGTGAGCTTCACCACATTCGAAGAAGCGATCGAAGGCGCGGCCAGGATTGCCTCAAGCTATCCGCAGCATTGTCGCGCCGCTCGCGTGTTAGCGGAGGAATATTTCGATTCTGATAAAGTTCTCGCCAAAGTGCTCACCGACATTTCGACCGACGATGGACAAAGAAAAAATAAACCGGCTTAACTGGGGCTGCGGCAATACGCATCCGCCCCGCTGGATCAACTCAGATGTGAAATCCGGCAAGGGCATTCAAGTCGTGGCGGATATCCGCCAGGGGTTGCCAATCCCAAACGATCGGTTCGATTATGCCGTCAGTGTTCATGCACTCGGAGAGCTCGGCTACCACGAGCTGGTTCCGGCGCTGCGCGAGCTGCGGCGAGTTCTGAAACCGGGCGGCACCCTGCGGCTGGTCTTGCCTGATTTGTTGAAAACCATTGATGCGTTTCGCGCCGGAAATCGCGATTACTTTGCCGTGCCAGACGAGGAAATGAAGCGACTCGGTTCGAAACTCGCCGTTCAACTCACCTGGTACGGCTTCACTCGATCGGTCTTTACGGCGGATTTCATCGAGGAGCTTTTGTTCAAAGCCGGATTCTCGGTCGTGCATCATTGCGCATTCAAGGAAACCCGCAGCCGCTGGCCGGAGATTATCGAGCTGGACAATCGCCAGCGCGAAAGTCTGTTCGTCGAGGGAATGAAGTAGCTCGCTATGCCGGGAGAACGCTCGCTTATCGTTAATGCCGACGACCTCGGCCTCAGCGCCCAAACCAATCGCGGCATCTTTGAAGCGCACGAGCACGGCATCGTCACCAGCGCCAGTTTGATGGTGCGACGTGCCGCCGCGGCCGAGGCTGCTGAGCAAGCGCGCGCCTACTCACGATTTAGCATCGGCCTCCATGTCGATCTTGGCGATTGGTCATTAGAGAACGGCCAGTGGCGGCAAACATCAGAAATCGTACCGCTCAACGACGTCGCCGCCGTCGAAGCGGAAATTCTCCGACAGCTCCAGTCTTTCGAGCAATTAAGCGGCCGGCCACCGACGCATCTCGATTCTCATCACAATGTTCACCGGGATAATTCTCTCTGCTCGATCTTCAGAAAAATCGCGCGCCAACTCGACGTGCCCCTGCGCAATTTCAACCGGGGCGTCAAGTTCTGTGGCGCATTTTACGGAGAACATGACGGTCGGCTCGTTCTCGAATGGATCAGCAGCGAAAATCTTCGGCGGATAATTCGCGAGCTGCCCGACGGCGTAAGTGAATTGGCCTGTCACCCGGGCTTGGATTCCGAGCTCGCTTCCGATTACCGCGAGCAACGGCCTCAGGAAGTGCGCGCACTGTGTGATCCGGCTGTGCGCGCCGAGCTCGAGCGCGAAGGCGTGGTCCTCCGCTCTTTTGCCGACCTCGCCGCGGCTGCAAATTAATTCACCGCAGTTGCGTGGGAAATAGTACAATGGCCTCCCACATGAAGCCGCCGGGTCTGCGCATCCTGTTCGCCGGCATGATCGCAGCTGATCCGTTCCAAGGCGGCGCCACGTGGGCGGTCTTGCAATATCTTCTCGGGTTCCGACAGCTTGGGCACAACGTGTTGTTCGTCGAACCGGTCAAACCCGAATCGCTGCGACCGGCGGGCAGCTCGTTCGAAAATTCCGAAAACGCCGCCTACTTCCGCGCGACGATCGAACAGTTCGGTTTGGGCGATCGCGCCGCTCTCCTGCTCGCCGGAACAAACCAGACGATCGGTCTCACCTATGACGCGCTCAGGAAACAAACGCGCGATGTCGATGTGCTCTTCAACGTGTCCGGGATGCTGCAGGATCCGGCGCTCGTGGAAAACATCCAGCGTCGCGTTTATGTCGATCTCGACCCGGCGTTCGTGCAGCTGTGGGAAAGCGTCTGCAAGATCGACATGCACTTTTCCCATCACACACACTTTGTCACCGTTGCCCAGGAAATGGGGTCGCCTGAATGCTCGGTGCCGACCTGCGGCCGCGACTGGGTGACGACTTTCCAGCCGGTCGTGCTCGAGCACTGGCCGGTCGCCGATGCAATCGTGCACGATGCCTTAACAACCGTGGCCAATTGGCGCGGTTATGGCTCCATCGAACACGAAGGCCGCCATTACGGACAGAAAGCGCATTCGTTACGAAACTTTTTTGAACTTCCTAAACTGACCACGGAGAAATTTGTGCTCGCTCTTGGCATTCATCCCGAAGAAAAAAGAGATGTGCAGGCGCTGAGGGAGAACAACTGGGGACTGCTCGACCCGATCGCGTGCGTCGGCTCGCCCGGCCGTTATCGCGGATTCATCCAAGGTTCCAAGGCCGAGTTCGGTGTCGCAAAAAGCGGTTACGTCGTTTCGCAATGCGGCTGGTTTAGTGATCGCAGCGCTTGTTATCTCGCGTCCGGTCGCCCCGTTGTCGCGCAGGAAACCGGGTTTAGCCGATTTCTTCCCACGGGTGAAGGTCTCTTCGCGTTCACGACGACTGATGAAGTGCTGAGCGCGATCGCGGAGATGAACCGCGGTTATCCCCAGCATCGCCGCGCCGCGCGCGCCCTCGCCGAGCAATACTTCGATTCGCGCCGAGTTCTCCCTCGCCTACTCGAAGCCGTAGGAGCCTAAGCATGAGAGGTGTACCAAACCCGCTCGACCCGATCGTCCCGCCGGACGAGCTGCACGACGCGCTGCAGAAAGTGCTCTCCGATTATTTCAGCGAACCGATCACGATCACCGAATGGCACCGCGAAGTTTCGCAATACAGCTCCAGCTACATGATCGAAGAAATCGATCTGCATCTCGCGGGACGCAGCGATTTGAAACTCATGTTCAAGGATCTGAGTCCAAATGCGCTCCTCACCGAGGCGATCCGGAATAAGCCGGCGTTTTGCGACGATTCGCTGCGCGAGATCGAGACCTATCGCAAAATTCTCCAGCGTCTCCAACTTGGCACGGCCACGTTTTATGGCGCCGTGGTCGACGAAGAGACGAAGCGTTATTGGCTCTTCCTCGAACGCCTCGAACCGGTGCACTTGTGGCAGATGGGCGAGTTTGTCGTTTGGGAACGCGTCGCCGCCTGGCTCGCCCGCGCGCACATCGTTTTAGCCGAGCCGGCGCGCTGGGGCCATCGACGTTCGCGTCATCTCCTCCGGCACGACCGCAATTTTTATCAGCACTGGATGAACCGCGCCCAGGAGTTCATCCGCCACCGCGACAAGTCAGGGGATCAATCCGCGGTCAAAGCGATCGATCGCATCGCGGCCAATTACGATTCGGTCGTCGACCGTCTCGTTGCGCTGCCACCGACCATCATCCACGGCGAATTTTATCCATCCAACGTTTTGCTCGAGCAACAAGACAGCGAAACGCCGCGCGTATGCGCGGTTGATTGGGAAATGGCCGCCTACGGCCCGGGCTTAGTCGATCTCGCCGCGCTGACCAGCGGTTGGAAGCCCGAACAGCGCCTCTCAATGATGCGCCATTACTACATGGCCCTCGACGACGAGCTCCGCGACAAATGGGATTTCGAAGCGTTCGAGACTGATTTCAATTGTTGCCGCCTCCACCAATCCATTCAGTTCCTTGGGTGGTCGCGCGATTGGTCCGCCCCGCCCGAGCATGCGCAGAATTGGCTCGACGAAGCCGTCAGCGTCGCTGGGCAACTGGCTCTTTGATCGAATTGCTGCGCGCAACGAAGACATTTCGCACGGCGCGCCACAATGATCTCGCGCGTCGCACTGGGCCGGCGCGCGCCACCAGCACCGGACAATTGGCATGATTAAGAATGCTGCGCGTGAGGTCCCCCATGATGTAATGACGAACCAGGCCGCGCGCTTGAGATGAGCCGGTCACGATCAGGTCGTAACTTTGCTCGCGCGCTTCGGCGAACACCTGATCGACCACCAGCCCATGCCGGATCCGCACCTCGGCCGGGACGCCCATTTTTTCGAGGTCTTGTTCTTGCCGGCGCAAATTGATCCCGAGCTCCGATTTCGATTGGAGTAGGCGCTCGACGTCTTCCTCCATCTGCACGAGGTCGGCGTAAATCGCCGGCGGTTCCGCCATCACGTGCAGCAACGTGACTGACGCCTTCACCGCAGCCGCGAGTTCGCCGGTCAATTGCAGCGCTTCCTCGATGAATTCCTTGCCCCCAGTGCAAACAAGGAAGCGCTTCAATTGTGCCCATTCGCCGATCGCCACCAATACCGGCGGCGAAATTGATTTGATCACCTCGTAGGTTTTTTCCGAATGCCAATACGGCCCGGTCGAGCCGGTGCGGCGCGCGCCAATGACAACGAGGTCGTATTTCGTTTTCGAGGTTTGATCGACAATTTGTCGGACCGGCTCGCCCGTGTTCACCAGGATTTCCAGTGAGGCACCGCCCGCCCGGAGCGATTCGGCTTCGCGCTCGAGCGCGTCGCTTAAGGGCCGTTCATCTTCGGCTTTCTCGGCGATTCCAAACAATGTCGTCGCGGCGTGCAGCGGACCGGCGAAGATGCCACCGAGACGCGTAGCGCTTTCGCCCTGCGGTGTTCCGTCGCTGCAGATCAAGATTTTCATATGGGTTAGATTTTGTGGCCAGTCAGCATCGTATAAATGACGATGGCCGCGCCGATCAGGGGCAGCGGCACGAAAGCCAGCCGAATTTTCGGACCGGCGAAATATTGTGTCGCGATCGCGCCGATTTGCGCGCCGACGGCCGCGCCGGTGTGCATCACCAGTGCGATCAGAATGTCCACGTTGCCTTTGACGGCATGAGTAAACGTGCCGTAACTCGCCGAGATGATGATTTCGAACAAGTCGGTCCCGACGGCAAGATGCGTGGGGATTCCCAGCACATAGACCATTGAAGGCATCCGAATGTAACCGGCGCCGCCACCAAGAAAACCGCTGAACAAACCGCCAACGAACGCCACCGCCATGATGATCCAAAGCGAGATTGTTACGCCGGAGACCGGCAGGTCGATCATCGGCGGAAGTTTCAATCGCTGGATGGCACGCGTCACGTGCCTGAACGCGGAGTGATCGGCCTTTGTTCCTTTGCTCCGGGCAGCGGGCGTTCGCTTTTCCGAAAGCGTTTTGCGGCTCTCCCAGATCATGAAGCTGGAGATGCTCACATAAACCACAATCGAGACGATGCTCACGATCAGGTTGACGTTGCCCGCTCGTTTCAACATCTGGATCAACTGCGCGCCAACCTCTGCGCCGCCGATCGTTCCGACGGCCATGATCATACCGAGACGAAGATCGACATTGCCGAAAGCGCGATGCTGGCGCACCGCCACGACGGATTTGCCGACGATGTGAGCCAAATCGGTGCCGACCGCGAAATTCCAATCCAAGCCGACTGCGCGCAATGCCGGCCCGGCAATGAAACTGCCGCCAACGCCAAAGAATCCGCCCAGGACTCCAATCACGAACCCGACGACGACCAAATAAACCGGGCTAATGTAAGCGGAAGAGATCGGGAAGAACATTGTTAGACCCCTCGACCGCGAATCAGCCTCAACAGGATCGTCGTCACGTTTTGCAGAAGAACCGCCTGTCCGATCATCAGCAGAATGGCCACACCCGCATAGCCGTAGCGATGGTCGTGTTCCAGCCCATGCAGCCAGCCGCCGAGGAAATGCAGAACGAGAAAAAAATAGGCGACCACGAGCACGGCATACACCGCCAGCTCGATCGCAAACGCCCGCAACGTCTTAGCGGCTTCTTTCTTCATGGCAAAACTTCAACATGCTTCGCACGTGCGCCTTCGCGCGGTTGCGTCACCCGGCCTTTGGCAGCAAATTGCATTGCGCTCCCCCCGTTTTCTTTTAAGGTGCCGCTCCATTTTTGTTAAAGGGTAAAACGCATGGCTGATGTTGCGAATAAATATCCCGAGAACGTAGCGGGAAAGTTTTACGTCGATGATCAATGCATCGATTGCGACCTGTGCCGCGAAACGGCGCCGGCGAATTTCAAGCGCAACGACGACGGCGGCCACTCCTACGTTTACAAGCAGCCGGAGACGCCCGAGGAAGAAGGCCTTTGCAAGGAAGCGATGGAAGGCTGCCCAGTCGAAGCCATCGGCAACGACGGCGCCTAACATCGACATCTCGACCGCGCAGATTTTGTTGTAGCTGCCGCCGTCTCTGGCGGCAGATTGCAGCGTGGCCGAAGAAGAAAACGCCGAACGTCGAATTCCTATCACGCTGACGATTGCCGGCTCCGACTCGAGCGGCGGCGCGGGCGTCCAGGCCGACCTGAAGACCTTTAGCGCTCTCGGTGTTTATGGATTGAGCGCGGTCACCTGCGTGGTCGCGGAAATACCCGGCAAAGTTTCGCGGATCGAACCGCTCAGCCCGGCGCTTGTGCGCGAGCAAATCGAAGTGCTGGCCAAAAGTTTTCCAATCGCCGCGATCAAGACCGGTCTGCTTTGCTCGGCAAAAATTATCACCACTGTCGTACAGGCGATTGCTCGCCGCGCCGTAGCGGAGCGAAGGCGCGTCGATCTTGGGCCGAAGATTCCACTCGTGGTCGATCCGGTGTTCGTCGCCACGACTGGCGACGTGCTGTTGCCAGATGAAGCCATCGAAGTTTGCGAGAAAGAATTGTTCCCGCGCGCCACCTTGATCACGCCGAACCTCGATGAAGCGGCGCGCTTATTGCGCGCCAAAATTCCAGACGACGAAAGCATGGCCGAGGCGGCGGAGAAGCTCGCGCACAAATATGGCGCCTCGGTGCTGTTGAAAGGTGGCCATCTGGCCGGCGAACATGCTGTCGATGTTCTGTTTGCCGGCGGCCAATTAACGAAATTCACCGCGCCGTTTATCCGGCGGGTCGCGACTCATGGCACTGGTTGCACTTATTCCGCCGCTATCACCGCCGGTCTCGCTTCCGGCCTTTCGCTTCTCGACGCGATCGGCCGCGCCAAAAAATTCGTGACTGCTGCAATCAAGCAACGGTTCCGCTGGCAATCGCTTTCCGGCGAACAGCTCGATGCCCTCAACCACCGGCCTAACGAGCGCGTCGACTGATTACCGCCTTTTTCAGTTTGCTTCGGCGCGGCTTCTTCTTTCGCCATTTTTTCGCTTCGAGAGCTTCTACGGCGGCGGATGTCTCCGCCTGTTTCTTGCTTCGACCGGTGCCCCGGCCGAGGACGATTCCTTCCCAAATCGCCTGCACGACAAAGGTTTTATCGTGCTCCGGCCCGCTTTCCGAAATCAGTTCATAGACGGGACTCTGCGGCGAAATACTTTGCAGCAGCTCCTGCAACTGACCTTTGGGGTTGATGTCGACCGGTTCCTCGGCCACTTCTTCAAGGCTTTGCTGCGCCTGTGTCAAAACGAAATCGCGCGTTTTCTCCAACCCGCCGTCGAGATAAATCGCGCCGATCAGCGCTTCGAACGCGTCGGCCAGCGTCGAGATGCGCGCCCGGCCGCCGCTCGCTTCTTCGCCGCGTCCCATCAGCAGAAAACGTCCCAGGTCCAGCGCCGCCGCGTAGTGCTTCAGCGCGTCGCGCGAGACCAATCGCGACCGCAGCTTGGTCAATTGTCCCTCCGGCTGATCGGCGAAATGTTCGTAGAGATATTCGCTGATGATGAGCTGGAGAATGGCGTCGCCCAAAAATTCCAGCCGCTGATTGTCGAAATGCCGCTGCTGCGTTTCGTGCCCGAGACTTGGGTGCGTCAACGCTTCCGCGAGTAAAAGTGAATTGCGAAACTTATAGTCAATTCGCTCTTCGAGCGGATGCATCTTAGCGGTTTTGATAAATTTCCAGCGAGGTAACGACGTCGATCGCGCGCTGGACGACTGCGTCGTGCAGGGGCTGTTTTTCGCGACCGCGGCTGCGGCGTTGCGCTTCGGCTGCTTCCAGCTCGGGATTCGTCCCGGCGATCAACGCGGCTTCATTCAAGTGCGGCCGTTCGGTCTCATAAATAAATGCCGCCATTCCTTTTTCGGCGCTGGCCTGAAAGATTTGGCGTTTCTCGGCGAGCGACATCTCCACGGGCAGATCGGGTTTCAGCCCGCCGGGAAATAATGATTGGCCGCCCGGCCCGATCGCGACCGCTGAAGCGACGCGCAAAATCGTTCCGCTCGGCAGCGACAAATCCGAATACTCAACCGCACGTCCGGCCGTTGGCTGTCCAATCGTCAGCGCCTTGTTGTAAAAGCGCAGCGCCGCGCCGAGCGCCTCGGCGCTGCCCGCTGTCTCGCCATCGATCAAAACGGTCGTTAGAGCTTGGAACGCCGGGTCGCGATCGGAATTGAACGTGCGGTCCTGGCGCGCCGCCGGTTTGTGCAGCGTGAAGAGCGCTTTGCCTTTCGGACAGAACCGTTTTGCAAATTCCGCTGCCGTCGCGAAATCGCCCGTCGCGCTGTCGCGAAGATCGACAATCAGCGCGCCGAGGCTTTTGGTTTCGGCTAATTTTTTGTCGAGCTGTTGCAAACTCGCGCTGCTGAGCGCGCCCAATCGAAAATAACCAATCCCACCTTCAAAAACTTCGCTGTAAAGCGGCGGTGCTGCTTCAGCCGGCGCGGTGGTGTGAGCCGGGACGAGCATCAACGCACCGGGCATGCGGACGAGCAAGCCGGCCAGCGTTGCCCGGTCCAACTCCGCCTCGGTCATAGCCTCGGGATTCACGAAATTCTTTTTCAGAAGATTGATCGCAGCCTGGAGATCGGTCTGGCCTAACGAATCGATCGATGGCTCGGCCGAGGGTATGGGCGAGGACGAGGGCGACGGCGCTGCAGCTTTAGTCAACGGCGGTGTTTGCGCCAGCGCCTGCGCTGCGAGCAAAACCGCAATGGCCGTGCCGGCCGCCCCTTTGAACATCTCCTAATTGTTAGCCGTTCGCGGCACGCAGAGCAATATCGCGCCGGTAATGACAACCCTCGAACGCGATCAGGCGTACAGCTTCATAAGCGGTCGCGCGCGCTTCGCCAGGTGTCGCCCCGAGTGCCGTCACCGCCAATACCCGGCCGCCGGAAGTCGCAATCGCGCCGTTCGTCTGCTTCGTCGCGGCGTGAAAAACCTGGACGCCGTCGAGCTTCGCCGCCTCAGACAATCCCCCAATCACCTTTCCCATTTCATATTTTCCGGGATAACCTGCAGAGGCGAGCACGACGGTAACAGCGGCGCGGTAATCCCACTCGATCGCACAATTGTCGATCTTGCCGTCAATCGTGGCTTCCAATAACGGGAGCAGATCGGATTTCATCCGGGGAAGGAGCGCCTGTGTCTCCGGGTCGCCGAACCGGCAGTTGAACTCCAGGACGCGCGGCCCTTCGCGTGTGATCATCAGCCCCGGGTAAAGCAAGCCTTGATAGGTCACGTTTTCCGTCGTCAAACCGCGCAACAGCGGCTGCATGATTTCGCTCTCAAATTGGGCCTGCAATCGCCGGCTCCAATTGTTCGCCGGACTAAACGCGCCCATCCCGCCGGTGTTTGGGCCTTTATCGCCGTCGAACACGCGCTTGTAGTCGCGCGCGCTTTCGAGCAGCGCATAATTTTTTCCGTCAACCAGCGCGTGCAGTGAGCATTCGGTGCCGCGCAAAAATTCTTCGATTACGATTCGACTGCCGGCGTCACCGAAGCGCCGCTCCCTCATCATTGCAACGATTGTCGATCTCGCCTCGTCGCCATTCTGCGCAATGATCACGCCTTTGCCGAGCGCGAGACCGTCGGCTTTGATTACGACTGGAAATTGAACTGCCTCGCAGTAGCGCGACGCCTCATCGCTATCGGAAAAAGTGCGCGCCTGCGCGGTTGGAATCTTTTGCGCTTGCATAAGTTCCTTCGCGAAGATTTTCGACGATTCGAGTCGCGCCGCCGACTTTGTCGGGCCGAAAACGCGCAACTTCTGGGCCGCGAAGAGATCGACAATCCCAAGCGCGAGCGGATCATCCGGGCCGACAACCGTGAGATCGATCGCATTCTGTTTGGCGAACCGAAGCAGCTGCGGCAGATCCGTGGCCGAAATGGAAACATTGTCGGCTAACTCCATCGTCCCGGCATTCCCCGGCGCGCAAAAAATTCGCTCCACTGCAGGCGATTGCTTTAGCTTCCAGGCCAGCGCGTGTTCGCGTCCGCCGCTGCCGATGAGGAGCAGTTTCACGATGAAGTAGCGTAACCGTCCCGGTTGCGTGCTGGCAATTCGCAAGCCAGAGGCTCGCGCTACTCTACGGCGATTCCGCCGGCAAAATGGACAATTCCATTTTTTCGGTGTGCCGAATTGCCGTCACCGTCGCACTAACGCCGATTTGTTCGCCGACGAGCATTTTGTGCAGATCGTGGACACTGCCGATCGGTTGCCCGTTGAATGCGACGATGAGATCGGCTTCGCGCAAACCGGCGCGCTCCGCCGGACTATTTTTTTCGAGCGACACCACGAGCACCCCGGTTTCGCGCGGCAAACTGTAATAACGCACGATCCGGCGATGGATCGGCACGTTCTGGCCGGCCACGCCGATGTAACTGCGGCGGATTTTGCCTTCCTTAACCAGCCAACCCGCGACGAATTTGGCCGTGTTGCTGGCAATGGCGAAACAAATCCCCTGCGCCGGCCGGATCATGGCGGTGTTTACGCCGATGACTTCGCCGGCCGAGTTCACGAGCGGCCCGCCGGAGTTGCCGGGATTAAGTGCCGCGTCAGTCTGAATAATATTGTCGATCAAACGGCCGGATTGCGCGCGCTGGAACGGCCGAGCGCGCTGATCACGCCCGCCGTGACACTCGCCTGAAAACCGAGCGGGTTACCAATCGCGACCACGATCTGGCCGACACGCAACTTCTCGGAATCGGCCAGGCGCACGTGCGCAAGCCGCGGCGCATCGATC
>DATDFJ010000293.1:0-27898 GCA_036522675.1 Chthoniobacterales bacterium | reverse complement strand
GAGGATGACTTGAGGAAGCTAACGCCGACTCCGTGGCGATCGCAGAACTTCATGAACGCCGGGTTAGACCCGATCCCGCCGTCGGAAATGTCGGTCGTGAAATAGAACACGGTTTGCTCGCGGCCCGAGCCGTTGTCGGTGTAATTGATGCGCACGCCCGGCGTGCCACCGCGGCCCGGACGGCTTTCGTGCGGCGCGCCATCGCGATCGAGATTAACGAACGTGACGTCGCGAATGGTTTTGTCGCCGCGGGCGAGGAAGACATACAGAATTGGCAGCACGCCTCTGAGCTGCTGTTCCTGCAAGTCAATCTTCATGTCCTGCGTAATGAAATAGCTCGTGGTCAGCGCCGATTTCATCGCGTTCTCCAGGTTGTGGAAGGCGCCGCCCAGGTCGACAATGCGCAACGGATCGGGCGCCGGGCCGATCTCTTCCTTGCCGCACATGATGTAAACCGAAGCGTTGGGAAAAAACTGGTCGACGTAGAGAAAGTCCGGACCGCTGAACATGTAATAAACGACCGGCACCGGCTGTTTCGTCTGCGGCATGTAAGTGTTTTGCCAGATGTGAAATTTCGCCAGCTTCCCGCGGACCAAATTACCGAACGCGTCCTCGAAAAACGAAGCGTGCGCCTGCCAGGCCGGCTCGTTCGTCAACGGCGCGAGCGGTGAATTTTTCGGCACCGGCATGCCGCCCAGAAACCGCGCCATATCGTCGGGCGACAGCGTCAGCGGGTTGAGAGGTGGCGGACTTTCGGCTGGCGGGCGCGGTTCCACTTGCGCAAGACCGGCCGCGGCGCAAAGCAACGCTGCAAAGATCGACAACGTGGGGAATCCAATGGTTTTCATTTCGCAGCGTGGAACGGTTTGGTCGCGGCGAAATAAAGAAGCACACCCAGCGCGGTTGTCGCCAGTCCGGCCACCGATTCAACCGGATGGATGCGCAAGAGGTAAAACATCATCCAGAGCGTGATCGCGCAGAAAAGAATCGGCGGGAGGGGATAGGCCCAAACGCGATACGGCCGCGGGAGTTCGGGGCGCGTGACGCGGAGAACGATCGTGCCTGCAACCGTGAGCAGCGAACACAGCAGCAAACTGAATTGGATGTATTGCACAACGCCTTCAAAACTGCGCGTGACCAAAAGCAGATTCACGATCAACAATTGAACCGCGATCGCATTCAACGGCACGCCCTCTTGGTTCTTGCGGCCGAGCAGGCGAAGCAGCCAGTGATCTTCGCCCATCGACATGGTCACGCGCGGGCCAATCCACGTCATCGAACTGATTGAGGAAACGAGCCCGAGACAAATGATTGCCCCGACAATCCGGCCGCCGGCTCCGCCGAAAATGTGTTTGCCCGCGATGAGACCCACCTCGATTTGCCCGCGCATTTCCTCCCGCGGGGTCGTGGCGAGAAAGATGCCATTCAACAGCACGTAGGTAGCGATCACGATAAGCGTTCCGACCAGAAGCGACCGCGGCACGTTTTTTTCCGGCCTTTTGATTTCGCCCGTGATGTAGCTGGCAGCGTTCCAGCCGGAATAGGAATACATCACAAAAAAAAGCGCCACCGCGAACGCGCCGCTGAAGATGGACGTCGCATCGCCCGACAGCGGCAAAAAGCTCATCGGTTGTTTTTCGGGTACAAGCAATCCCGCCACAACCAGGACCGCGATGAGAATCAGTTTGAGTATTGTCCAAAGGTTTTGGAACGCGCTTCCCACCCGCAGGTTTCCAAAATGAAAAAGCGCAACGATCCAGACGATCGCAAAGGAAAGCAGCACGGCCGACCCGCCGCCGATGACGCCTTGCAAATATTTAGCGAACGCCATTGCCGCAATCGCGATCGGCGCGGCAAAGCCCACCGTGGCTGAGACAAATCCGGCCATGAAGCCAAGCGCCGGGTGATAAATTTTGGAAAGAAAATGGTATTCGCCGCCGGAGCGGGGAAGCGCGGCGCTCAGCTCGCCATAACAAAGCGCGCCGCAAAGCGCGGCGACGCCGCCCACTACCCACAGCATGAGCAGAACAAACCCGGATTGGATGTCGACCAATTGAAATCCCAGGCTGGTGAACACGCCCGTCCCAATAATGTTTGCGACCACGATTCCGCAGGCCGTGACAAACCCGATCGTGCGACGCGGTCGTGCCACGGCGACCGGTTTTGCTTCAACCAACGTGGTCATTGTTAGATCGACAATTGAGAAAATACTGCGCCCGACGAGTGTATGAATTGGTTCGCGCGGCGAGTTACTGCTGGTTTGACGTGGTCACGCGATCAGCTGTTCGAATTCTCAAGTTGTCAGAACCTCGGCTCAGCATCACGTTGAGAATGCGATGAGCTCGAAGCTTTCGATCGAATCGGCGACCCAGCTCGCCGTTTTTCTCGCGAACCGCCCCGGCGCGCTGGCGCGTGTTTGTGCTGCGCTTGCGCAAGCCGGGATCAACATCCACGCGTTGGCGACTTCCGACACGATCGATCATTCCGTCGTGCGCATGGTGGTGAGCGATCCGACCAGGGCGCTCATGTTGTTAGGCGAGACCGGCACGCTTGCGCTCGAATCGGAAGTGCTCATGATCGAAGGCGCAAACGAACCCGGCATGCTCGGGCAAATCGCCCAGCGGCTTGCCGATAGCAAGGTCAACATCGAGTACGCCTATCTCGCCGCCAGCCCGGGCGCCGAGCGCGGTCTCGCCATTCTTCGGACTTCCGATGTCGAGCAAGCGCGCCGCGCTCTTCAAGAATTGTGAACTGGCGTGCCTGAGGTTTCGCCTGACCTGAACCGCCCTGTGCAAGTCGATGGCAGCGCATCCGCTGCTTCGCGCGTGATTAGACCCGGCGAAATTTGGCCCGACGATCGTGGCGAACACATCAACGCGCACGGCGGCGGCATCATCAAGGTGGCAGATACCTGGTTCTGGTTCGGCGAATACCGGCCGCGCGAATCGGAGCCCGGCAAACGATACGTGTCGTGTTATTCATCGGTCGACCTGGTCAATTGGAAATTCCGGAACCTGGTCATCAACTCGAGCGCGCCCGACAACATCGGACCGGATTGGGTGCTGGAGCGCCCGAAGGTTTATTACAACGCGCGCACGAAAAAGTTCGTCATGTACATGCACATCGATGGACCGGAGCCGGCAAAGCCGAAAAAAAAGTATGCGCTGGCGCGCGTCGGCATTGCAGTGTGCGACACGGTTGACGGCAATTACGAGTTCGTGCGCACGTTTCGTCCGTTCGACGAGGAGAGCCGCGACATCGGACAATTCATCGATGACGATGGCTCAGCGTATCTGATTTTCGAGAGCAGACCGACCAAAGGATTCTTCATTGCCAGGCTCAGCGATGATTACATGGACGTAAAAGAGCAGACCGCTTTCATCGAAGCGCCGTTGGAAGGCGGCGCGTTGGTTAATCATAATGGGCTTTACTACATGATCGGGTCCGCCTTGACCGGCTGGAAACCAAACCCAAACAAATACGCAACTGCACCCGCGCTGTGCGGACCGTGGAGCGAATTCGAAGACATCGCGCCGGCGGAAACCAATACTTACGGCTCGCAATCGACCATGTTGCTCAAGGTCATCGGGACCGGCACAACCAGCGTGATCTTCATCGGCGATATTTGGAAACCCGATATGCAATGGGATTCGCGTTACCTCTGGATGCCGTTGCAAATCGGCACCGGCAAGCTCTGGCTGCCCGAACCGAAAGAATGGACAATCGATGTGCGAACCGGAGAAGTCATCATCACGCCATGACACGCTTGGCCGTTGCCAAGGCGTAACCCGTGCTGGTAAAAGCGCCGCGCGTTTATGACGACCGTTAAAACCTGGCGCGGCGAGCCCTATCCACTTGGCGCCACGTGGGCGGGTAACGGCGTCAATTTCTCTCTTTTTTCCGAGCACGCCGCCGCCGTCGAGCTTTGCCTGTTCGATAACGCCGATGCGAGGGAGGAAAACATCCGCATCCCCGTGACCGAACGCACCGGCCACGTCTGGCACGTCTTTTTGCCGGACGCGCGCCCGGGGCAAGTCTACGGCTACCGCGTCTCGGGTCCGTACGATCCGGAGCGCGGGATGCGTTTCAATAATTCGAAATTGCTCATCGATCCCTACGCCAAAGCGATTGTCGGCCAAATGAATTGGGGCGATGAGATGTTCGGTTACACGGTCGGCGATCCGGAAGAGGATTTGGCGCCGGATTTTCGCGACGACGCGTGGGGCATGCCGAAAGCGGCTGTCATCGATACCGGATTCGATTGGGGCAACGACCGGCCGCCGCGCACGCCGCTGCAACAATCGATTATCTACGAACTGCACGTGAAAGGATTCACGAAGCTTTGGCCGGAGTTACCGGAGCACTTGCGCGGGACGTATGCCGGCCTCGCAAGCGAGGAGGCGATTGGCTACTTAAAAAATCTCGGCGTCACCGCGATTGAGCTGATGCCGGTGCACACGCATTTTGACGACAAAGCGCTGGTCGATCGCGGCCTAACGAACTACTGGGGTTACAACACGATCGGGTTCTTCGCGCCGCACGCGCCCTACTCGAGCAATCGCGAGCCCGGCGCCGAAGTCGTCGAGTTCAAAGGAATGGTGCGCAATCTCCATGCCGCCGGCATCGAGGTCATTCTCGACGTCGTCTACAATCACACTGGAGAAGGAAATCATCTCGGGCCGACGCTCAGCTTCCGTGGCATCGACAACATCGCCTACTATTGGCTCGCGCCGGGTAATCCGCGCCTCTACTTCGATTTCACCGGCATCGGCAATACTTTCAACGCGCTCCATCCGCCAACGCTCCGCCTCATCATGGACAGCCTGCGTTATTGGGTCGAGGAAATGCACGTTGATGGATTCCGTTTCGATCTGGCCAGTGCGCTCGGCCGCGATGGACACGGTTTTAATAAACTGCATCCGTTCTTCCAGGCGATTAATCAGGATCCGGTGATCTCTCAGGTGAAATTGATCGCCGAACCGTGGGACGTGGCCGAGGGCGGTTATCAGCTCGGAAATTTTCCCGTGCTGTGGAGTGAATGGAACGGCAAATACCGCGATACGGCGCGCAGTTTCTGGCGCGGCGATGAAGGCAAGATCGGTGAAATGGGTTTTCGACTCACCGGCAGCCCCGATCTTTATCAAGCCGGTGGACGTTCGCCCTTCGCCAGCATCAATCTTCTCACGACGCACGATGGATTTACGCTCAACGATCTCGTCAGTTACAACGACAAACACAACGAGGCCAACGGCGAGAACAGTCAGGACGGCGAGAAGAACAATCTTTCCTGGAACTGCGGCGCGGAAGGTCCGACCGATGATCCGAAGATCGACATCTTGCGGCGGCGGCAACGGCGCAATTTTTTAACCACGCTCTTTTTATCGCAAGGTGTACCGATGCTTCTGGGCGGCGATGAGTTCGGCCGCACCCAGAACGGCAACAACAATCCATATTGTCTGGACAACGAGCTGAGCTGGCTCAAATGGGAGCGCGACGAGAAACAGAATCAGCTTCTTGAGTTCACAAAAACTTTGATCCGTTTCCGGCGGGAGCACCCCGTTTTTCGTCGGACGAAATTTTTTGCGGGCCGACGTGTGCGCGGTGGCGACATCAAGGACGTGATGTGGTTCAATCCCGGTGGCAACGAAATGACCGAAGAAGAATGGAACTCGCCATTCACGCGTTGTCTCGGGATGCTGCTAAGTGGCGACGCCGCCGATATGATTGATGAACAAGCCAACCCGGTGCGCGACGACACGTTTTTCTTTTTGATCAATGCGCATTACGAGAAGATCCCGTTCATGCTCCCCGGCGAAGAGCATCTCCAGTGGGAACTCATTCTCGACACGATGGAAGAAGAAGGTTTCCTCCACGAGCCGAAGACATTTTCTTCCGGCGACGATGTCGATCTTGGCGGGCGCGCGGCGTGTCTGCTCAAACTAACGCGCGGCCTGCAACCACAAGCGCGTCAGGAATCGTGGCGCAAACGCCCCTTCGGTTTGCCCGAAGCGATGAGCGCCGACGAAGAACGCGCCGGCGGACGATCGTAATCGAATGGAGGGACGGGCTCTGTCCCGTCCCTAAAATTTTGGGACGACACGGAGGTCGTCCCTCCAAATTTCAGAAACGCAAGATCGACACGAGAGACGAATTGACTGTAGAAAGTTCATGTTGAACGAATGCATCGCGGCGCGTGGCGCGCGCCCAATCGTTCCCATTTTTTTTGCTTATGACATCAACCTCTTTCGTCATCGTTGCCGACCGCGGGACCTTGAAAGCATATCGAGTTGATGAAACACCGACGCGTGGCCCGAGCCTGCATCTGGTGCAGGCTTTCAATCTCACCGACGCGCACGGCAAGCTGATCGACAAGGTCACGGACCTCGCCGGTCGTTATGCCGCGACGGATGGTTCCGGTATGCACGCCGCATCAATTTCCGACACGAAACGTGAGACCGAAACCGACCGGCGCATTTACAAACAATTGGCCGACCAAATCGCGAAGATCGTGAGCGAAAACGGCGCCGAAGGCTGGTCCTTCGCTGCGCCGTCGGAAATTCATTCGGCCATTGTCGATCTTCTCCCCGGCCGCGTCCGCGATCGCATCGTCGAGCACGTCAAATCCGATCTCGTCAAAATCGAACCGGCGAAATTGCCGAACCATTTTCGCTCGCTGCGCCCACTTTAACGCTGTCATCCCGAACGCAGTGAGGGACCTCACAAAAACTCGTCGATCAAAACGAGCGCTCCTTCGCGCTTTCCGAGACCTCACCTTAATCCTCTCCCTCGCCCAGGGAGAGGCGGACACAATGCGCTGGTGAGGGTCGGTCAGCCGCTTGGGAAGACAGCGCTGCGTTTTTTTGGTCGCGCGCGATTACCTCGGCACGTAACTTGTTGAACAACCAACCATGCAACTTCCGATCAAAATCAGTTACCGCGGCCTGGAAAAATCAGACAAGATCGACAATCTCATTTTGGATTACGCAGCACGCCTGGAAAAATTTTGCGACCACATCAACCGCTGCGATGTCGCGATCGAGCAGACGAACAAAACCCACCACAAAGGCAATCCTCACCGTTGCCGCATCGACGTGACCGTCGCGGGGCGGCACGAGCTCGTCGCCGACGAACAACAAACAGACAACGGCTCCCACGAGCCGCTCAACAAAGTCATTCACGACGCGTTCAAAACGATGGAGCGCCAGCTCCGCCACCTTGTCGAGAAACAGCGCCGCGAGTAGAACACGCGATTTTCATCCCGGTGAACTTTGGCAAACAGGCAACGACAGTTGCTCAGTTAGAGGCTGAGCTGTCAGCAACCCAAGCTGAACTAGAACGTCTCAAAAAGGAATTGCGCAAAGAAGCGGACGTTAAGCTTAAGCACCAGGCCGCGTTGATCGACAAACTGGCCAAGTCGCGATTTTCTCTCGGGATTAAGTCGACTCAGATCATTTGGGAGATTTTGGATTGGGATGGCGACTACAAAGTAACGAGAACGTACAAAGGCTTACACGTTGGCGAAGGGCTGGAGCTTCACTTCCTTAAACACAGGGCATTTAGTTCGACGCCGAATAGCAAATTCGGCAGCGCCCGACTGCTGCCGGATAAAAGTTCTGCCGGAATATCGATGGAGTTTGGGCTCGAGGGGAACGCGACCATGTTTTTTAAAATCGACTTTCCCCCCGGTCTAGCCAATACCGAATCCGGTGCTGATTACGGTTTCGAATATGGTGTAGAGAAAGGCTTGTTAATGACGAGGGAAGCAGCTCGGGAGGCATATGGGAGTGACCCTCGACCGCGCGAAGCCGTTTATCAGATAAACGAAATTTTCAACGAGTTCTTGCACTTGGAATTGATTTTTCCGGCAGGATATCCGGGGAAAACAAATTGTGCGGCATTGATTGATCAAATCGAACACGCGGAAGAAACCGCGCGCTTACAAATTACAAAAACCGATCGGGGCGTTTCGGTAGAGGTTTCGAATCCGCTACCGGGTTTTTGGTATCTGATCGAGTGGGATGGCCCTCCTGAGGAAGAATTTCAGCGGTTGCGCGAAGAAATGGGCAACTAAATTGCTGTAGAAACGTTGACACATTAGGCGGAATGGTTAAACTTGCTCAGATGCAAATCTACGGAAAAAGCGGGAACGACGACGGCGGAATCACTCGTTAAGATTTCCTCCGCTTTAGGAGAAGAACAACTCTTCAAGCTGCCGTTGCTCATCGTCGAACTGGCGGTCGGCGAATTTGCACAAAATTTCGACGGTATCGATTGCATCCAGCGCCGATTCATCGGGCTTCAGTGCTTTGGACACCCGTTTATAACAGTTTAGGTGGCGTTTTTGCTCAAGCTTCTTCGCCAGTTGTTGAACGCCGTCGGTCTGTGATTGGAAAACCAGATCCACGAGATCAAGTTTCCACGAGAGTATACCGCTGCGTTTCTTGCTGTCTCGAAATGAGGTGTCACCCGTTCCCACTGATAAGAGACCGATGTCTTCGAGACGCTGTTGCAGGATAAGCGCTTCAGTGACCGCGAACAGCGATGGGTTATTAGCCCAAACTCCACCGTCAACGAACAATCCCTGCTTCATCGAGAAACTTGGAAAATAAATTGGCGCGGCCGACGTCGCAGCGGCGACTTCCCACACGCGAAAGTCTTTATCCACTCCGTTATTGTAAGCTCCGCCAGTGCGAAAGATTTTCGATTCGCCTGTCTCCAGATCAAAAGAATAGATGCGCACGTGGCAACTGGGCACGTCAAAATGCACTTCTGGGCCGAATTCTCTTTTTAGGAGCATGATAAGGTTGGTGTTGTCGTATTTTGACTGGAAAAGAAGAAGTTTTCGCGGCGAAAGCGGAGCCGGCTGGTGGAAAATCTTCGATGCGTTGTCGGCATAGAGTTTAACAATATTCGACATCTGTTTTGCGTATGCGGCCGCCAACGCAATTATTCCCCCAGTGGAGGTGCCGACCACGAGGTCAAATATTTCGTGCAATTTTTTGCCCCAGCATTCTTCGCAGCGTTGAAGAAATCGCGCGGCAAAAATCCCGCGAATCCCGCCGCCATCGATGCTGAGAACCTTGAACATCTGGGGCCTTGATTATCAGCAGATTCCATTTGCTTCGTAAATTCAAAAGCGCCCACAGCTGGGAGAGGCACTCAAAACGGTTCCCACGAGCCGCTCAACAAAGTTATCCACGACGCGTTCAAAACGATGGAGCGCCAGCTGCGCCACCTTGTGGAGAAACAGCGCCGCGAGTGACCCCCTGTAGCGGCGGTCTATGGCCGTCGCATTAATTGCTGTAGTGTCCGCTCTCCCGAGCGGATATTCTTCCGCTAGGGCGCGATGCGATTACACAGCGTGTCGGTGTGAAATGACACCAGCTCGCGCAGTTTGAACCAGCCGCCCTGTTGGCCGCGGCCCATTTGCGCGATGCTGGCGACGTTGTCTTTGGCGTAATCGGCCCACGAATTCCACCGCTGCACGCCGACAAAGGTCCACGCCGCGCCTTCGAGATGCTGCAGCATCACGCTGCCGACGGAAGAATCGGTCGCGCGATCGGGCGCTTGACCCAGGAATTTATCGAGCGCTTCGCGCTGACCGGGAACAGGCCGATACATCGAAACAACGAAAGCCGACGCGCTCGTTTTCGACGCATCATCGAGTCCGAGCTGTTTTGAAAACTCCGCCCAGGACGGCCCCGCCGCAAACGTGTCGGTGTGCTGCGCCCACAAACCAGCTACGCTCGGCGGAGTCGGCGGCCGGTTCGTGTCGACCGTTGCTTTGGCGCCGATGTGCGTAATCAAACAGTAATCCCACGAGTCGCCATCCACGTGGCGAAGCAGAACGATGTGCTCCGCGCCTTGCGCTTCTGGTGCCGGTTTCTTTAGCTCCTCGCCCAGCTCTTTTGCTTTTCCGACCGCAGCCTGGGCAAAGTGAACGTGATAAACATCCGTGCGTCCGCCGGCCGCAGCGGCAGTAGACGGACTGGCCGAGGAAGCTGGAGAAGGGTTCTGCGCGAAAGCGAAAGGCGCGAGGCCGATCGCGACAACCATTTGAATTGTAAGTCTCATGATAATTTTTCCTGTTGGATGTGAAAGCTTCGTCCGGAAACGGACCCTGTCTGGACGGGCCCTGAAGCGTTCTGCTTCTGAAGCGACGCCGGCGAGCCTGACCGCCGCGCCAGAGCCGGTCAATGCAAAAGTTCGGTGCCGCGCGATTTACGCCGTGACGATCTCACGTAGCGCGCTTTCGCTATCGGCCCATTGTCTGATGTTGGTGAATCGTGACCTCGGGTGAGAGGATCGGGTCGCGTCGAGCCGATCGTGCGATGAGGACGTCGTAATTTCCGCGCGCGATTTCTTCCGCGATTGCGCCAACTTGTTCGCCTTGGGCGGAGCAGCCGCGCATCGTCGGTACAAGATCCCCGCGTTTTAAAAACACCGGCAGTTCCGCATTCAAAGCCTGGCGATCAGTGAGGTGCAGACCTAGTAAGCCGTAGAGCTGAGTTACTGCTGCATTCGAATGCGTCATGGTCCGAAACGTTAATGCAGCGTCGCGACGATTCAGAATGCGACGCAGCTGTCGCTCGCCGGCAGACATCCGACCGTCCTCGTACACGCCGCCAATCGCAAAGAATGGCGGGCTAGCGAAAGCGGCCGAAGCGCCGAGCGACCAAATGCTCACTAACCAAAACACTAGCGTACGACAAGTTCTCATCGGCATTTCGAAATGTGCCGCTGAGGACCAGCGGGCGCTATAGTCAATGCGGGTCGGCTTCAGCTACGCCGGCGCGCCGCCGAGGGCGCCGGGGAGCGGCGGGGCCACGTCGGGGCCGACGACGACCTGGCGGGGCGGTTTTTCGGGCGGCATTTTTTCGCCGGTCGGCGGTGGAACACCGCGTGGCGGATTAATTAACCGTCCGTGTTTGATGATCTCGTCGATTTGTGAGCCGTCGAGAGTTTCGAACTCGAGCAGTGCTTTGGCGATGATGTCGAGTTTGTCGCGATTGGCGAGCAGCGTTTGTTTCGCGGTCTTATACGCTTCGTCGAGCAAACGGCGAACTTCGCGATCGATTTCTTCGGCGGTGGCTTCGCTGTAATCGCGGTTACGGGTGAGTTCGCGGCCGAGGAAGACGTAGTCTTCGTGCTCGCCGTACTCAACCATGCCGAGTTTTTCGCTCATGCCCCATTCACAAACCATTCTGCGCGCCATGGCCGTAGCCATTTTGATATCGCCGGCGGCGCCATTGGTCACATCGCCAAACGTGATTTCCTCGGCGACGCGGCCGCCCATTTTCACGGCAAGCGAGGCGAGCAATTCGTTTTTGCGATTGGTGTATTTATCTTCCTCCGGCAACCACATGGTCGATCCAAGCGACGGGCCGCGAGGAATGATAGTGACCTTGTGAAGCGGCTCGGTGTGGGGGAGCAATTCGAGCAGGAGCGCGTGACCGGCTTCATGATACGCGGTGTTTTGTTTTTCTTTTTCGCTCAGCGCGAGGCTGCGGCGTTCCTTTCCCCAGCGTACTTTGTCGCGCGCTTCTTCCAACTCAGCGAGCGTGATGCCTTTTAATCCGCGGCGGGCGGCGAGCAGCGCCGCTTCGTTGATCACGTTGGCCAGCTCGGCGCCGGAATAACCGGGCGTGCCGCGCGCAACCACGGCAAGATCGACACCCTCGGCAAGTTTCACTTTCTTGGAATGGACGCGCAGGATTTCTTCGCGGCCTTTCACGTCGGGGAGATTGACGGTGATTTGTCGGTCAAAGCGCCCGGGTCGGAGCAACGCCGGATCGAGCACGTCGGGCCGGTTCGTTGCGGCGATGATGATGACGCCTTCCTGCGTGTCGAAGCCGTCCATTTCGACAAGCAACGCATTCAGCGTTTGCTCGCGCTCATCATGTCCGCCGCCAACACCGTGACCGCGATGGCGACCGACCGCGTCGATCTCGTCGATGAAAATAATGCACGGCGCGGATTTCTTGCCCTGCTCAAACATGTCACGCACGCGTGACGCGCCGACGCCGACGAACATTTCGACGAAATCCGAGCCGCTGATCGAAAAGAACGGCACGTCGGCTTCGCCGGCGATCGCGCGGGCGAGCAACGTTTTGCCCGTCCCCGGTGGACCGATCAGGAGCACGCCTTTGGGAATCCGGCCGCCAAGTTTTTGAAACTTTTTAGGGTCGCGCAAAAACTCGACCAGTTCCTGCACTTCGTCTTTAGCTTCCTCGACACCGGCGACGTCGCGGAAAGTGATCTTGTTTTTGTCACGCGAGAGCATGCGTGCTTTCGATTTGCCGAAGTTGAGCGCGCCTTTGCCCGCCATGCGGATTTGCTGGCGGAAAAGCAGATAGAGAATGAAAAGGAAAATCGCGATTGGCAAAAAGCTCGCGACAGTCTGTGCGAGCACGTTCGACTCGGTCTTAATCGCGGGCTGCATGCCGGCCGCGCTCAGTTTCTCCTGCAGATTATTGGTGAAATTGAGATAAATCGTGGTCCGGAACTTGATCGGCTGCGCGCCCTGACCGCCGACGCTTTGTTTCAGATAATAGCCGCTCAACGCCTGGGTGGCGCGGCCTTCCTCGACGATCAACGTAAGCGGGTAATTTTTGTCGCTGACGATCTGTTTGTTCTCGAGCAACTCGAGGAACCGATTGTAGGGGACCTCCTCGACCGGCTGCATTCCGCCGCGGTAAAAGAGCATCGCCAGACCGATAAAACCGAACGCGATCACGATTAGGATGATGCCGCGCCAGTTGAAGTTCGGCTCGTTGCCGCGGGAACGGTTGTCTTTCTGGGGGTTACGGTCGGAAGACATAAAACGCGCGGTTCACGCGCAAACGCAGGTTACCATGAAGGATTTTGCAATGCAAAGAGCAGGAGACGTTCCGAGCGGTCGAGGCGTGAATTGTAACTCGTAAATCATGAATCGTTCCCGGCTTGGCCGGGTCGGTGCTTGTAAGATCGACATGTGCAAGATCGACAATCCTCCGGGTTGAACCGTTGAAAGAGAGGGACGTTACGGCTACCTTCGAAATTCAATCAGGATGACTGAGCTGGTCACAACGGTCGCGGACAAAATCGACCGCGCAGTGCAGAAGGTGACGCCATTCGCGTACCGCGTGCGGCGACGCGGGCGTCGTCTGATGCGGCGCGCGTTGCGCCGGCCGCGCAGCGTGTCGGAGGGGCCGAACCTGTTGCCGTTGCTCATTCAGGTCCTGGCCAGTTTCACCAAGGCCGACGGCGTTTTGCTCGAGGAAGAAATCGACTCGAGCCTCGGCTTCCTGCGCTACGATTATCCCGAAGCGGTTTA
This sequence comes from Chthoniobacterales bacterium, assembly GCA_036522675.1. Taxonomy (GTDB): domain Bacteria; phylum Verrucomicrobiota; class Verrucomicrobiia; order Chthoniobacterales; family UBA10450; genus AV17. The sequence continues at coordinate 14,583 of DATDFJ010000293.1, read as the reverse complement.
CTCGGAGCTGCGCGAACTATTTCGCCAGGCGCTCTACGAGCAGCAAGACCTTGCGGCGATGGCGCAAAAGCTCGGGGCGCAGCTCAGCACCGAGCGCAAGATCATGCTCGGCGTGCAGCTTTACGATCTGATCTCACAGGCCGGGCTCAAGCAGGAGCAGGTCGTCCAGTTCTACTCGTTCATGTCGCAGCTCGGTATGGCAGCGCAGGCGATCGATATCGTTTATCAACTCAACGCGTCGGAAGATTCCGATCCGTCGATTTATCAACGCGGCGCCTCGCCGCTCGAGTCGCTCTCCTTCGGATCGAACGGCAAAGCCGACGTTATATTGCGCACCCTGTCGGGGAACGATCGGCTGCTCGCGTTTCGTTATCACGATCTGATCCTGCTGAAAAACTACAGCACGCAAAATGTCTCGGTGCGTGGGCGTCCGCTGGTGCGCGGCGGCTTCTGCCGGATTTATCCGGGGCAACGGATCATCGTCGGCGACCAGGTGCTCACGTACCAGGATTTGGCGACGTATTTCAACGCCAAGAAAAACGTTTCCATGCCGCAGGTTTTCGTGCGCGTGAACAAGGATGCGGACGAAGTGGCGCTCGAGCGGGCGCGCACGCGAGAGAGCGCGCTGGAGATCACGTTTGGTTTGAGAGTGCGGGTGAAAGCGTTGCGTGATGTCGATGCCGTGCTCAACGGCACGAAACTCAAAGCCGGCACCCAGGCGGATGCGACCCTTGAGGACAAGATCATTTTCCACAACGACAGCGAGATGGATTTGATTGATTTGCGCCGCCGTGCGCGCGCTCTCGGCGGGCGCTTCCAGCTCAAGGCATCGAAATCGGAATATCTGGTTTCGAACGATCCGAGCCATCTTGAAGCCGACGACATTCTGCTTTCGCCCGGCACGAGCGGCGACGTGTTGCTGAAAATTTTTTGTGATTACGACAAGCGCGTCGGTCAGGTGCAGGTGCTCGAAGCTGATCGGCCGATCATGGTCGGCGAAGCACCCGTGCGCACGTCCGCGCCGCTGAAAGATGGCGACCTGATCCGGATCGACATCGGTCAGGTGCTGCGCTGCAATTTTTCCGAGCGCATCATCGAGGAGGAGCGCAACATCATTCGCACACTCGAGGTGCGCGACATCACGCATCGGTTTGGCGGTGGCGAGATCGGTTTGGAAGGCATCTCGTTCAGCGTCACGCGCGGCGAACTCGTCTGCGTGATGGGCGCGAGCGGCTCTGGCAAAAGCACATTGCTCAGAGCGTTGGCCGGGCAACTGCAGCCGACCAGTGGCGAAATCATTCTCAATGGGCAATCGCTTTATCCGAACCTCGACACGCTCAAGCGCTACATCAGTTACATTCCGCAGGAAGACGCGTTCGACGAACAGCTGACGATTGGCGAGAACCTGCAATTTGCGGCTGCGATTCGTTCACCGCATTTGTCCCGGCGTGACCGGATGCGGCGGTTGGAAGGCAAACTGATTGAGCTTGGGCTCGGCGAACGGCGCGACGCGATCGTCGGCAGTGCCGTGAAAAAGACATTGAGCGGCGGCGAGCGCAAACGGCTCAATATCGGCCTCGACATGATCGGCATGTCCGACGTTTACCTCTTCGACGAGCCGACCTCCGGCCTCTCCTCAAAGGATTCCGAGCACGTGATCGAGATCATTCGCGGGATGGCGCACAACAAAATCATCATCGTCACGATTCACCAGCCGAGCTCGAAGCTGTTCCAGATGTTTCACAAGGCAATCCTGCTCGACAAAGGGGGCCAGCTGGTCTTCTTCGGCACGCCCAACGAGATGCTGCGCTATTTCGCCGAGGCCGAGCACCAGCATCAGTTCGGCGCCGAGCTCGGCGCTTGCCCATCATGCGGCACGACGCGGCCGGAGTTTATTTTCGACGTGCTCGAAACGCCACTGCGCGATTTGAGCGGCGACATCATTTACGAGGAGAATAGCAGAGGCCAGCTCGTCGCGGCGCGCCGCTATTCTCCGGAATTCTGGCGCGACAAATACGAAGCCTTTCGCCTGATCCAGGATGTCAAGCACGTCTCACTGCGCAAGGAAGCGGCGGCGCCGTTACCCGCCGCGCCGACGCAGAAAAAGCGGCTTCCATTTCGCTGGCATGACGAATGGACGCAGTTTCGCACGCTCTTGCGCCGCGCGTTCGTGAGCAAGCTCCGCAACCGCGCCAACCTTGTCATCACGATCGGTGTCGCGCCGGTGCTGGCGCTGCTGATCGCGACGATCCTGCGCTACTCCGAGAGCGGCAAATACGATTTCGCGTCGGCATATCATATCCCGACGTTTTTGTTCCTGAGCCTGATCGTCGTGATGTTTCTCGGCCTGACGAACAGCGCCGACGACATCATCCGCGATCGCGTCATCCTGCAACGCGAGCGCAACCTTGACGTCCGGCTGCCGTATTACGTGATTTCGAAGACCGTCACGCTCGGCGTGTTCGCGCTGATCCAATCGGTGCTCTTCGTGTTGATTGGCAATTACATTCTCGAGATCCGCGGGCTGTTCTGGATCGATTTGGGGATCATGTTCATGACGGCGATGGGCGGGGTCTCGCTCGGGCTGCTCATTTCCTCGCTCGTGGCCGACCCGAAAACCGCCGCCAACATCGTCCCGCTGGTTTTGATTCCGCAGATCATTATGGGTGGCGCGCTCATCAAATATCAGGACATGAATCGGAACCTGGCGTTGCTCTATTCTCTCACCCACTGGTTCAGCGAGCACCCGAGCAAGGAGCAGCACAAAAAAATGGAGAGCAAACTGCAGGTGCCGTTCATCTGCCAATTCATCGCCATGCGCTGGTCGTACGAGGAGATGATCGTCGCCCAGGCCAAGCTCAATCCGCTGACCAAGCGGCAGGACCGCGCGCAGCGCGAGATCGAGCGGATCGTCGCGCAACATCGACAAGATCCAGCGGCCAACAAGCGACTCGACGATTTGAAGGAATGCCTCGCTGTGCTTTCCGGGCTCGAAGCAAAATCCGCGGCCGAGCTCGATCGCTATCTCGGATTAGTCGATCAAGTGCTCGATGGAAAACGATCGTTCGAGCGCGCGCTCTTCAAAAGCGCCGTCGGCCCAGTCACGGCCGAGCAGATTTACGTGAACCAGAAAGTCTCCGATCTGATCTCCAACGCCGAAATGGAGCAAAACGATTATCGCCGCGGCAGCCGCCCCAACGTTTTCTTCGGCGCGACCAAGCGCTACCTCGGCATCAAGATCGGCATCTTCGTCTTCAACACGGCTGTGCTGATCGGCTCGACACTCGGCCTTCTTATTCTGCTAAACTGGATCCTGCGACGTCAACTGGAGGTCCGACGAACCTGAAATGAAAACCCGAAATCCGAAATCCGAAATTCGAAATGGAACGCCGCGCCTGATTGTAGCCGCGAGCGAAACCGACCCTGACATGCTTTACGCAACGCGGTTTTTCGCGCCGGACCCATTCATTTTTCTCCAGCAAAACGGCAAGCGCACGCTTGTCCTGAGCGACATGGAAATGGGCCGCGGGCGCAAACAAGCGCAGTCGGATGAGTTCGTCTCGTTCAACGAGCTCGAGCGCGAAGTGCAGGGCAAAGCGAAAGAGGCGCCGCCGTATGAAAAAGTGCTCGCCCATTTTCTGCGCAAACGCGGCGTAAGATCGACAATTGTGCCGGCAAATTTTCCGCTTCGATACGCGGAGGAGCTGGCCGCGAATAAAATCCGGGTCCGCTCAACCAACCACTTGTTCTGGCCCGAGCGCGAAGCGAAGACGGACGAGGAACTGAAGTTAATGGGACGGGCGCTGCGCATTACCGAGGCGGGCATGCAACGCGCGCTGGACGTCTTGCGAAGATCGACCATTGCGCGCGACAACAAACTGAAATGGTCCGGCAAAATGCTGACCTCGGAAATTCTGCGCGCCGAAATCGACACCGCGATGTTGCACGCCGGCGGGATTCCGACCGCGACGATTGTCGCCGGTGGCGATCAGGCGTGCGACCCGCACGAGCGCGGGTCGGGCCCGTTGCGGGCGAACTCACTCATCATCCTCGACATTTTCCCGCGCGACGCGAGCAGCGGCTACTGGGGCGACATGACGCGCACTGTTGTGCGCGGCCGCGCGAGCGAGGCGCAGCGGAAATTGTGGGAGACAGTCAAGGATGGTCAGGAGCTCGCGCTAAAGCGGATCAAAGCCGGCGTGGACGGAATGTCGATTCACAAAGCGATCCAGAAACTATTCGACGAGCGCGGTTACCCGACCGAGGTGCGCGGCGGCAAAAACGTCGGCTTTTTTCACGGCACCGGTCATGGACTCGGCCTCGAGATTCACGAATACCCGCGACTGCAAAAAGTGACGTTGAAAGATCGACAAGTGCTCACAGTCGAACCGGGTCTGTACTATCCCGGCCTCGGCGGCGTGCGACACGAAGACGTCATCGTCGTCACAAAGACCGGCTGCAGGATTTTGTCGCGGTTTCCCAAGCGGCTCGAGATCTGATCCTCGCTAAAAAGCGACCTCATCCTGAGCGCAAGCGAAGGACCTCTCAAAGGGGTTCCTGCATCACGCAACGTACTCAGTGCGCCCGCTGCTTCGACTGTGAGGTTCCTCGCTTCGCTCGGAATGACAGCGGTTTATCTTGCGAATGAACGCGCGCCGTTTCCGCGCGTCTAAATAGTCTGCCGGTGGAGTGACATTTCGCCGAGCCGAGATAAATTAACCCGACATGTTTTACCCTTACGGCTTTGGTTTTGGCGGCCATTGGCTGATTTACATCGGCGTCCCGCTCGTGCTCGGGATTTGGGCCCAGATCCGGGTGAGCAGCGCATTCAGCAAATGGGGCCGCGTGCGCGCGAGTTCGAATATCACCGGCGCGGAGTGCGCCCAAGAGATCTTGCGCGCGGCGCAAATCGACGATGTCGATGTTGTCGAGACGAACAATTTTCTCGGCGACCACTACGACCCGACCCAGAAGAAGCTGCATCTCTCGAGCAACGTTTTTCACACGCCATCGGTGGCGGCGCTCGGCATCGCCGCGCATGAGACCGGCCACGCCATTCAGCACGCGAAAGCCTACGCGCCGCTGAAGGCGCGAATGGCCATCGTGCCGGTGACAATGATCGCGTCACAGGCGTTGCCGTTCATCATCATCGGTGGATTTTGGTTTGGGATCACGGGTTTGATCACGCTCGGCATTTATTGCTACCTGATTCTCGCCGTCTTTCAGTTGATCACCTTGCCGGTGGAGTTCGATGCGTCTCGGCGCGCGAAGATCATTTTGCAGCAAATGGGTATCGTGCAGCCGGGCACCGAAGTCGCAGGAGTGAACAATGTTTTGAACGCCGCCGCTCTCACCTATGTGGCGGCGTTCATTGCCGCGCTGGGCAACCTGCTCTGGCTGCTCTCGCTGCGCGATCGGCGCGATTGATCGCGAAGCAGGGCCGATGCGTTGAAGAAGATGGATTCCTCGGTGGCAGTTTCGGGTTTGTTATCGTCGGGGTTGGACGCGCGTGCTAAGTCTGACGGCGAGCCGATGAATCGTGCCAGAGCGGACGAGGACCAGGAGCTGGTCGCGCGCACGCAAGCGGGCGACGCGCATGCGTTTGACGAGCTGGTGGTCAAATATTCGCCGCGACTCTACGGCCTCGTCTACAACATGACCTCAAACCACGAGGACACGAACGACCTGTTGCAGGACGTGTTCGCCAAAGCCTACAAAGCGATCCGCGGTTTTCGCGGCAAATCGTCCTTTTACACCTGGATCCATTCGATCGCCGTCAACATGACGCTGAACTTTCTCAAGAAGCGCGGCCGCCGTTTTCACATGAGCCTCGACGATGTGGATGCCGGCATTCAGAACGACAAGGAGTTTCTCCAGCTCACCGCCAGGGGCAGTCCGGTGCGGGAAGCCGACCTCTCCGAGCTACAGAAAAGGTTGAACGAGGCCATGATGAAATTGTCTGATGAACACAGAGCTGTGGTCACCATGTTCCATATTCAAGGGATGCCCCACGCTGAGATCAGTAAAATCTTGAAAGTCTCCGAGGGGACGGTACGTTCGAGGCTCTTTTACGCGAATCGACAACTGCAAAACTATCTGGACGAATTCCGGAAGAATCCGGTCTCTTAATTAACGGGCGCGACATGGACGAGTTCGACGACAAAGAAATCGCGACGCTGCTTCGCTTGAAGCGGCACGAGCAACCGCCGCCGGGTTATTTCGAGAATTTCCTGCACGAGTTCCATCGTCACCAGCGGGACGCATTGCTGCGCCAGCCGCTCTGGCGGATTTGCGTCGATCGCGCGAACGAATTCATGTTCCGGCTGAACTTGTCGCGGCTCACTTCGTATCCGGCCGCCGTCGCCGCCGTGCTCGTCTGCGCCGCGATCGTGTCGGTGCGCGTTTATCAGGAGCCGTCGCAGGCCAACTTCGCCGCGCGCCAGCAGGCCACGTTTAACTTGTCCGCGGAAAATGAGGCTGGATTGAGTCTCGCGTCTCCGGTCGCGGCGCGATTCTTTAGCACGAACACCAAACCGCTTCGCAGTTCGAAAAATGGCCACACTCACCCCCGCAACAGCGGAACGCCGCGTTATGTTCTCGATAGCGTTCCCGTGAGTTATGAGCCGACCGTGCGATTCTAGCGGCGGCAGCGTGCGCCGTCATCCTGAGCGAAGCGACGGACCCCGCAGTTACGCGCCACGTTTTCTCATGCTGAGAACGGTGAATCGAAGCGAGAGTGACGCGCATCTTTTTGTCAGGTTCCTCGCTCCGCTCGGAACGACAGCGCTCCTGTTATTGTCGAGCGCAACCTCGCTGTTCGCGCAGGAACAATCCGCGACCTCGATCAGTCAGGAAGTCAAAGATATTTTCGCGCGCTGCTCGCGCGCAGTCGTAAAAATTCACGGGGTCGATGAGCACAGTGAGCTTTGCGGCACCGGCTTCTTTGTCGATCCAACGGGAACGCTTTACACCTCCTACACCGTCGGCGGCGAAGCGAGCAACTTCAGTGTCGATTTCGACGGCAAAAATTATCCCGCGCGACAGGTCCTGGCGGATATTCGCAGCGGCATTGCCATGCTCAAGGTCGACCTCGCCACGCCCGCGTTGCCGATCGGCAAATCCGAGCAGGTTGAAATCGCCACGCCAGTGGTTACGATCGGTTATCCGCTGGATCTGCCCGAGTCGCCAAGCTTCGGGATGATCGCAGGATTCGATCGCAAATATCTCGGCCGTTATTTTTCGACCACCCATTTGCGCGTCAATCTGCCGACCCAACGTGGGGAAGCCGGCGCGCCGCTCTTGAATTTAAAAGGCGAAGTCGTCGGTATCGTGGTCAGCAGTCTCGAGAACAATTCCGCCTGTTACGCGTTGCCGATCGATGCCGCCGAGAAAATTCGTTCCGATTACGTCCGCTTCGGTGAAGCGCGCCACGGCTGGATTGGCATCAACGTTGCCGAAGCGAAAACGGCGGTCGACGGTTCGCGCGCCGAGATGACGAAGATCATGGACGGAACGCCCGCCGCCGATTCCGGCATCAAATCCGGCGACATTCTCCTCCGGGTCGGCCGGAAACAAGTGCACGAACCCGAAGACGTGCTCGACGCTTCATTCTTCATTACCGCCGGCGACACCGTGCCGATCACCGTCATGCGCGGCAACGAAAAGCTCACCTTCAATGTGCAGGCCGATTTTCATCCCGCCGGCCAGCGCCCGCCACTGGTCGCGTCGCCTCTTTCGCCCAATCGCGCCATGCCTCTAAGCCTCGAATCACAGGCCGAGCGCAAACCGTGATCTAGGCGACTGACTCGTCACTCAGCAGTTTGCGGAAGGCGGCTTCGTTGATAATCTTGACGACGAATTCTTTTGCCTTATCGAGCTTGCTCCCGGGGTCGTTGCCCGCCAGGACGTAATCGGTTTTTTTGCTCACGCTGCCGGTGACGTGGCCGCCGAGCGCTTCGATTTTTTCGGTTGCTTCCTCGCGGGTCATCGATGGCAGCGTGCCGGTGAGGACAAACGTTTTGCCGGTGAGCGGCAACTCGGCGGTTTTTTTCGCGGAGACTTTTTCGCTCTTTGGCTCGATCCCGAGCTGCTTCAGCCGCTGCAGAATTCGTTTGCCGCTGGGCGACGCGAAGAAATGGAGAACACTTTTTGCCACAACTGGTCCAACTTCCGTCACCATTTCGGTGTTCTTGCCGGCTTTGCTTTTTGATGGCTCGGCGAAGCCGGCTTTGATCAACCGCTCGGACACCTGGCGCGCGTCTTTTTTCTGTTCGCGGCGCTCATGATACTCCAGGACACCGCGCAACAACGCAGACTCGGCGACATTGTCGATCTTATCGTGGAAGCGAGCCAGCTGAGTGGCGGTGGTTTTGCCGACCTCGGGAACCGCCAAGGCGTAGAGCCAGCGTGACAGCGGCAGGCTTTTGGCGCGCTCGATCGCCGTGATCGCTTTGGTCGCATTCTTCACGCCAAACACGCGCGGCGATTCTTCGGTGCCAAGGTTCAATTTCGCCAGCTGGTCGATTTTCAGCTCAAACAAATCGAGCGGCTCGCGCACGAGGCCGCGCTCCACCAGTTTGTCGGCCACGATTCCGCCGATGCTCTCGATGTCGAGCGCGCCGCGAGCGGTAAAAAATTGCAGGCGGCGCGTCGTTTGCGCGGGACAGGCGATATTTTCGCAGCGCCAGGCAACAAATTGCGGGTCGCGCCGGATGCGGCTGGCGCAGACCGGACATTTGCCGTGGACGTGTTCGAAAAAATTGAAGGGCTTCGCGCTGCGCGGGCGCTTTGATTTCACCACCTCAATGACCGCGGGAATAATTTCGCCGGCTTTCTCGATCACAACCGTGTCGCCGATCCGGATGTCTTTGCGTTTGATCTCGTCTTCATTGTGCAGTGTCGCGCGTGAAACGGTCGTGCCGCTGACAAACACCGGCTCGAGCACGGCGACCGGCGTGAGAATTCCGGTGCGACCGACTTGCACAATGATGTCGAGTAATTTCGTTTCCACCCGCTCGGCCGCGTATTTATAGGCGATCGCCCAACGCGGCGATTTTGCGGTGAACCCTAGGCGCTCGCGCTGCCCGAGCGCATCCACTTTGATCACGGCGCCGTCCGTTTCGTAGGCAAAGTCGCCGCGGATCTCGTCGAGGTCGCGAATCGCATTCAGAACTTGATCAACGGAGTCCGCCAGCCACCAATTTTCGTGCGTGGGTAAGCCAAGCTTTTTGAACACTGGAAAAATCTTTGAGTGAAGATCGATATCTGCGCCTTCGACCGCGCCGGTCCCATAAAAAACCATCCCGAGCGGACGCCTCGCCGCGACACGTGGATCGAGATGTTTGAGCGAACCGGCCGCCGCGTTCCGCGGGTTCGCGAACAAGGGCAAGCCGGCGGCTTCGCGTTCCTTGTTCAATTTTTCGAAGCCGGCCTTGTCCAAATAAGCTTCCCCGCGCACTTCAAAAATCTTCGGGGCAGAGCCGCGCAATTGGTGCGGCACCGATTTGATCGTCATGATGTTTTGAGTGATGTCGTCGCCAACGATCCCATCGCCGCGCGTGGCCGCGTATTTCAATCGGCCGTTTTCGTACATCACCGACACCGCGACGCCGTCGACCTTTGGCTCGATCACGACCGGAATGTTTTCATCCGGCAAAAGGCGAGTGATGCGCTTGTAAAAATTCGCGACCTCATCTTCGGAATAGGTGTTGTCGAGACTAAGCATCGGGAGGCGATGCTCGACCTGCGCGAAGCCTTCTAGCGGTTCTCCACCAACACGCTGGGTGGGAGATTCGGACGTTATCAGCCGTGGAAACTTGGTTTCCCAATCTACTAACTCGCGATAGAGCCGGTCGTATTCTTGATCGCTAATCCACGGCGCGGCTTTCACATAATACTGCACATTATGTTTGTTGATTTCTCGCCGCAGCTGCGCGATTCGCTTGGCCGCTTGAGCCTCGTCTTGAGTCACAAGCCATGATACAAACAGCAGCAACATCGACAATGAGCGGGCAGGAGAAAATCCTTGGCGTGGAAGGCGGCGGCACGAAAACCGCCTGGGTGTTTGTCGAGCGTGAGGGCAACGAACTGCGCGTCATCGACCAGGGCAAACTGGCACCATCGAATCTTCGACTTACGCCGCCGGAGCGATTGCGCGCCATTTTTTCTGAGCTGCCGAAAGAAATCGTGCGCGCCGGAATTTTTCTCGCCGGCTGCGCCACGGCGGAAGATCGACAATCACTCGGTGCGCTGTGCGCCGAGGTATGGCCGGGCGCAAAAATCGTCACCGGCAGCGATCGCGACTCTGGGTTGGCGGCTGCACTCGGGCACGCCGACGGAATCGTCGTCAACGCGGGGAGTGGCTCATCGGTCACCGGTCGCCGCGGCGACAAGGTCGAAAATGCGGGAGGCTGGGGGCACATCCTCGGTGATGCGGGCGGCGCATATTTTCTGTCCATTCAAGCGCTTCGCCTCATTCTCCGCGAATACGATCTGCATCGCGGCGAATTGCAGTTCGCAACGAAAGTTTTGCATGCGCTTACGCTCAACAATCTCGACGAGCTCGTGCGCTGGGCGCAGACGGCTGACAAGATGGAAATCGCCGGGTTGGCACCCGTCGTTTTCGAAGCAGCGGCGGCTGGCGATGCGCGAGTCATGGAAATCGTGGAAGAAGGCGCGCGGTTTTTGTGTGAGTTCGTCGAGGTCGTCGCTGGCCGCCTGCACCTGCTCGCGCCGAAGGTGATTTTGATCGGTGGCTTGTTTCAGCGCGACTCGATTTACACGCATGCGTTTCGCCGGCGGTTGAAAAAAAATCTGCCCGATGCGCGCGTCGCCACGGCCGAGCGCGCACCCGAGCTCGGCGCGGCGTGGCTGGCAGCGGAAATGAGTGATTTCGGCGCCATCGGCGCGCGGCCCGATTCCGAAAAAATCGATGAGCTCGCCGCAGCTTTGACCGAACAACGCAACCCGCGCTCCGAAAACCTGGAGCAAATGAGCGCGCGCGAGCTGGTCGAGCTTTTCGTCGAGGAGGAGAAGTTTGTGCAGGAGGCGTTGCGCGGCGCGATTGTCGATCTGACAAAGGCAGTCGAATTGGTCGCCGGCGCGCTGCGCAATGGCGGACGATTGTTCTACGTCGGTGCGGGCACGAGCGGTCGGCTCGGTGTCCTCGATGCGAGTGAAATCCCGCCGACGTTTGGGGCGTCACCCGAGCTTGTGCAGGGGATCATCGCCGGCGGCGCGCGAGCCTTGTATCGCAGCGTAGAAGGCGCAGAGGATGAGGAAAACGGCGGGGCGGTGGCGATAGTGGAACGGGGCGTTAAGAATGCCGACATTGTCGTCGGCATGACCGCGAGCGGCCGGACGCCATTTGTGCTCGGCGCGCTCACCAAGGCGAAGTCGTTAGGCGCAAAAACAGTTTTGATGACGTGCAACCCCGCTGTAGTGGCACCGAATGCTTTCGGGGCAGCAGCCGGCACGGCTGCCTCTACAGCAGATGTCGATCTTGCGATTACGTTGGCGGTCGGCCCTGAAATTTTGACTGGCTCGACGCGCTTGAAAGCCGGCACAGCGACCAAAGTCGCGCTCAACATCATCAGTACTGGTGCAATGGTTGCGCTCGGCAAAGTGCGCGCGAACCTCATGATCGATTTGCACGCTTCCAGCTCGAAGCTTCGCGATCGAGCAACTCGCGTCGTTTCCGAGTTAATGAATTGCGATTACGAGGCTGCCCGGCAACGCCTGGAAGAAAACGGCTGGGATTTGCGCGCCGTGCTCAAGGCGCTGTAGCCCCGAAAGCATCGGGGTGTCGCGCTGCGTTGCTCGGATTCGGGCAGGCGGCACGCCTGCCTCTACAGATAAGCCAACTTTTCTGGCGGAAAGATTTAATTCGACAAGCGCACGGAGCCTGTGCGAGACGAAAGAGAGTAAGGACCTCAACCGAAAGGACATCTATGCTCTGGACTATCTTCGTTATTCTGCTCGTGCTCTGGCTGCTGGGTTTGGTCAGTTCCTACACGATGGGTGGCTTTATCCATATACTGTTGGTGATTGCCATCGTCGTGCTGATCATCCAACTGATCGGCGGCCGCCGCCCACTCTAAGATCGACAGCCATTCCGTTATGAAACCGGCCGGCATTGTCGGTATCATCCTCATTGTCATCGGCATCGTTGCTTTGGCCTACGGCGGATTTACCTATACCAAGCGCGAGAAGGTGATCGACGCTGGGCCGCTGCAGGTCAGCGCAGATAAGGAACACACCGTTCCATTCCCGCCCATCCTCGGCGGGATATGCCTGGTGGGTGGAATCGTCCTGGTGATCGTGGGCAGCCGAAAGTAAGCGCCCGCGCGATCAGCCGCCGGCTTTGAGGACGGCGAAAGTTTTGGTGCCTTTACGGTCGAGGTAGAGCAGCACGCCGCGTTTCGGATCGGCTTTACTCAGCGCTTCGCGAAAACTGGCGACGTCCTTTACCGGTTTGCCGTCGACTTCAGTGATGACGTCTTCGCGCTGAATGTCCTGCGCGGCGGCGATACTGTTGTCGGCCACGTCGGTCACAATCACGCCCTGATCGACATCGAGGTGCAGGCGCTCGGCCATTTCCTTCGTTATCTCCTGCACCTGCAATCCAAACTTGCCGCTGTCCTCGGGTTTGGGCTGGCCCGGTTTGAGCGGCTCGTTTGATGCGCGCGCGATCTCGTTCGGCAACTCGCCGGTCTTGATCGGGATCTTCAGGGTTTGACCTTTGCGCCAGACGCTGAGCTCGACATTTTGGCCGATCTTCTTTTTCAGCACCTCGTGCTGCAATTGCGAATCAGTGCTGACCGGCGCGCCATCGACATTCGTGATGACGTCAAACGGCCGCAGATCACTTTTCGACGCGGGCGCGTCGGCCTCGATGGTGCGCACGACCACACCTTTATCGACGCCTTTGAACATGTCCCGAATCGACGGATCATCGCCGAGCGTCTCGATGCGGATGCCGAGCCATGGCCGCACAATTTTATGGCCGGCGATGAGCTCGGCGCCGATTTCCTTGGCCATGTTGATGGGGATGGCGAAGCCGAGACCGCGATTCAGCCCGTTGATGAGCGTGTTCATACCGATGACTTTGCCGTCGATGTCGCACAATGGGCCGCCACTGTTGCCCGGGTTGATGGAGGCGTCGGTCTGCAAATAATCCGAGATCGAGTAGCCGCCGCTGGTGAAGAGTTTGCTCCGGCCTTTGCCACTTACGACTCCGTAGGTGAACGTGTAATCGAGCTTGAACGGCGCGCCGATCGCGAACGCGAACTGGCCCACGCGCACCGCATCGCTGTCGCCCAGCTGCGCCGCCGGCAGATCTTTCGCGTCGATCTTGATCACAGCGATGTCAGTCTTCTCGTCGGTGCCGACGACCTTGGCCGGAAATTCGCGGCCATCGCGGAGTTTCACGTCGATCTTGTCCGCGGCTTCGACGACGTGGAAATTCGTAAGAACGTAGCCGTCGGGCCGGACGATGAAGCCGGAGCCCTCACTCTGCACGGGCGCAAAATTCCTCCGATTTTGGCGCGGGTTATTTTCGTCGGGCGGCCCCTGAAAGAAGAAATCTTCCAGCGACGGCCCTTCGGTGTCCTCTTTCTTGGAGATTTCAATGATCACAACAGCCGGCGCGATGGTTTCGAATACTTTGGCGAACGCGTTATTGAGCGCGTGCACGACGTCCTTGCCCTGCTCGGCGGCTTGCGGCGCGATCGTGGGCGAAGCCGCTGCTGGCTGCGGCACCTCCGCCGACGCAGCCAAGAGCGACGTCGTCGCTGTGGCGACGAGCACAAGAGTGATGAGCAAGGCACGCATTGGTTCGAATTTGGACAGTGTGCAACTTGCAATGTTCAACTCGGCGCGTCTACCGCGAATCCACGGTGTGCGCGACGCACTTTGCAGTGCCTCCATTGACAGCACTCTTGCGGCTTTTAGCGTTTTCTTGTCATCGAAAATGGGCATTTCAGCAGCGAAAGGGAACGGGAAAGAGTTTGTCTCGCACGCGCCGGGTTATTGGCCCGAGGTGCCGGTTGAACAATGGAACGACTGGAAATGGCAGCTCAAGAATCGGGTCACTTCGCTCGCCCAACTCGACCAACATATCGAGCTGAGCGAGGAGGAGCGCGCCGGTGTGTTGCTCTCCGGCGATAAACTTGCGCTCGCCGTCACGCCGCACTTTTTCAACCTAATCCCGCGCCACGATCCTGCAGATCCAATCCGGCGCCAGGTGATTCCGCGCATTGAGGAGACCTGGACGTCGCCCTACGACATGGCCGATCCGTGCGGCGAAGATTCGCACATGCCGGTGCCCGGCCTTGTGCACCGCTATCCCGATCGCGTTTTGTTTTTAGTGACCGATCGGTGCGCGGCGTACTGCCGCTATTGCACGAGGAGCCGCGTCGTCAGCGGCGCCGGTGAACAGGAACTTCGCACCGATTTCGAGGAAGCGTTTCGTTATCTCGAACAGCATACCGAAGTGCGCGACGTCCTTTTGAGCGGCGGCGACGCGCTGATTTTCTCCGACGATAAGATCGACAAGTTGCTGTCGCGGCTGCGCGCGATCAAGCA
>DATDFJ010000292.1:0-2199 GCA_036522675.1 Chthoniobacterales bacterium | reverse complement strand
AAATTTTTGCAGCAGCGCTTGTAGCTGCGCCTGCAACGTGGGTGAAGTGAAAGGCTCGGTTAAAATGCGAATGCCAGCGCCGCCGCTGGGCTGTTGCGCTTGCAACGCAAGATCGACATCGCGTAGGAAATCGTTCCAACTGCTCTTCTCTCCGGCGCGCATGACATACTTCGCCCGATCCGGATCGTAGAGATCGAGCGAATCGGCCTGGGCCCAGATGCTCGTCGCGCCGAGGCTCGCCGGATGATCAGGGTTCCCTTCAATTTTGATCGGGCGGCCTTCGCGGCTGGTGACGATAATCCCCTGGGCATAGCCGTTGAACGTGGTCGCGCTCGTGAAGTGCAACGGTTTGCCCGGAGTCGTCTCCGGTGGTTGCTTCGCGAACGGAACGATTTTCTCGATCGGCTGTTTCGTACATGCGCCGACGCCCGCCAACGCGAGCGTCGCGCCGCTCAAGCGCAAAAACTCACGGCGACTTAGTTCGTTAGGCCATTCGGATGCGCCGGAAGGAAATTCGTCGTTCATTGGTGACAGGTGCCGCAGTTAGTCAGGCGTCCGCTGATGTCGATCTTGTGCGCGGCGACGAGTTTGGCGCCTTGCGTGGATTGGTCACGCGGCGGTTGCCACGCCATGTCTAAAACTTTGTCGCGCGGCCTAACGAATTTTGCCGGATCGCGGTGGCAATCGAGACACCACTTCATGTAAAGGTTGGTCGTACGCCACGTGACCGGCATTTGATCGACGCGCCCATGGCAGGTAGCGCAGCCGATGCCTTTGCCCACGTGAATGCTGTGGTCGAACCAGACGTAATCCGGAAGATCATAGACGCGGTTCCACTTCAGCGGTGTGTTCGTGCCGAAACTTTGCCGTACCGGCGCGAGCACAGGCGCGTCCGGAAAAATTTGCGAGTGGCAACTCATGCACGTCTCGCTCGTGGGCATGCCGGCGAAAGATGATTTTTCGACCGACGTGTGGCAGTAGCGGCAATCGATCCCGTCGTCGCTCACGTGGTGTTTGTGGCTGAACGGCACCGGCTGGTCGAGCGGCACGTTGACGTAAGTCGTCCACGGCGACCAGAAGATTGCGGAGGTCGCCCACCCCGCGCCGCAGATGAGAATGAACACGCCGGCAATGAGAACGCGGGAATAAACGTTCGCGCGCGGCGAGAACAGTTGCGCCATCCAGATTCTTTCCTTCTCAAAAACAAATCGCATGCGCAATGCACTTGCGCCGTTCACGACCGCTGCTTCGGCGGTTGGCGATCTTAATTAGAATGCGACCGCGTCGTGTGATTGTGATTACCGGCGCCTCGGCGGGTGTCGGCCGGGCAGCGGCGAAAGCGCTTGCGCGTGAAGGCGCCTGCATTGGCTTGATCGCCCGCGGGCGCGCCGGTCTCGAGGGCGCGCGGCGTGACGTGGAAGCCGGCGGCGGTGAGGGCTTGGTGTTGCCGCTCGATGTCGCTGACGCTGCCGCCATCGAAGCCGCGGCTGGTGAAGTCGAAGAAAAATTCGGACCGATCGATGTCTGGGTGAACAACGCGATGGCGTCGGTGTTTTCGCCAATCAAGGAGATGACCTCCGACGAATTCAAGCGCGTGACCGAAGTCACATATCTTGGCTACGTTTACGGCACGCTCGCCGCGCTGCGGCGGATGTTGCCGCGCGATCGCGGCATCATCATTCAAGTCGGATCGGCACTGGCCTACCGCGGAATCCCGTTACAAGCCGCTTACTGCGCGGCCAAGCATGCCATCCAGGGTTTCGTCGATTCGCTGCGTTGCGAATTGATGCACGACAAAAGCCGCGTCCGCGTCACGATGATCGAAATGCCCGCGCTGAACACGCCGCAGTTTGGGTGGGTGAAAAGCCGGTTGCCGCGCAAAGCGCAACCGGTCCCACCAATCTTCCAACCTGAAGTCGCGGCGGAAGCAATCGTTTATGCGTCGCACAATCCGCGCCGCGAAATTTACGTTGGCATGCCGACAGTCGGAGTAATCAGCGTTAACAAAGTTTTTCCGGGGCTGCTCGATCATTATCTCGCGCGCACCGGCTACGACTCGCAGCAATACGACGGCGCGGAAGATCGACATCGTCCGCACAATCTATTCGAGCCGGTCGACGCGACCGAAGACCATGGCGCCCACGGCGATTTTGACGCGCGCGCCCACAGCGTCAGCCCGCAACTGTGGACGAATACGCA
>DATDFJ010000291.1:0-5609 GCA_036522675.1 Chthoniobacterales bacterium | reverse complement strand
GCGGTTGGGACGTTCGTAGTGCGCAAAAATGCGAGCGAATCCGTTCTCCGCGCTGCGATCGCGAAGAAGTTGCCCTTCAAATGCGAGATCATGATTGTTCCGGCAAAAGCGATTGTCGATCTTGCACGCAAAGATCCATTCGCGCGGCAACCTTCTGGTCCGAAGATCACTCGTTTCGCCAGCATGTTGCACAAATTACCTGACAAACCGCCTTCGCTTCCACTCTGTCTCCCATCGGAAAAAGATTGGTTTCTGAAGATTCTAAAGATCGAGAACCAATTCGTGCTCGGCATTTATCGGCGCGAAATGAAAGCAATCGGCTACCTCGGCAGGATCGAAAAAATCCTCGGGGTTTCCGCCACGACGCGTTCGTGGACTACGATTCAGAAAGTCGCGCAAGTCCTGGCACAGGATTGACGGCTTAATTCGATCGGTTCGCGCCGCTGCCCCGACGACTCGCGACATTCTTTATAACGTGACCGCTCACGAGCCCCCCGTTTGTTATAATCCGGATGAGTCGTTCATGGCTTACTTAAAAACCCACTGGCGAACAGCGGCACTGCTTTTTCTCGGCTGGACGCTGGTGGGCATTATTTTTTCCGCCGTTTCCTATGCCGCGGCGGTTGGCGAGAACGATCACGAATTCGGCTTCGTCGGCGCGCTGCGGCTGAATTTCATCCAGTTCTATCTCTGGGCGATCTTGTCGCCGCTGATTTTTCGTTTCAGTCGTCGCTTCCCAGTCGAATTCCGCCCGCTCAATCGTCGGAACCTGGCGCTGCATTTTCCGGCGCTGATCTCATTCGCGGCTATTCATCAAATTACTCACCTCAGTCTTCTTTGGTCGATCAGTCCGCGCCTGCAACGGCGGTTCCCATTAATCCTCGACTGTTACCGCACTTACTTCGGCTTCGGGTTTTATATCGATTTGATCATCGCTTCCTTGATCGTCATCGCGGTGCATGCGCTGCTCTATTATCGAAACTACCGCGCGAGCGAACTGGCGCAGTCCTCCCTGAAAACGCAACTCGCCCAAGCCCAGCTCAGAGCTTTGAAGATGCAGCTGCATCCGCATTTTCTCTTCAACACGCTTCACTCGATTTCTTCGCTCGTGTTGGAGGACCCGCCCAAAGCCAACAGCATGATCGCGCGGCTCGGCGAATTTCTCCGACTCACTCTCGAAAATTCGGAACAGCAGCTCGTCACATTGAGGGAGGAAACCGAATTCGTGCGCAGTTACCTCGAGATCGAACAGGTCCGGTTTGGCGACAGGCTAATGGTTGAGTTTCAAATCGAACCGGTGACGCTCCTGGCCCGGGTACCGCATCTGATATTGCAACCGGTGGTGGAGAATGCAATTCAGCACGCCATCGCGCCGCACGCGACGCGCGGTTACATCAATATCGTGGCGCAACAATTGAACGGCTTACTGCGATTGGAAGTTAAAGATAACGGACCTGGGATAAGTGATGAAACGACCGCAGTGCGAGGTGTCGGTTTGAGTAACGTGCAATCGCGGCTCAATGAAATCTATGGCGCCGATTTTCGTTTTGAGCTCCATAATGCCCCCGACCGCGGACTGATTGTCGTCATGGAAATTCCATTTCAGCCCGACCCCGATTTTGCTGGCGAACACCGGCCAACATGAAAAATGCTTCGATCAAAGCCTTGATCGTGGATGACGAGGCGCTCGCCCGGAAATTCATTCGCCGAATGTTGAAGGACGATCACGGCGTCGAAATTGTCGGTGAATGCAGTAACGGCAAACAAGCTGTCGCTGCGATCAAGAAACAAAGGCCGGACATTGTTTTTCTCGATGTGCAAATGCCGGGGATGGACGGGTTCGCGGTCCTCGAATCAATCGGCGCCGAGCGGTTGCCGGAAATAATCTTTACCACGGCTTACGAGCAATACGCCATTCGCGCGTTCGAGCTGCACGCGCTCGATTATCTCTTAAAACCTTTCGACCAGCCGCGGTTCAAGGACGCGATCAGGCATGCCAAAGAGCGCTTTCATTCGCGCGAGCAAAAAAATGACCGACTCCAGATGAGCGCGCTGCTCGACAGCATCCGGAACGAGCCACCGCACCTCGACCGTCTCGTCATCAAGGCAGGCGGCCGAATCACATTCCTGAACACAGACCAGATCAATTGGATCGAAGCAGATGACAAATATGTCCATCTTCACGCCGACAACATTCATCCGATGGTGCGGCAAACAATCAGCGCCATGGAGACGCAGCTCGATCCGAAGAAATTCCGCCGCGTTCACCGCTCGGCCATTGTTAACGTCGAACGGATTAAAGAACTGCAACCACTGTTTAGTGGCGAGCACTCAATACTCCTGCACGACGGAACAAAGCTGACGCTTAGTCGCAACTACAAGGACAAATTGTTCGAATTACTGGGCAAACCGCTCTAGCGCGGCGGTCCAGCGGGCATCGATCTGGTCGGCTCGCGCCAATTTTTCGGCATCTCACGACATTGTCCTCGGCCGGGCGCAAAGAGGCGGTGAAATTTGGCAAACAATGAAGATTGGATCACGCTCATTTCGCCCGCATCGGGCAAAGAACAATTCGCGTCACCAAAGGTCGCATCGGCGCGTTCGCACCCGCGTTGTGGTCGTGTCGGACCCGGAGCGAACCGCACCGCTAAAACCAATTTTATCTCTGCCACTTTTCTAAGCGGCAAGCCTTATGGAACTGAGCTTAACGATCAGTGTGATTACAGCCTCCCTTTGGGGCGCCACCGCCATCGAAACTTTGCCGAGCGATTCGCGCGAAAGAGTCATTCAAATCATTTCTCAGCTTCAACGTGGCGATTACGAAGGTAATCAGGCGATCATGCAAAAGTCCTACGACGAATTGGCGCCATTCCTTGAAAACAATGAAATCAAGTCGCGCGTCCGATATTGGCGCGGATTCGCTCAATGGCGTCGCGCGATCAATGGCTTCAATGACGCTGTCGATCCAGACGAGTTGGAGCAAGATCTCAAGACCGCAATCGACGAATTCAAAGCGGCGAACCAACTCGATCCCAAATTCATCGACGCAAAAGTCGGCCTGATTTCCTCGCTGGGTTATCTCGCCTTCATGAATATGAAAGATCAGGCGCGGACAAAGGAACTCGTTGGCCAAATTATCGCGCTGTTCAAGGAAGCGGACGCGATGGCCCCAGACAATCCTCGATTGATCTGGGTCCATGGCCCCATCCTTTGGAACACGCCTCCTGAGCGCGGCGGCGGCCAGGAAAAAGCGATCGAAAACTACGAACGAGGACTGGAAATCTGTTCGAAAATCAAACCGACCGAAAATCCCCTCGAGCCGACATGGGGAAGGCCGGAACTAATGATGAGTCTGGCGTATTCCTACGCCAATAAATCCGCGCCTGATCTGGACGCCGCCGAACGCAACGCTCGCGGCGCCCTCGAGCTCGTTCCTCAGTGGCACTATGTGCGAGACATTCTTTTGCCACAGATCCTCGCGAAGAAATCAAAAAAATGAATCCCCCCGCGTGAAACCAAAACCATATTCGCAATTCTATCGGCGCCCTTGTTGGCCACTGCCGCGATTGCAGAACGCAATCGCGAAAAGCTGATCCAAATCGCTGTGGCTTCGGGTGTCTGGTCTCCGATGCCAGGTTTTTTCGGGTTGACCATTCAATACGCACGTGCGTATTATCACGATCGTGGCCAGAGCGTCGCTGCGCGATCAGATCTTGCGGGCCGGTTTGCCCGTGATGTTTCGCTCCGGCTATCATGCCGCCAGCGTGCGCGACATCTGCGCGGCGGCTCGCGCTCCACAAGGCTCCTTTACCAACCATTTTCGTTCGAAAGAAGCGTTCGCCGCCGAAGTGCTCGACCGCTACTTCGATTATTTAAAAGGATTGGTCGGAGCGGCGCTGAACGATGAAAGTCTTTCGCCGCGTCAACGGCTCAAGCGATACCTCGACGTCATCACGGACAAGTTGGAGCGCGATCGCTGGATGGTCGGTTGCTTGATCGGTGATTTCAGTCTTCAGGCCACTTCTCACAGCAAACTTTTACGGCAACGACTCGATTCAATCTTTCGCGAGTGGCGAACGTTGTTTGCATCATGCATCGCTGCGGCTCAGTCGGCCGGCGAAATTGATTCACAGTTTGACCCGACAGAGCTTGCTGACTTTCTATTGGCCTCGTGGGAGGGCGCCATTCTGCGGATGAAAGTGGAACGCAGTCCCGCAGCGCTCGATCGATTCAAGAGCATCGTGTTTGAAACCGTGTTCAAGCAATCGCGAGCTTCTGAAGGCAGCAAGCGTTCACATCGGACACGCAAAAGATCGACAACGAAAATTAAACGACATCGGAGATGATTATGAAGTGGAGCGTGTTCTTTAGGTTAATCGCAGCGGCGCCAATCATCGCCGCATCGGCTGTGTTCCCGGCCGGCAAAAGCAAAACCGACGCGGCATTCGAGCGTCTCGCGTCACTCCAGGGAGAATGGACCGGCGAAGCATTCGGCGTTCCGACGACGCTAATCTATACGCTCACCGCAAACGGCAGCACGCTGATGGAGCAATGTCGGCCCGAGAAGGGACCTGAAATGATCACGATGTTCACGGTTGATGGCGATCATCTGATTGCCACCCATTATTGCTCGGCGAAAAATCAGCCACAGATGGCGACGCCAGTGATCGCCGACGCACAGCAGCCGCTGGCGTTTTCGCTTGTCCGGATCACCGGTCTCAAATCGCCAGATGATTTTCACAACACCGGTCTCAGGGTCCTGCAGGAAGATAACGATCATCTCACTCAAGAGTGGCTTTATGAGTCAAAGGGCAAGTCAGGCAAAAATGTCTTCCACTTCACCCGCATACGCGAAGGAGCGCGGCCATGAGGATCCGGATCGCGACGCTAGCGAGTGCGTGTTTGATAGCTTTATCGGGTGCGGCGTCGGCCGATGTTATCGACGGCAAAGTCACGCGCGATGGCATTGATCTCTTCTATGGCATCGTCGGGCCAGCTACCGGCGATTATGTGCTCGTGCTCAGCGGCGGCCCCGGTGAAGACATTCATTCCATGCAAGGCATTGCGGATGAGCTCGGCAAAAAATATCCTTGCGTCATGTGGGAACAACGCGGCACCGGTCGATCGAAGCTCCCAAAGTATGACGAGTCCACCATCAATCTGAACGCCTACATGGACGACATCGAGGCGCTCCGTAAGCAATTGCACGCAGACAAATTCATCGTCGTCGGAAATTCCTGGGGAATGATTTTGGGCCTCGCTTATGCAGGCACACATGCCAATGCTGTGCGGGCGGTGGTCACGATCGGTTCTGGCCCCATCACCTTCGAGTACCTCGGCGTCTTTTCCGACAATCAAATTTCGCGACTCGGCGCCTGCGAGCTCGAAGCGCGCGATTTTTGGAAAGATCCCGCGCGCACTGAATCCGATCGGGCGTCCTTTGAACGCCTGCGCATCGCGGCGGTCGCGTACTTCTTCGATCGCAAGAAAGCTTTGCAGATGCAGGCGGAGCTCGACCCCAAGGATTACAACTTCCGCGTGCCGCCAGCTTTTTTGAAAGCTGAGAGCAAATATGATTTCCGCCCGAAACTCAAAGCCATTACCGCTCC
>DATDFJ010000290.1:0-29417 GCA_036522675.1 Chthoniobacterales bacterium | reverse complement strand
GTTGATAATTTTTCCCGGGCGCTGCGTCTCCTGCAGATGTCGCACGAAGCGCTGCGTGGCAAAGAATACGCCTTTCAAATTCAGGTTCATGACCGCATCGTACTCCTGCTCGGTCACGTCCCAGAAATCATTGCGTTTCTCGATCCCGGCGTTGTTGACGAGGATGTCGATCTTGCGGAAGACTTTCAGGCCCTCGTCGATCAAAAAATCCGCGCCGCTGACCGATGAGAGATCAGCTTTGACTATTGCCGCTTTGGCGCCAGCGGTTTCGACAAGAGCGCGCGTTTTCTGCGCGCCCTCATCGTGTCGATGATAATCGATTACGACGTTCGCGCCGTCGCTGGCCAGACGCTCGGCAATTGCCTGCCCGATTCCCTCGCTACTGCCGGTAACAATCGCGACTTTTCCTGCGAGATCCATTTGTCCCTGAAATCGCGCGCCGGTATGTCGTTGCGCTTGATCGCCTTCAAGGCGCATCCGCGATGCTCAACGCCTGCGTTCTCATTGCAGACGCATGATAACGATGTCGATCTTCTTTGCCGCCGATCCGCTCCTGCCCATCCGTATCCTCGCGGGAATTGCATTGGTGGCAGTAATTGCCACGTTCGTGCACGTACTGCGGCACTTGCGCGAAATCGAGCGCACGGCTGCGGCCGAAAACCTGATCCCGACGCAGCTCGGTCCGCGCAATAATCTTGTCCTGATCGTCTGCGCCATCCCGATTATCGTCGTTGGACTTTTGCTGTTTCTCGTCATCAAAGCGTGACGAAGGGCACCGTCGCGGCCATCAAACCTCAGCGTCCGAAATAGCCTTTGCCACCGCGATAAATCTCCATAAAGTCGTGCGCTTTATCGCGAAAAGAGATGACGTTGTTAGCCTTAAACCTGCTCGATTCGGGCGTGCAATTAGCGATGGTCTGCGCGCTCGTTGGACTGGCGTTTGCGTTTGCGCTCATCACGATCGTGATGCGCGCGTCGGCCGGGAACGAGCGGATGCGGCAGATCTCCGCCGCGGTCCAGGAAGGCGCCAAGGCCTATCTCCATCGCCAAGTCGTCACGATCAGTGTCATCGCGGTTGTGATTTTCCTGCTCCTTTTCTTCTTTAAAGACCAGAGCACGGCAGTCGGGTTCGTGATCGGCGCGTCTTGCTCGCTTTCGGCCGGATACGTTGGGATGCGAATCGCCGTGATCGCGAACGTGCGCACGACGCAGGCCGCCACGAGTTCGCTCACCGGCGCGTTGCGAATGGCATTCAATGGTGGGGCGGTCACAGGGTTGCTCGTTGTTGGTTTGGCGCTGCTCGCAGTAGGCGCGTTTTACCTTTTCGAAACCGCCGTTCTCCATGTCGCGAGCAGGGAGGCAACCAGCAGTCTCGTCGGCCTCGCGCTCGGCGCGAGCCTCATCAGCGTGTTTGCGCGGCTCGGGGGCGGCATCTACACAAAGGCCGCCGATGTCGGCGCCGATCTCGTAGGCAAAATCGAGCAAGGATTGGAAGAAGACGATCCCCGAAACCCGGCGACGATCGCCGATAACGTCGGGGACAACGTCGGCGATTGCGCGGGTATGGCCGCGGACGTTTTTGAAACCTACGCCGTCAGTTTGATCGGTGCTGTTTTGGTGGGCACACTCACGCTGGCGGGAAATTCTGCGGCTGTCGTCTATCCGTTCGTTCTGGGCGGAATCTCGGTGCTGGGCGCGATCTTCGGGGTTTTGTTTGTCAATATTTCGAAAGCCAGGCCGGCAGCGGCATTGATGGGCGGCGTGCTGACCAGCGCGATCATCTCGGCCGTCTTGTTTTGGCCGGCGACTCATTATCTGTTCCCAAGCGGCGTGACGATTGCCGGCGCCACACGAACGCCGACCCAACTCTACTTTGCCTCGCTCATCGGCCTGGTAATGACCGCGGTTGTGGTTGTGATTACGAATTACTACACATCGATGCGGTACGCGCCTGTCCAGAAGATCGCGCGCGCGTCCGAGACGGGCCACGCCACCAACATTATCGCCGGCCTCGCGGTCGGCCAACACGCCACCGCGCTGCCGGTCGGTTTTATTGGCATCGCCATTCTGCTCAGCTTTCATTTCGCCGGCCTCTACGGAATCGCGATTGCCGTGATGTCGATGTTATCGATGGCGGGAATCATCATCTCGCTCGATTCCTTTGGCCCGATCACCGACAACGCGGGCGGCGTGGCGGTCATGAGCAATCTGCCAAAAGAAGTGCGCGCTACGACGGACCAACTTGACGCGGTTGGCAACACCATGAAAGCCGTGACCAAGGGCTACGCGATCGCTTCGGCAGGCCTGGCTGCGCTGGTGTTGTTCGGATCGTACGTTGAAGAATTGAAGGCGCACGTCACCCGTAACGGCGATCCATTTGTGTTTCAATTTTCGTTGACCGAGCCGAAGGTGATCATCGGACTGTTTCTCGGCGGACTGTTGCCGTTTATTTTCACCGCGTTCAGCATGGACGCTGTGGGCAAGGCTGCGGGCGCCGTGGTGCGTGAAGTGCGGCGACAGTTGCAAGCGCATCCAGGCATTATGACCGGACAAGACACGCCTGAATACGGCACATGCGTCGACATCGTGACGAAAGCGGCATTGCGCGAAATGATCGTGCCGGCGTTGTTGCCGCTGATTTTTGTCGTCGCGGTCGCGGTCATCAAACCGCTTGGCCCGGTCGTGCTCGGCGGCTTGCTCGTCGGCACGATTGTCACCGGTCTGTTCGTCGCGATTGCAATGACCTCCGGTGGCGGCGCGTGGGACAACGCGAAGAAGTTTATCGAGGAAGGGAATCTTGGCGGCAAAGGCTCCTTCGCCCATGCCGCGGCCGTGACCGGCGACACCGTCGGTGATCCTTATAAAGATACCGCGGGCCCGGCGATCAATCCGATGATCAAAGTCGTCAACATCGTCGCGATTCTGATCATCCCGATTTTCTTTTAGCGCGAACTATTTCTCGGCTTTTTTTGGCGCGAGTTGGGCGACGATTTTGTCGAAGCGCGGGTCGCCGCGGAGCGGATCCCAGTAGGGGTGCAATTTGAGATTGCCGTAGCTGAGCGTACTGGGGATGCGAAGGGTGGCGGCGATTTGCTCGAGAGCAAGATCCTTCTCGCCACACCAGGCATAGATGACGCCGAGGTATTTCATGACTTCGGCGCCGTCGATGGAATCTTTGGTCACGGGCAATAGCTGGACGGCATGACGGCCTTCGCGAAGTGCATCTTCTTTGCGCCCGAGGGCGGCATCGATTAACCCCAGCACTGTCAAACCTGGCGCGTAGTCGGTTTGTTCGCGCACGGTTTTTGCGGCTTCTTCGCGCGCCGCGACGAAAGCTGCTTGAGCAGTGCCGCTGTCTCCTCTGACACGCGCAGCGAGAGCCTGGCACCAGGAGCGTGGAAAATTCAGGTCGACGGCGGTGCCGCTGGCTGGGATCGCGGCCAAGGCCTGGGCCGTGCCGGACAAGTCTCGTGCGCACAGTGCGGCATAAAACCATAGCGCCGCCAGATCGGGCGCTGCCGTTGGATCCTCAGTAAGGATTTTTTGGATCACTTCGTGTAACGGTCGCGGGTCGGCTTTCCATTCAAGATCGACAAGTCCGCGAGTGATGCGCGTGTCGCGGTCGCGCGGAATGAGCGCAAGCGCGCGGTCAAGAGCGGCCGCCATGGCGGCAAACTGCCGGAATTCCTGGTAGCTGAGAGCGAT
The DNA here is from genome assembly GCA_036522675.1 of Chthoniobacterales bacterium. Lineage (GTDB taxonomy): Bacteria > Verrucomicrobiota > Verrucomicrobiia > Chthoniobacterales > UBA10450 > AV17. The sequence continues at coordinate 25,712 of DATDFJ010000290.1, read as the reverse complement.
CTGCTGAAGCATGAAAAAGTTGCGCGGATCAAGCTCGAGTGCGCGCTGCAAGCTCCGCGCCGATTCGTTCCAGAGTCCCTGGCGCCGGTCGATGTAACCCATCAACTCGAAAATTTCCGAGTTGTTAGGCAAGGCGTGCTGAGCGAGCGCGAGCTCGGCGCGCGCATGATCGTAATCGAGATGACAGCGATAGAGGAAGTTGGCTCGCGCGAGATGCGTTTCACCCGCGTCCGGGCGCAGACGAACAACCGCAGTCAAGGCCGCATCGGCGGCGGCAAGTCGCGTCGCAGTGTGGTCGAGGCCGAAGAAGTAGAGGTAGTCATGCGCAGCCGACAACTCGCAGCAGGCAAGATAAAAATCGGGATCGCGCGCGATCGCTTGCTCGAGTAATTGAATCGCTTCACGCAATTTTTCGTTGATTTGAGCATTGAGCGCGACGGTCGCGATGAGCGCTTGCGCTCGAACGTAGAGACCGTAGGCGGTCAGGTCCTTCGTCGCTCGTTCAGCGATGGCAATCTGATCCTTTGCGGAGACGCTGATCTGCAGCCGCGACAGGATCTGCTGCACAATTTCGCTTTGAATCGCGAACACGTCCGCCAGATCGCGCTCATAAGTCTGCGCCCAGACCTGATTACCCTCGTGCGCGTCTTTGAGTTGAGCGTTAATGCGAACGTGGCCGCCCGCCTGCCAAACGCTGCCCTCGACGACGTAGGCAACACCGAGCGTTTCCGCAATCTCGCGCAAATTGCGCTGCCCGCCGGCCGGATAACTGTTGACCGAGGTGCGGCTGATTACTTTGAGGTCGGCCAGCTTGGAAAGCGCTGAAAGAATGTCGCCCTGCACACCGTCGGCGAGGAATGCGGTGTCATTGTTTTCGCTCAGGTTTTCGAACGGCAACACCGCGATGCTCTTTTGCCGAACCAGGGTAGGATTCTCATCGACCGGCGCCGTCGGTGAATTTTTCAATTGAGGCGCCAAGCGGCGGGACAGATTCCAGAACCCGAAAGCCATGGCGCCCGTGACCGCCAAAAGCAAAACGGCGGTCAGGAGACGTCTTCGTTTCGCGCCAGGAGACAAACCCTCGGGCGCCGGAAACTGTTCGAATGTGCGGCCCGATAGCGGTGGCCGTCCTTCTGCATGTTGGACATCGGATGTGAAAAGATTCATGGGTTAGAAACGGAGATGCTCTGGCGTGTTCTCAGGTTTCCAGAAGCCAGCGGCGGGGCCGAAGCTGCCAAGGAGACCAGCGACCGCACTTGCTCAGCAGAATACGTTCCCATTGGGTGCGCCCCTGCGGGTTGACCGCCCGGAACTCCCTGATCAGGAGCGGAATTTTTTCAGCTCGGCTCGAAAATAGCTCCCTTCCTGTCCAAAAACGCACATCGAGCGTACATGACTCATCTGCGCGACCAGCCGGTCCGGCAAAAAATCACCCTTATCATCATGTTGATCGCGGGCGCGGTGCTGCTGCCTGCCTTTGCCGCTCTTTTCTGCTTTCAAGCTTACATTCTGAAACAGCACTCCGCCCATGAACTTGCCGTCGTCGGCCAGATTACCGCGCACAACTGCGCCGCGGCAGTCATGTTCAAAGATGAGGACGCCGCCTCCCAAATTCTTGGCGGTCTGCGCATCATGCCGCAGATTGTCAGCGCGCGGCTCGAACTACCGAACCATCAGCGGTTGGCCTTTTTCGGTGGGCGGCGGGACGAAACACAAATCAAAGCGGCGCGCCTGAACTCCGGCTTTGAAGTCCAGGGGGTTCGCATTGTTCTGGCGCAGCCGGTCGTCGTCAACGGCACCCGCGAAGGGACGCTGTATTTGCTGGCCGATCTGCACGCAACGACTTCCCAGTTGCTCAAGCTCTACGGCGGTATCTTTGCCCTGGTGCTGGTCGCGGCGTTGCTCGTGGCGTTCATTCTCTCGAGCCAGTTCCTGCGGTTTGTGACCGACCCGATCCTCCGGCTGGCCGCGACTGCGGGCGTCGTCGCCGAGCACAACGATTATTCGGTACGCGCCCAAAAAGTTTGCGGCGATGAAGTGGGCGTGCTGACCGACGCTTTCAATCAAATGCTGGCGCGGATCGAGTCGCAGGACAATGCACTGCGCCGGGCAGAAGAGAGGTATCGCGGGATCTTTGAGAACGCCGTGGTAGGCATTTACCAGACGACACTGGACGGCAGATATCTGGCTGCGAACGCGGCCGAGGCTCGGATTCTCGGCTATAATTCAGTCGAGCAACTGGTCGGCGGCGATTTCGACCTGACCCGGAGCTGCTATGTCGATCCAACGCGGCGCAACGAATTCATCGAGCTGATCAGCAAGCAGGGATACGTCTCACGATTCGAATCCGCGATTTGGCGTAAGGACGGCAGCATTGTGTGGATTTCCGAAGAGGCGCGCGCGCTGCGCGACACCGACGGAGCGGTCATTGGCTTTGAAGGAATGAACATCGACATCACCGAACGCAAGCGCGCCGAGGAGGAAAGCCGCCTCATGCACACGACCACACTGGCGATCAGCGAGTCGAAAGATTTCAAAGCCGCTCTGGCAGCAGTATTGCAGAACGTGTGCGAGGCGACCGGCTGGACGTTGGGTCAGGCGTGGGTGCCACGCGCGGATGGAAGCGCTCTCGAATGCATCGCGGCGTGGGCGAAAGACGGCATGCCCATGGAACAGTTCCGCGCGTTCAGCCAAAACTTCATCTTTGCTCCGGGCGTCGGTCTGCCCGGCCGTGTCTGGGCTTCCAAACAGCTGACGTGGATCCGGGATGTGACGATGGACGCGAACTTTCCGCGCGCGACGGCGGCGCGACAGGCCGGGCTGAAAGCGGGCGTCGGCATCCCGGTGGTGGCGGATAGCGAGGTCGTCGCCGTAATGGAGTTCTTCGTGCGCGAATCGCGCGAAGAAGATGACCGATTCGCCAAGCTGATTTCCTCTGTGGTAATTCAGCTCGGTCATCTCGTGTTGCGCAAGCGGCTGCAGGGTTCGCTGCGCGCGAGTGAAGACCGGTTCCGCTCTCTCGTCCAATCGGCGAACGACGGCATCGTCCTCGCCGACGAGCGCGGGAACATCGCCTCCTGGAACGACGGCGCGCAGAAGATTTTTGGCTATCACGAAGACGAAGTACTCGGAAAGCCGTTTACCATCCTCATGCCCGAGCAATCCCGCCAAGCCTACGGCAAAGAACTGGCCCGATTTCGCGCGCGCGGCGAAAGCCGCGTAGTTGGCAAAACCGTTGAGTTGCGCGGCCGGCGAAAAGACGGCGGCGAATCCCCTCTCGAACTCTCGCTCGCCTCTTGGACAACGGAGGCGGGCGCATTTTTTAGCGCCATCATCCGCGACATTACTGAGCGCAAGCAGGCCGAAGACGCGCTACGCCAATCCGAAGGCAAGCTCGCCCAGGCGCAACGCATTGCACGCCTTGGTTACTGGGAGCGCGACCTCGAGACAAACCGCCTCATCTGGTCCGAGGAAACTTACCGCGTCTTCGGCCTGCCCCCTGAAGAAAAGATCGACACTTTCTCGCGTTACCAGGAATTGCTGCACCCCGAAGATCGACAACGAGTACGGGACGGACTCGACAAGGCCCTCGCCGGCGGGCCGCGTTACGACATCGAGTATCGCGCGATCTGGCCCAATGGCGAGGTCCACTTTATCCACAGTCAGGGCGACGTCATCCTGGACGATAGCGGTCAGCCGCGCCGCATGTTCGGAACGGTGCACGACATCACCGAGCGCAAACGAGCAGACGAAGCCTTGCGCCAGGCCGAGCAAAAATATCGGGACATGTTCGAGAACGCGATTGAGGGAATGTTCCAAACCACTCCCGAGGGAAAATTCCTCAGCGGAAATCCCGCGCTCGCGCGGATCCACGGCTACGATTCAGCGGAAGACCTGATGCAGGATGTGACCGACATCGGCCAGATGGTGTATGTCGATCCGGAACGGCGCAACGAATTCAAGCGGCTGATCGAAGCGCAGGGCTATGTCGAGCTGTTCGAGTACCAGATTTATCGCAAAGATCGGAGCAAGATTTGGATCTGCGAAAATTCTCGCTGCGTCCGGGATGCAAACGGTGGGATCCTCTGTTACGAAGGTACGGTCGAAGACATCACCGAACGCAAGCGCGTCGAAGAAATCGAGCGCGCCAATAAAGCGAAAAGCGAGTTTCTCTCGCGCGTCAGTCACGAATTACGCACCCCGCTGAACGCGATCCTCGGATTCGGTCAGTTGTTGGAGCGGCAAACCGCGACCGAACAGCAGCGGGTGCGCATCGGCCACATCATGACGGCCGGGCGTCACCTTCTCGAGCTCATCAACGAAGTGCTCGATATCAGTCGAATCGAATCCGGCCGCATGCAGTTGTCGCTTGAGCCGGTGCGCGTGACCGATGCAATCCGCGAGGCGCTCGAGTTGATGCGACCCTTGGCCGCGGGGCGCAATACGCTGGTCTCCGGACCGTGTCTGCCGACCGACAACACCTATGTGATGGCCGATCGACAGCGGTTCAAGCAGGTGCTGCTCAATCTTCTCACCAATGCGGTCAAATACACACCGCGCAATGGTCGGGTGAGCGTGTCGTTCGCCTCCCGCGATCAACAAACAATCCGAGTCGCGGTGAGCGACAATGGCTCCGGCATCGCCGAGGATAAGCTGTCCCGCTTGTTCATACCTTTTGATCGTCTCGGCGCGGAACAATCGACCGTGCAGGGGACCGGTCTTGGCCTGGCGTTGTGCCGGCGCTTGATCCAGGCGATGAGCGGGGCCATCGGCGTCGACAGCGTCGTTGGACAGGGCAGCACGTTTTGGGTCGACCTTCCCTGCGCGAAATCACCTCTTGATCGGATCGCGCCAGGCGCACCCGAGCCGCGCGGTATCGAGCAGATCGGCGGTGAGCGCACGATTCTCTACGTCGAAGATAACCTGTCGAACCTGACATTAATCGAACAAATGCTGGCTGAACAACCGCACATCCGCCTCATCACCGCGATGCAGGGTCGCCTCGCACTCGACCTCGCGCGGCAGCATTCGCCCGACTTGATCCTGCTCGATTTACACCTGCCCGATGTGCCAGGCTGGACAATCCTCGCGCAATTGAAGCAGGACGAAAGAACCCGCCACATCCCGGTTGTGATCATTAGTGCCGACGCCACTACCCACCAGGTCAAACGCTTAATGGGGGCCGGCGCACGTGCCTATCTCACCAAGCCGATCGAAGTGACTGAATTTTTCCGCGTGGTGGAAAAGGCTACGGCAGGAAACGGCAAGGGAGAAGTCGTGGCTTCCGAACGCAAAAATGCCAGCGGCGAGGCAGTCCCGGCGTGAGGACAATGGAATAGCCCTTGCTCAGAAAGGGAGCATATTTTTGCAGATACGAACCAAATCCGTGTTGGGGGTAGTATTCGGGCTCGCCTGGATCGCCGTAATCGCTGGCGGCTTTGGTGTTTTCCTCAAGTACGATACGAAGCCCGGCCCACAAGGGGCGGCGCCGCAGCAGTGGCCGCACGTAACATTTGCGCGAGCGACCAATCGCCCAACGTTGGTGATGGTCGCGCATCCACTCTGTCCGTGCACCCGCGCGAGTATCGGCGAGCTGGCCCAAATTATGGGGCGGGTGCAGGGAAAGGTTCTCGCTTACGTGCTGTTTGTGAAGCCGACCAACTCCAGTGCGGAGTGGGACGCCACTAATCTGCAGCGGAGCGCGGCGAAGATTCCCGGAGTCACTGTGCGGTCTGATCCGGGCGGTGCCGACGCGAGCAAATTCGGCGCGGAAACATCGGGCCAGACGCTTTTGTTCGCAGCCGATGGGCATTTGTTATTTAGCGGCGGCATCACCGAGTCGCGGGGACATGCGGGCGATAACGCCGGTGAGCAAGCGATTATTTCCCTTGCCCGCAATGGAGCAGCCGGCCCGAAGCAGAGTTTCGTTTTTGGCTGCATGCTTGCGGATCGCAACGATCGGGCCCGCCCGTGAAAAAGCCGGAAATGAAAACAGACCTCGGCAGTTCTTCTTCGACCGCGCGCGCGGCCGAGCTCTTCGCGCAGCATCGCGATGAAATATATCGGAGCACGGACCGCCTTTTCGAACGGCTGATGATCGTGCAGTGGCTCGCTGCCATCGCTGCTTCCTTTCTGATTGCACCGCGGACGTGGAACGGACAGACCAGCCAGATAAACATTCATGTCTGGGGTGCGATATTCCTTGGCGCCGCCATCAGCGCTTTTCCCATTTGGATGATCCGAATGTGGCCGGGGGCGACGGTGACTCGGCATGTCGTCGCCGTTGGCCAGATGCTCATGTCCGCGCTCTTGATCGATCTGACTGGTGGCCGGATCGAGACGCACTTCCATGTCTTCGGCTCCCTCGTTATTCTGTCGTTCTACCGCGATTGGCGAGTACTGGTTCCGGCAACGATCGTGGTGGGACTCGACCATTTTATCCGTGGCGTTTATTGGCCGTACTCGGTTTACGGGGTCCTTACCGCCAGCCCGTGGCGGTCAATCGAGCACGCCGGCTGGGTCGTGTTCGAGGACATCTTTCTCATTATCTCCTGCCGACGCAGTATTCGCGAGATGCGAGCGATCGCCAAACGCACGGCCGCTTTGGAAACGAGCGAACAAAACTTCCGCCAAATTTTTGAAGATGCGCCGATTGGAATGGCGGTCGTCGATCTGAAGGAGCGATTCATGCGCGCCAACGGCGCCTTCTGTCAGATGCTCGGCTATTCTGAGACTGAGCTGAAGACGCGCACTCCTCTCGACATCACTTACCTTGACGATCTCGCCCTGAGCAGACAATTGGCCGAAGCGATGTTGAGCGGGAAACGTTCGTCGGTCGAAAAACGTTACGTGCGCAAGGACGGCGCGGTCATCTGGACGACGCGCAGCGGCTGCGTGATTCGAGATGCCGACGGTCAGCCGCAACATTTTCTCGTCATGGTCGAAGACATCTCAGACCGGAAGACCGCCGAGGAAGCGTTGCGCGAAAAACAGCGCGAACTGGAAGCCGCTTTGAAAGCCAACGAGCTGATCATGGACAATTCGCTCGATGTCATTTGCACGATCGATGAACACGGTTGCTTCGTCACCGTAAATGCCGCCTGTATTCAGCTGTGGGGTTACACGCCGGAAGAGCTTATCGGTCGTGCTTACATGGATCTGGTGCACCCGGACGACCGCGCAAAAACCGAAGAAGCCGCAGGCAACATTCTGCGCAGCGGCCATTTGACCGATTTTGTCAACCGTTACATCCGTAAAGACGGTTCGATTGTCGATGTTCTCTGGGCGGCCACTTGGTCGCCGACCGACAAGAAGCATTTCGCCGTTGTTCACAATGTGACGGAGCGCGCCCGAATTGAAAACGCGCTGCGCGCAGCGAAAGAAGAAGCCGATTGCGCGAATCGCGCGAAGAGCGAGTTCCTCTCCCGCATGAGTCACGAGCTCCGCACGCCGCTGAACGCGATTCTAGGCTTTGGCCAACTGCTCGAAAGACAAGGATTAGCCGATGGTCAACGCAATCGCGTCCAGCACATGATCGGCGCCGGACGCCACTTACTCGATCTGATAAATGAAATCCTAGACATCAGTCGCATTGAAGCCGGCAGGCTGCAGCTGTCGTTGGAGCCGGTCTGTCTGGCCGACGCGGTTCGCGAAGCAGTCGAGTTGATGCGCCCGCTCGCGACCGAGCGCAAAACCACGCTCATGGCGCCCGCCGTTCCCGATAAAACCGTTTACATCATGGCCGATCGTCAGCGCTTCAAACAAGTGCTGCTCAATTTATTGACCAACGCGGTCAAATACACTCCGCTCGAAGGCACAGTCACTCTTTCCTTCAATGCTCTGGCGAACCAGAGCGCACGTGTCACCGTCGTCGATACCGGGCCTGGCATCGCCAACGACAAAATCTCGCGCCTGTTTACACCGTTTGACCGGCTCGGCGCAGAAGGTTCAGGCGTAGAGGGAACCGGTTTAGGTTTAGCGTTGAGCCAGCGTCTCATTCACGCCATGGGCGGCAACATCGGAGTCGAGAGCACGCCGGGTGAAGGCAGCACATTTTGGGTCGAGCTTCCTTGCACGAAATCACCGCTCGAGCGAGCCGCAATCCGATCAACAGCTGTAGCGGAGCGGCCGCCTCTCTCCGCCCAGCAACGAACCATTCTTTACGTGGAGGATAATCTTTCGAATCTGACCCTGGTCGAACAGATGCTAGCCGAGCAACCACAAATCCTGCTCATCACCGCCATGCAAGGTCGACTGGCGCTCGACTTGGCACGCCAGCATGCGCCCGATCTCATCCTTCTTGACCTACACCTGCCAGACATCCCGGGATGGGACGTGCTGACTGAATTACAGCGCCACTATGCCACCCGCGATATTCCCGTGGTCATTATCAGCGCCGATGCGACTTCTGGCCAAATCAAAAGGCTGATGGAGGCGGGCGCGCGGGCTTATCTCACGAAGCCGATCGACGTCGCGGAATTTTTCCGCGTCGTGAATAGCGATAATTTTTGCGCTCGCGAAGCGGATCCGGTCGGAGCTCGGAGCAGAAGCGGCAACGGCGCAGAATTATGTCTTCAGAAGTGAACCAAACGGCATACCGATGGCACGGCGATGCCGCTGCGCTATTCAGGATGAACATCGTCATCATTGATGACGAGCCGACAAACGTTGCGCTGCTCGACGACATGCTGGCGGAGGCCGGTTACACACGTGTGAGAGCGATCACGGATTCGCAGCGGGCTTTGGAGACGTTTGCTGCGTTTGCTCCCGACCTTATTCTGCTCGATCTCATGATGCCGCCCCCGGACGGCTTTACTATTCTCGAATCGCTGCGGGCTGATGATCACGAGATTTTTTTGCCTGTTATCGTGCTGACTGCCGATGTAAACGCGGAGACCAAGTGCCGCGCGCTTTCGGCCGGTGCGACCGACTTTCTGGTCAAGCCATTCGACCAGGTCGAGGTCCTGCTGCGCATCGCCAACTTACTCGAAACGCGGCGTCTCCACCGTCTACTCGACAATCAGCGGGCCGCATTTGAAGAAGCGGTGCGGGCACGCAGCATTGAGCTGCGCGAGGCACGCTCACATTGGATCGAGGCAACTGAATAACGCGCGGCGATCGCACTGCCGCGTCTGAGTTCGATCTTGTTCCGCGGGCGCATTGCGTTACCGTTCGCCAGATGAAATTCAAGGTGATCGTCACCCCGAAAAAGGCGGTGCTCGATCCGCAAGGTAACGCGGTGCGCGACGCCATGCGTCACCTCGGAATGCCGGAAGTTCAAAACGTGCGCATTGGTAAATACATGGAAATCGATATTGCCGCGGGACATGTCGATCTTGAAAAGCGCTTGCACGGGCTCTGCCGCGATCTGCTCTCCAACCCCGTGATCGAAGATTACGAGCTCGAACGAAACGGAACGGCCAGAAAAAGCAAAACGACGCGCTCTCGCTCAAAGAGGTGATGAAAGCGCTCCGCTATTTCTTTTGTATCGTGTTTCCGCCGCTGGCCGTCCTGATGACGGGGCGCCTTGCCAGCTTTTTTCTCAGCATCATCCTGACGCTGCTCGGCTGGATACCAGGAATAATCCACGCCTGTCTCGTCGTGAATGATTATCATGCCGAAGAGCGCGCCGCCCGTCAGGTTGTCCCGCGTCCGATATGAAGTTCGCGGTCATTCAATTCCCCGGCTCCAATTGCGATCAGGATTGCGTCGCTTCGATAAATGGCATCAATGGTTTGCGCGCCGAGCTGGTCTGGCACAAGGAGACGTCGCTGCGCGAGTTTGATGCGATTGTGTTGCCGGGCGGTTTTGCCTACGGCGATTACCTCCGTTGCGGTGCGATCGCGCGCTTTTCACCGATTATGCGCGCAGTGGTGAGTGACGCGCGCGCCGGCAAGCTGATCCTGGGTACCTGCAACGGGTTCCAAATCTTGTGCGAAGCGGGCTTGCTGCCGGGCGCGCTGATCCGCAACCAATCGCTTCGCTTCGTGTGCGACATGGCCATCACTCGCGTCGAAGTCACCGATTCGCCTTTCACCCGCGGTTGCCCGCAAGGAACTCTGTTGCGCCTGCCGGTCGCGCACGGGGAAGGTCGCTTCTTTGCTGATCCCGCAACGCTGCGTGAACTCAACGGGCAGCGGCGCGTCCTTTTACGTTACGCCGATCGGCAGGGTTCTGTGGTGCCGGAGGCCAATCCGAACGGATCAGTGGAAAATATCGCGGGCATCTGTAATCGCGAGGGCAACATCTTCGGTTTGATGCCCCACCCCGATCGCGCGGCTGACGAACGCCTCGGCAGCTCCGACGGTGCGAAAATTTTCCGATCGATGGTAGAAACAATCGCGGGGCAACGCGCCCGCGCCGCGTAACGGTGCGAACTCATGAGGCCGACATCGAAGCGGTCAAAGATTGACATCGACGCAATCGTCTCGACGGACCAATTCTCCCTGCGTTGATTGAAAATTTGATCGCGTTGCCGGTCGAATGGCGGAAGGCGCTCGGGTTACCCGCGGCGAAGCTGTCTGTCTCAGAGGCAAACACGAGTGTAAACAAAGTTTACACCCTGGAAGCCTAGCCACCGCCGTTCTCCCTCGTAAAAGGCGCTGGCACCGGCATTGCTAAAGTTGCGCGTAAATCAACCCTACTACCATGCTCCTACAGAAAACCCTGCACATGAGCCATCCGCTGGCAGAGTGTAAAGCCCGCCTCGCCAGCATCCATTCATATCGCCGACAGTTCTTGATGGTCACCAAAGCGACCGTGACCTCTTCCAAGACTGTCGACTTCAGCTTTCGCGGGCCGGTCGGCTTCAAAGCGCACACGGTCCTGCTCGCCGTCGACAGCGAATCGCCCGAGCAGTACGCGTTCGAATCGGTCGGTGGCAACATCGATTTGATGGGTTTGGTGAACTTCGCCGAGATCCGAGCGAACTGGACCGAGATCACGCTCGCCGTGCATTACGAGATCAAAAACAAACTCTTTGCCTGGCTCGATCGGCGTTTCGGTTTTGTCGATGCGTTCGTGACTTCGGAGCTGCGCAGCATCCGCTCGCATTTTGAAGCCATTGCCCGGCCGTATCTGGAGCACACGCCGGCGATGGGCGTCTTCGAGCCGCTTGCGGCGTAAGCGCAAGACCGCCAACTACTGCTGCAAAGAGCACGAGGTTCAAGAAAACTTCGTGCTCTTTTGCCGTACACCCCTAACCGATCCGCACGGCGTGAGTTTTATCCAGCCGCAGCGTCTGGCCGACGCGCAATGACACAATAGTTTTGGGCTCGCCTAGCTTTTCGCCGTCGAGCTGTACGCTGCCCTGCTTGATCAAGCGGCTGGCTTCCGCACGTGATTTTGGGATCCCAAACGCCTCACGATAAACATCGACCACGATTGCTACGGCCTCGCTCTCGCGTGCTCGGAACATCGGCAGGTCGGCATCGCTGATCCGCTTTTCGCTAAACCGCTTATTCCACTCTTTCTGCGCGTCGTTTGCCGCGGCCGTGGAGTGGTAGGTCTGCACAATCTCAAAAGCGAGCTGCTTTTTCGCCTCCATTGGATGCGCATCCGGTGGAACGGCGCGGCCGAGCAGGAGCGGATAGTACCGCTTCATCAAGTCATCGGAAATGCTCATTAGTTTTCCAAACATCTCACCGGCCGATTCGGTGATCCCGACGAAATTGCCAAAGCTTTTGCTCATCTTTTTCACGCCATCGAGTCCCTCGAGTAACGGCAGCAAAAAGACGACCTGCTGCGGCAGATTTTCTTCGCGTTGAAAATCGCGTCCCACCAGAATGTTGAAGAGCTGATCGGTCCCGCCGAGCTCGACATCGGCCTGCACCATCACCGAGTCCCAGCCCTGCATGATCGGATACTGGATCTCGTGCGCGCGGATCGGTTGTTGTTTCTCCAGACGTTCGTGAAAATCCTCGCGCTGCAGCATCTGTTGCAGCGTGACCCGGCTGTTTAGCCGGATCACCTCCTGGAAAGTCATCTTTCGAAACCATTCGCCGTTGAACACAGTTTCGGTGCGTTCCGGATCGAGAATTTTGAACGCCTGTTCGCGATAGGTCGCGGCGTTCGCCATTACTTCTTCATGCCTGAGCTGCGGCCGCGTGGCGGAGCGCCCGCTCGGGTCTCCGATCATCCCGGTAAAATCGCCAATGATTAAAACCGCCTGGTGTCCCAGGTCCTGAAACTGGCGCAGTTTTTGAAGCACGAGCGTGTGGCCGAGGTGAATGTCGGATGTCGTCGGATCAACCCCGAGCTTCACGCGCAATGGACGACGCGCCGCGAGTTTCTCGCGCAACTCCGGCTCGCTGATAATTTGCGCCGCCCCTTGCTTCAGAACAGCGAGCGCTTCATCCGGCTCCATGCAGCAACTGTAGTGGCCGCTGTCCTCAGCGGCAAAGATCAGGCGCTCGCCTATTTGTTTTTATTCAACAGCTCGCGCACCTGATCGATTGTCATCGGCGAGTTCTTCCGGTCGAGCGATTTTTGACTCTTGCCGCGGGGTTGAAAGTCGCGTTTGCCCGAATAATCACGGCTGTCGACGATCTTATCAGCATCGCGTGCGGTCCGCACATCGCGCGCGTTGCTCGCTGGAACCTGTCGATCCGAATTCACGATCTCCCGCTCTGACTTTGCGGTGGCTGCTTCTTTGGTACCGCGAAAATTTTGTCCGCGAAATTCGCGCGCCGGAACATCGCGAACTCCGCCGAACGCTTTCGTATTGTTTTTTTTCTGCACGTAAAAGGCGCCCACGCTCGCTCGTTTCTCAATGGCGCCGCCGTGATCGGCCACGAACTTTTTGTTCTGCACCGGATTCTGCAGTTCCATATTCGGCTCGAGCAACCGGTCGACGAGTTTGCGTTCCTGCTCCTGACCGCGCGCGATCGGTAGAAACAAAATCAATCCGAACAAAACAGCGAAGCTTCGCACGGAGACAACGCTACCAACCGATTGCATCATTGGGAAGGAAATTGTCGATCTAAGCGGCGCGACGTTTACAGTTCCGCGCGCAATCGGTTCGCACCTGGCGGCGGAGTAACGCGATCGCTCAGGATATCAGCCGCCTGCACTGGGCGACCATAATAGCGGGCATTGGCTCCTTTGCGCGTCGCGATCAGCGCGCCTTCAACTGAAACACCGGCGAACAACCCTTTACTACGGCTGTACGCGTAGACCGCAGCGGTCGGCGCGACGCTTGCCTCTACAGCTCGGCCTACTGGTCCGGCCGCCACGCTCACATCCGCGCCGAGCGTCACATTCCCGCCGCGCGAAAATGCGCGTACTGCCGCGCGGTTGTTGAGAACAAACACGAAGTCCGTCACCTGCGCGCCAATTTGTAAGCCCCAACCGGCTCCGCCCGTTCCGACAAACGATGGACCCGACCAGTGCTCGCCGTTTGTGCGCGCCACGACCACGCCATCCCCGCCTTTGCCGCTGAAAATAAATCCAGCCTTGAGCACAGACATCACCGCCAGCCCGCGCGCCCGCCGCAGAATCGAGCGCGGAATCTGTCGCTCCGGCATGGTGCGAAAGTCACGCAAGATTTGCGCCGAGCGATCGACGACGCCCTGCTCGGTCGCGGCGGCCGGATCGATTAAAAGAGGAAGCGCCAAAATCCAAAATAACTTTTTCATAAAAGGCATTCGGTACTTATCAGTCTTACGGATGTGTTGCAACGCTGTAACCCGCCTCCGACGCATCAGATTACACATGCTCGAACAGCTCGACGGCGCACAGCGCCGTGACTACAACTAACCGCGATGATTAGCGAGCAAACTGACGCCGACTATATGCACGACGCACTGCGACTGGCCGAGAAAGCGCACCAAGCTGACGAGGTGCCGGTTGGCTGTGTCGTCGTGCGCGCCGGAAAAATAATCGGTCGCGCTTCGAATCAGGTCGAGCTTCTCAAGGATGCGACCGCGCATGCAGAAATGCTCGCGCTCACCCAAGCCGAAGCCGCAGTCGGCGATTGGCGCCTGACCGAGTGCGATCTTTACGTCACAAAGGAGCCGTGCCCGATGTGCGCCGGCGCAATCGTCCATACCCGCATCCGCCGCGTTGTCTTCGGCTGCGCCGATGCGCGCGCCGGCGCCGCCGGCAGCGTGATTAATCTCCTCCAAATGCCGCAACTAAATCACCGCTGCCAAATCACCGCCGGTGTTTTGCAAAATGAATGCGCGGTCATACTTCAGGATTTCTTTCGCAAACACCGCAATCCGAAATCCGAAATCTGAACTCCAAAATGAACTGGCTGCCTCGCTAGGACTCGAACCTAGACAAGGAGATCCAGAGTCTCCGGTGCTACCATTACACCACGAGGCAAGAAAAACGCGGGCGAAAATCTAGAGGCAGATTCAACCCGCGCAAGCGCGGACGCGGATTTCAGAGCGTCAGCTCGACGCCTTCGCGTGCCGCGATGATCTCGAGTGTCGGCCTCGTCTTGTGAGCGCAATCGCGCGCCGCTTCCAACATCTTGTCGATCTTGCTATCGTCGTGATTTGGATCGTGGTGAAAGAGCACGAGTGTACGCGCGTGCGCATCGTGCGCGAGTGTCACCGCGCTAGCGAGCGAACCGTGGCCCCAGCCGATGCGCGATTCGTATTCCCGCTCGGTGTATTGCGCATCGAGGATCAACAGGTCGCTGCCCTTGAGAAACTCCACGAGTAACGCTCGCTCCTCTTCGGCGCGTTTGCGCATCTCAGGCGAGCGCACGACGTCGCCGCGCGCCGAATGTAACCGCATGTCGTACGGCTCGTGATCGGGCAGAAAAGCGATCGAACCGGCACTCGTGAACAAACGATAGCCGACACAGATCCCCGGGTGATTCACGAGCGCGGCGCGCACCCGCACACGGCCAAGCATGAGCTCGCCCGGTTCCAAAATGCGGATGTCGATCTTGCCGGCGAGATCGTGCAGCGCGACCGGAAAAAATGGCGTCGCCATTTCACTTTCCAAAACTTCGCGCAACCCGGCCGCGGCCGTGTCGGGACCGTAAACGGTTATTTGATTTTTGCGATGATGTGCCGGCGTGAAAAAGGGCAATCCATGGATGTGGTCCCAATGCGCATGGGTGATCAGGAGAGTGAGCTTGATCGGGTCGTCGCCGAATTCGTTTTCCAAAGCGACACCAAGCGGACGAATCCCCGTGCCGGCATCGAGGACAATCATTTCGCCATCGGCACGAACCTCGACGCAACTGGTATTGCCGCCGTAACGAACGGTCGAGCTGCCCGGCACCGGAATTGAGCCGCGCACGCCCCAAAATTTCAGTCGCGTGCTCGGCTGCGGCGCTTCAGGCATAAACAAGCCGCGCCAAGCCGGCTACACCATGTCCGAACCGAACGGACCTGGCGCTTTCTTCCAACGCAGCTCCGGATGCAGGTTGATCTCCTCGACCGAAACATCGAATCCGGCCGAATGCAGCAGATAAGCGACGCCTTCGCGGCTCTCCATCGTTTCCTTCAAGCTGCGCGCGAACAGCTCGATGTATTCTTTGTACGATTCGAGCGCCAGTTTTCCCTCGGCGAAATGTTCGGCCAGCATTTCGTCGTGGTAATCGATCAAGTCGACGAGCGCGCGGCGCAGTTCGTGCCGCACTTTTGGGTCGATTACGATTTTGAACGGCGTCGCCGCCGCATCCGGTTTGGCCAGGCTGTGTTTACGTTCGGCCGCGACAATCTGGAAATCGTGAAGCTCGTCCATGGCGCTATTATCGATGTCGATCTTACAGCGCTCGTGTTGGTTGGAAAGCGGTTTTGGCAGTGACGCGTCTCGCGGCGTCCCTATCCTTGCAATGTCGATCTATCAATGCGCTGGTACGCGATGGCGAAACCATCGACGAAGTTTGCGCTCGCCGCCGCGTATCTGGTGCTCTGCATCGTGTGGAGCTCGACGTGGCTCGCGATCAAAATCGGGCTGCGCGATTTGCCGCCGATCTCATTCGTCGCTATTCGCTTCGTGATCGCGATTTCCGTGCTCGCGGCCGTCTCGATTGGCCGGGTGCGACTCCTGCCGATGCATCGCTTCGATTATCTCGTCCTCTGTTTCACCGGCCTCCTCATGTTCGCACTGAATTATCCGCTGCTCTTCTGGGGCGAAAAATATGTTTTCTCCGGATTGGCCGCGGTGTTGCAGGCCACAATTCCGATCTTCGGAATGCTCTTCGCGCATTGGTTTTTGCCGGAGGAACCGCTGCGCTGGCAGCGACTCGGCGGCGCGCTGCTCGCCCTTGTCGGTGTCGCGCTAATCTGCGGCCGCTTACTCGAGCGCAGCGGACTCCTCGCGTTCTGGGGTGGGTTCGGCATCGTCGTCGGCGCGGCGGGCGCGGCGTTGTCGAATGTGCTGTTGAAACGACGCGCGCTCGAGCTCGCACCCGCCATGATCGCCGCCTGGCAAATGTTTTTCGGTATTATTCCGCTCATCGTTCTCGGATTCGCCCTCGAGGGCAGCCCCACGCGATTTCATTGGAGCGCAATGTCGATCTTTTGTTTGGTTTACCTCGCCGTCATCGGCTCCGCGCTCACGTTTCTGCTTCTGTATTGGCTGTTGCCGCGTATGACTGTCACCAATCTGCAAACGATCTCGCTGATTACGCCTCCGGGCGCGGTCGTGCTTGGCTGGTTTCTTGGCGGCGAAACATTTGCCGCGGGCTCACTCCTCGGTGCCTGTTTCGTCCTCGCCGGCGTTTGGATCATTTTCCGCAAGCTCGCACCTGTGCCGGAGCAGCCAAACCTGCGCCGCTCAGCCGCTGCCGCATTACCGAATCCGTAACATAATCGTCAACGCGAAGAGCGCAGTCGCGCGGCGCGTGAAGCTTACGCCGTCGCGGACTCCTACAAACGGCGCATCGTTCGGAAACGAACAACTGTGAAGTCCCATCATGGCTAAAACACGCGCGCGGTCCCATTGGCTTAACAATCGTTTCGGCAAACTAACTCTTGGCGATTGGATCGGACTCATCCTTTTCTTTTTCGCGATCATCCTCATCTTCTGCCTGCTTTTTATTCGGCGACACACTCTGCCGTATCACTTCGAACATACTTTCGCGGTGAAAGATGCAGAATTCATCGGCTCGGCCCTGGCGCTAAGCAATCCGGTGGTCGTTCCCGGCAATAAGATCGACATCCTCAACAATGGCGATGAGTACTTCCCGGCCATGCTCAAGGCGATCGGCGGCGCGAAGAAAACAATCAATTTCGAGGCGTTCATCCTTTACTCTGATGAAGTCGGCACGCAATTCCGCGACGCGTTCTGCGAACGAGCGCGCGCGGGCGTGGCGGTGCGCGTGTTGGTCGACAACATCGGATCGGGCTCGGGACTGAAGCGCGGTGATGTGAGGATGATGAAGCAAGCCGGAGTCAAGTTTGCCTATTATCATCCAATGGCTTCGTGGCGCGTCGATCGCACCAATCGCCGCTCACATCGCCGTGTTCTCGTGATCGATGGCAAGCTCGGGTTTACCGGCGCGGTCGGGTTCGACAAGCGATGGTCCGGTCGCGCACAGGACAAGCAGCACTGGCGCGACGTGCAGATGCGAATCGAAGGCCCGCTCGTCACCTCGATGCAGGCCGCGTTTCAGGAACATTGGATCAAAAGTTTCGGCGAAGCGCTCAGCGGCGCCGATCAGTTCCCAACGTTGGCTCCGTCAGGAAACGTGAAAGCGCAAGTGGTAACCTCGCGCTCATTTTCCATGGCACCGGTGCCGCTGCTCGAGGCCGTCGCATTTACCGCGGCGGAGAAGCGCATTTTTATCACCAACGCCTACTGCACGCCGACACGCGATCAGGTGCAGCAGCTGGTCAACGCGGCTCAACGCGGCGTGGACGTTCGCCTCCTCTTGCCTGGCGCGAACAACGATCAGCCGCTGACTAAATCCGCCGGTCGCACGGCGTACGGCAAGCTCCTCGAGGGCGGCGTCAAGATCTTCGAATACCAACCGACCATGATCCACGAAAAGTCGATGGTCGTCGACGGCGTCTTCTCCATGTTCGGTTCCTCCAATCTCGACGCGCGCTCCTCCGAGATTAACGAAGAGCTCGACATCGTCGTTTACGACGAAAACTTCGGCCATGAAATGGAGAGCGTTTTCGAAAAGGACCTCGCTCAATCGCGTGAATACACATTGAGCGAGTTCAACAAGCGCTCGCTTTGGGAGCGGGTGACGGAATGGTTCGCAGTGCCATTCCGCTCCCAGCTCTAGCCCAAGTTCCACCGCACGAAAACGCTTCCTTGTCGTGCGCGCTTCGGGTAGTTGTCGCGGCCAATGAACGACGCACCGCCTCTTCCTCGCCCGAAAGAAGGTATGGGCTGTTTTGCCAAGGGCTGCCTCACCCTGGTCGTCGTCGTGTTTGCTCTCGGTCGCCGGGATCATCGGCGGCGCGTGGTTCTTGTATGGCAAAGCGATCAATCTGTTTACCTCTACTCAACCGGTCAATGTCCCGGTCGAACAACCCACCGACGCGCAATTTCAAGCGGCCGAAGCAAAACTGGCGCGCTTGCATCAGGCGATTGCCAACAACCAGGAGATCGCAATCGATTTCACCGCCGCTGATATTAACGCACTGATTGCGCGTGACCCGGGCTTCGCTGGTATGCGCGGCTGCGTGCATGTCGCCATCGCCGATTCAATCGTCACTCTGCAATTGAGCGCGCCGCTTACGCACTTACCGCTGCCAAAACTGAAAGAGCGCTGGTTTAACGGCACCGCGCGCTTCGAGTTCACTTACCACCTGGGGCAGTTCCTCATCGGCGCCAAGTCAGCCGAAGCCAATAGCCGCGTTTTTCCGGAGCAGTTTTTCGCGTCGTTCAATGCATCGTTCAATCGCAGCTTGAACCAGCGTTTTCAGCAGAATCTGCAAAAGAACCAGCAGGAAGCGACTTTCTGGAAGCGAATCAAGGCGATGGACGTCAACGGCGACAGGCTGGTCGTCCAGACCGAGCGAAACTGAGCGATCTTGCGCACTAGCGTTCGCGGATCACATCGCGCGCTTTCTTGTCTTCGCGCAGGCCGAGAAAAACGGGCTGACGCAGTTTTTCGTCGCGGGTCCACTCGGCGAATTTGATTTGGGCCACGAACTTGGGATTGATCCAATGCATCTTTTTCATCATCGAAGGCGTGATTCCCTGCACCCATTGCCCGCCTTGCTTGGAGGGAAGATCGACAAATGGACAATCGTCGCGCGCTTCGGCCTGAAATTTCTTGTGCAAGATCGACAACCATTTCCCAGTGAAACCGCTGCCTACTTTGCCGGCGAATTTGAGCCGATTGCCCTCGTAATAGCCGACGAGGATCGCGCCGAAGTATTTGCGCGAGCCGCCGGGCGGCGTGTAACCGCCGATGACGAACTCCTGTTCGTTGGTCGCTTTGACTTTGATCCACGCGCCGCTGCGTCGGCCAGGCTCGTAAACGGAACTGCGCAGTTTGCCAATCAACCCTTCGAGGCCGCGCTTCTTCACTTCGGCCAGTAACAGCTTTGGATCGCCGCCCAGCTCGCCAGAGTAACGGATCGGCTCCGGCACGCCCTCGCACGACGTGGCGAGCATTTCCTTTCGCGCGGTGAGCGGAAGTTGAAGCAAACTTTTGCCGTTGAACTGGAGCAAATCGAACACGTAAAAGCGCAGCGGCGCTTTGCGACCCTCCAGCTCGATCGCCTGGAGTAATTGAAAAGACGAGCGGCCTTGCTCATCGAGCGCGACGATCTCGCCGTCGATCACGCATTGGTCGACCGGCGTTTCTTTCACAGCTTCGGCAATTTCCGGAAAGCGATTGCGCAATTCGTTTCCGTTGCGGGAGATCAAGTTCACTTTGCTGCCATCCTTGACCGCGCAGGCGCGAAAGCCATCGAATTTGAGCTCGTAACTCCAATCGCCGGTGGTCGGCGGCGAACCGACCAGCCGCGCCTTCATCGGTTCGATAAAACGCGGCTTCGCGTCGGGAAGGTAGCGTAAGCCTCCGGCTTGCGACTCTTCGGTCGGCAAGCGGGACGCTTGCCCTACATTATCTTTTTTTTTAAGCGCCGCCTTGATGCGAGATTTGAATCTCGATGTCGGGCTCTTTTCCGCCGGCCGATTCGATTCCCATTCGGCGTCGCGCTGCTCGGCGATTTGTTTCATTGTTCGGCCCGACTTGACCGATTGGTCGTCGCGTTTTTTTGAGAGCGGCTTCAGGCTGGCGCCGGTTTTAAGCAACAACCACTGCGGCTTCTCTTCGTTGCCGCGTAAGCGGATGAGCGTCCATTCGCCTTTGGCTTTGTCGCCGTCGAGCACGAGATGCAGCTTGCCTTCGCGCCACGATTTCGCCGGCTGCTCACCGTAAACGTGATAATTCCCGCGGTCCCAAACCATGACCGTGCCGCCGCCGTATTGGCCTTCTGGAATGATTCCTTCGAACGTGGCGTACTCGACCGGATGATCCTCCACTTCGACGGCCAAATGTTTTTCGCCCTGGCCCCACGGCAAGCCTTTCGGCACAGCCCACGATTTCAGAACGCCATCCATCTCGAGACGGAAATCGTAATGCAACCGAGTGGCATCGTGTTTCTGAACAACGAATCGCGACGCGCCCTTCACTTTCTTCGGCAACGGCTTGCCGCCTTTCGGCTCAGCCGTTTTGGCAAAATCGCGTTTCGCTTTGTATTTGGCCAGACCCATTGGACGAAAATTTAAACGCAGATCGTGCGCATTTCACGGGTTCAAATACAGGATCAAAATTCATTTGTGGCTCGGACGACCAGCTCCGGGAAAACGAGAAAAGGACTGACCGTTTTTCCTTGTTTCGCCGCAAAACCCGCTGGCGCACTGATTTAACGCGCGAAAACACCGACTTTGGCGTGCTCTAAGCTTTGGGGTGGACCAGCTTATGAAGCTTCTCCGCAAAAGCTGGGGCCGGTTACTTGTCTCGACGGGTTTAGCTGGACTAGCTCTCAGCACTTCGCTCGCTGGCGCCGCCGACACCTCAAATGAAACCCTGGGTGACCTCGCAGAGACCGACGTGGCGAAAATTCAAGCCGGTGGTCATATCGCGTTTATCAGCTCCGGACATCGACTGAATGACTTCCGTGCGATCGACGACGATCGGCGAACGGTTTTTGAGTTTTCGACCGCCGATCCGCGCCCGACGCTAATCGTCAGGGTAACCGGAAGTAAACCGATCCATCGGGTCAGCGTTGTTCCTGGATCCGAGATCCAAAAGGTCGACGTTTATCTGCTCAACGTATCGCCGCGCGATCCTTCCGAGCTGGACAAAATCAAACCGCTGACCTCGATTGTCGATCTTGCCGTCGGACGTGAGGCAAGCGCCGAATTTGCGCCGCAGCCCGCGCGCTATCTCGCGCTGCGTTGGACGCTAGCAACATTTGCGCCCGGCCCATTTCGAGTTGCGGAAATCAGCGCGTTCGCTCGGGGCGAAGTACCTGACGCTGCCGCCCCCGCACTCGCCGCGGCTGATCCGCCGATCCGAGTCGTCGATGTGCCGATAGTCGCGCCGGTCAGCCCCTGAATTATGGGGCTGTTCCGCAGAACTTTTTTCCTATTTGTCGCCATGTGCGCGATGAGCGGCTCGGCTTCGGCCGTGTTGATCGATTGGAGCGCGCTAACCTGGCCGGCCGGTACTTTGAGCAATTCCTACGATGTCGATCCGGCAAACGCGGGAAACGACTTCACCGCCACAATCAGTGGTAACACGGCCCAGTTGGTGCAATCGCTCGATACCGGAAATCCGCAAACGCCGGCGATTACGCGCGCATTTGATGGCGGCCTCGCCACCAGTCCACACACGCTGGAATTAGCGCTCAACCTCACCAACAACACTCAGTCGGTCACTTTTACGCTCAATTTTTCAGCGGTCTACGCGGCCGGTGTGGCCAACGTGTCGTTCACCCTTTTCGATATCGACATGAATAGTGTCAGCGGCAGCACCTACCAGGACATCGTCACCGCCATCCACGCGACATCTATTAACGGGACCCAGATTGCTCCGACGATCACAAACCTCGGACCAAATGTCGCCCTCACCGGCAGCGGCTTAAGCTATGTCCTGACAGGGACTGCGAGCACGGTTGACCTCGGCGCCGGTTCCGGGGCATCCAACGCCACTATCACGTTTACCGCAACCGACATAGCTTCGATCACATTCACCTATGGCAGCAGTTCGCTCTTTGCCGATCCGACCTATCAACATATCGGCATTTACAATATCGACTACACGCCTGTTCCCGAACCGAGCGCGTCGGGGGCTTGCATTCTTGTGATTGGATTAGCCGTTTCCAAATCGCTCCGCCGGCCTAAGCTATCGTAAGTAAGTTGCAGCCGGCGCGCGAAGAGCAACCTTGGAAACCCGCTTTCCGTGTTCTAAGCAAATGGCTGTAGCGTGCGCTGTCCTCAGCGCATCTGGAGAGGACGTGCCGGCGCTGTAAATGTCCGCTGAGCGAGGGGACACCACAGCACAGTCGTTTCAAAGCCGAGAGCGTTATCGCCTCCGCGACTCGCTGGGGACTTCCTCCGCCTCTTCCGCTTCGCTCTCGCGCAACGCTTCGGGATTCACAATTTCCTCCGCGAGCTCGGTCAGGCGCTTGTTGGCTTCGCCCTCTTCGTCCAGGGTTTGCTGCAACAGATCGGCCGCTTCGTCTTCACCAAGCAGCGTCGCAAATGTGCGCGCCGTGCCATAGCTGGCGATCTCATAGTGCTCGACTTTCTGCGCCGCTGCGATGATGCCGGCGTCGAGGACCGATTCCTCGCCCTCTTTCTCCAGCATTTCCGAACCTTCCTCGATCAGCCCCTTCATCCCGTGGCAGGTTTTGCCCTTCGGATTTTCATCCAGCGCCGCGAAGATATCGTCCAACCGCTGAACGTGGTCCTTGGTCTCTTCGAGGTGATCTTCGAAGGCCTGCTTCAATTCGTCAGAGCTTGCCGCCTTGGCCATTTTCGGCAGCGCCTTGAGCAATTGGTTTTCGGCGCTGTAGAGATCGCGCAGTTCTTCGAGATAGAGTTTGTTCAGTGAATCCAGTTTCATTTTCCCTCCGTTGATTTTTTCCGTTTGTTGCCCGTGCAGACCGACCAAGCGGCGCACTGAAATAGAACGTATCGGCGCGCGAGATCGCGCGTGTCGTTTTTTTTTCACGCCGGCGAGGCGGCGCTTCAATTATGCTGCGCTTTCGCTCGCCAGCGGTTCGCCGACAAGATAGCGGGTGAAGCGCCGGATGATGATGTTCTCGCCCAGCTCGGCGATCTTCGACTTCATCAGATCGCCAATCGTCATATCGGGATTTTTGATGAACGCCTGTTCGAGCAGGCAGACCGTGCCATAGAACTTGTCGAGCTTGCCATCGACGATTTTGCCGGCCACGTTGCCCGGTTTGCCTTTTACCTGCGCCTCGTAAACCGCGCGTTCGGCTTCGACCGTCTTCGCCGGCACCTCTTCGCGGGTGACGTAAAGCGGGTGTGCCGCCGCAATGTGGAGAGTGATGTCTTTGACGAACTCGCGGAAATTTTCATTCTTCGCGACGAAATCGGTCTCGCAGTTCACTTCCACGAGCACACCGATCTTCCCCTGCATGTGAATGTAGGCGGCCACGATTCCTTCCTTGGTCGCGCGCGACGCTTTCCTGCTCGCGGTGGCAATGCCTTTCTTGCGCAGGATGGTCTCGGCTTTTTCCAGATCGCCGCCCGCTTCCGCCAGCGCATATTTGCAGTCCATCATCCCGGCGTTGGTTTTTTCGCGGAGCTGTTTGACCAGCTGGGGATTAATTTCTGTTCTCGTCTGCATTCAGCGTTCGATGTTCGGCGTTGAGCGTTGGGCGTTTGCTTATGCCGATACGCCGGCCATCTCAACCTGCTCGCGGATGCGCGCTTCGCTGCTGGCCGACACAATCGCGTCCACCAGTTTTTGCAAGATCACCCGGATCGCGCGGATCGCGTCGTCGTTTCCGGCAATGGGATAGTCGATGAGGTCGGGGTCGGCGTTGGTGTCGACGATCGCGACGACCGGGATCCCGAGGCGGCGCGCTTCATTCACCGCGTTTTCCTCGCGGGTCGTATCAATGACCACGAGCGCGTCGGGCAACTGCGACATCTCCAGGATACCGTCAAGATTACGTCGCAGCTTCGCCGCCTCGCGATTGAGCGCGGCCAGTTCCTGTTTGCCCATCTTTTTGTACTCGGCCGATTGCTCGATCTCCTCGATGTACTTGAGCCGGCCGATGCTCTTGCGAATCGTCGCCAGGTTCGTGAGCGTGCCGCCGAGCCAGCGCTGATTCACATAAAATTGACCGCAAGCCACGGCCGCTTCCTTGATCGCTTCCTGCGCCTGTTTCTTGCAGCCGACAAATAAAATGCGGCCGCCGCGCCGCGCCACATCCTGGAGAAACTCGGTCGCGCGCTGCAACTGTTGCACCGTCTGATCGAGGTTGATGATGTAAATCTGGTTCCGCTGTTCGTAGATGTACGGCTTCATCTTCGGGTTCCAGCGCTTCGTTTGGTGCCCAAAATGCACACCGGCTTCCAATAATTCCGGCACTAATTCTGTGGTATTCGCCATACGAGAAACGCTTCCCCCGCGCGGAGGAAAAGCGGAGCCGGAAGATGCGGCACAAGATCGACAATCGCAACCGGAATATTCATCGTATTGCCGATTGCTGATTGTTGATTGCTGATTGCTTTTCGGCGTAACGCGCCAGGATCCAACACAGATCGGAAAGGCGATTGAGGTAGCGCAAGATTTCCGGGTTGGTTTCCTGCAACTCGGCCACGCGCCGTTCGGCACGGCGGCAGATCGTGCGCGCAGCGTCGAGCCCGGCCGATGCAGCTGAGGCCCCGGGAATCACCCAATCTTTCGGATAGAGCGATTTATCGTTCTCAAGATCGACAATCACACTGCCGATTCGGTCGACCATGGTGGCGCCGGTGAGCTGAAAACCGTCCTTCCCATAACGTTGTCGATCTTGCGGCGCGGTCGCCAGCTCACCCATTAGCACAATCAAATCTTTTTGCGCAGCGAAGATTTGCTCGGCGACAAATTTGTCGGCAGACGTCGCGCGCGCCAGGCCAAGCGCAGCCATCAGCTCATCGACGCAGCCGCAAGCATCCACACGCGGATCGTTCTTCGACACGCGTCGCCCATACATGAGCGAGGTCTCACCCTGGTCGCCAGTTTTAGTGACGATGGACATGGCGACCTAGCGGTAGGGCGACACTCTGTGGAGCCGGCGAACGATCGACAATATCACGGCTCGACAGAGCGCCCTACCGAGTAGTCACTACCCGACCGCTGGCTGCGGCTCGGGTTCTTCCAAAACCGGCGCGCCGATCGGTTCGCCTTTCTCGACGAGTTTGATCTCCCGGTGTCCGGCAAAGCCAGTGCCCGCGGGGATAAGGTGACCCATGATGACGTTTTCCTTGAAGCCGCGGAGCTTATCGACTTTGCCGAGCGTGGCCGCTTCTGTTAGCACGCGCGTCGTGTCCTGGAACGACGCGGCGGAAATGAAGCTATCGGTTTCGAGCGAAGCTTTGGTGATGCCGAGCAGGACGGGAACGGCCTCCGCCGGTTTGCCGCCTTTCTCGACGACCTTCTTGTTTTCCTCCTCGAAATCGAGCTTGTCGACCTGATCGCCCCAGAGCAGCGAAGTGTCGCCCGGATCGGTGATCTTCACCTTGCGCAACATTTGCCGCACGATGATCTCGATGTGTTTGTCGTTAATCTCGACGCCCTGTAGGCG
>DATDFJ010000289.1:0-5445 GCA_036522675.1 Chthoniobacterales bacterium | reverse complement strand
AGGCGCGGCCGCGCGCGCCTGCTCCAGCCGTGACAACGCCCCGTCGTAATCCTGCAGACAATAATAGGTAAACATACCCATCGCGCCCTGTGCGTCGGGCGAATCCGGCGCGAGACGCAGCGCGGTTTCCGCCGCAGTTCGGGCGCGTTCTTTTTGCGCCTCGGTGTGGTCCGGAAAAAAGTAATGACTCGACTCAGCCACCGCCAGCTCGCTCCAGGCTTCAACGAACTTTGGATCGAGCGTGACCGCCTGGCGGCAAAACTCGATCGCGCGAGCTTCATCCTCTTTCGATTGACTGCTCCGCAAAGCAACCGCTTTCAGGTACGCCTCGTACGCCTGCGGGTTGTCCGTGCCGCGCGCGCTGATCGCCGCCTTTTCCTTGCCGGTGAGTTGGGCTTGCAACGCACTCGCGATTTTCTGCGCGACGTCGCTCTCGACCTGGAAGATGTCGATCAATTTGCGGTCGTAAGTCTCGGCCCAGGTGTGCGAGTCATTCAGCGCGTTGATCAATTGCACCGAGACGCGCACTTGATCGGCTGCTTTCTGCACGCTGCCTTCGAGAACATTTGCGACCCCGAGTTGTTGCGCGATTTCGCGCAGATTTACTGGCGCGGTTTTGTATTTCTGCGTCGACGTCCGCGAAATTACTTTCAGCTCCGCGATCTTCGACAATCGCGTCAGGATTTCGTCTTGAATCCCATCGGCGAAGTAGGCGTTCGCTTTGTCCTCGCTCAGGTTTTCGAATGGCAATACCGCGATCGATTTTTCGGTCGTCGCGCCTGATTCGCCCCGGGGCGCGCTGTAGCGACCGACGAAAAACAATCCAATCGACAACGCTGCGCCAATGATCGCGATGTAAATCCACGCCCCGCCGCGCGAGCGCTCTTGCCGCGCGTCTGCAACTTCCGTTCGTTTGACTCCTTCCGGTGTGAGTTCAAACGCCCACGCGACAATGATCGCGACGGGAAATCCGAGGAGAACGACCGTGACGAAAACCTTCATTACCCACGGCGGCGCTTCGAAGGTGGGAAACAGGATCGATCCAGCCTGAATCAACAGCCACGCCACAACCGCGTAGGCAATCGCGACCTTGTAAACGTTGCGACGCTTGAGCTCGGCAAAAAATCGGTTCACAGCCACGCGACTTTACATCGTTTAACCTGCGCTTTCACAAGCGCAACATCCCGGCCGTGCTAAATTGACCGATGCCGTTTCAGCTTGAGTCCAACTACAAACCGCGCGGCGACCAGGGCCAGGCCATTGCCAAGCTGATCAAGTCGGTCGAAGCCGGCAATCGGCATCAGACGTTGCTCGGTGTGACCGGCTCGGGCAAGACGTTTACGATCGCGAACGCGATCCGCGCGCTCGATCGGCCGACGCTTGTTATTTCGCACAACAAAACATTGGCGGCGCAGCTTTACTCCGAGTTCAAGCAGTTCTTCCCGAAAAATGCGGTCGAATATTTCGTCAGCTATTTCGATTACTACCAGCCGGAAGCCTACATCCCGCGCTCCGACACTTACATCGAAAAGGATTCGTCGATTAACGAGGAGATCGAGCGGTTGCGGTTGGCCGCGACGAGCGCACTGCTCTCGCGTCGGGACACCATCGTGGTGGCAAGCGTCTCGTGCATCTACGGCATTACTTCGCCGGAAGATTATCTCAATATGCTGCTCACGGTGAAACGCGGCCAACAAATCTCGCGTGAAGCTGTCCTCGGCCGTTTAATCGACATGCTCTACGAGCGCAACGATGTGAACTTCTCGCGCGGCCGATTTCGCGTCCGCGGTGATGTCGTTGAGGTGTATCCGGCCAGCGCCGACGAAGAAGCGGTGCGGATCGAATTCTTTGGCGATGAAATCGAAGCCATTACCTGCGTCGATCCCCTCACCGGTCATGCCCGCGAGTCGCTCAGTGTGATGACGTTTTATCCGGCAAAACAATTCGTCACCCCGGCGGACAAACTGAACCGGGCACTGCGCACCATTCGAGCCGAGCTGGAAGATCGAATCAAACTCCTCGAGTCGCAGAACAAGTTACTCGAAGCGCAACGGCTGCGGATCCGCACCGAGTACGATCTGGAAATGTTGCAGGAGATGGGCTTTTGCAATGGGATCGAAAACTACTCGCGCCATCTCAGCGGTCGCCCACCCGGATCGAAGCCCTACACGATTATCGACTTCTTCCCGAAGGATTTCCTCACCGTGATCGACGAATCGCACGCCACCGTGCCACAGCTGGGTGGGATGTACGAAGGTGATCGCTCCCGCAAAACCGTGCTCGTCGATTATGGCTTTCGGCTGCCGAGCGCGCTCGATAATCGCCCGCTCAACTTCGATGAGTTCATGAAGATAACGAATCAGATCGTCTACGTCAGCGCCACGCCGGCCGAGTTCGAAATCCAAAACAGCGTCGTTGGAAACAAGGCCTACTTCCCGCACCGCCGGCAACGGATCGGCGAAGATGAACTGGTGCCGTTCGTTTTGCCGGGCGAAACTGTAACGGCGGTCTCCGGCCGCCGGGGTAAAGCAAACGGCGCTCAGGGAGCGCCGCTACAGAAGAGCCACATTTCGCACACCGACGATCCGCCGGAGAAATTCGACGCCGCCACGCCCGGCGCGCCGCTCGTCGTCGAACAAATCATTCGCCCGACCGGTCTGCTCGACCCCAAGATCACGATCAAGCCGCTCAAGAACCAGATCGACGATACGATCGAGCTGTGCCGGCAGCGCGTGGAAAAAGCCGAGCGCGTGCTCATTACCACGCTGACCAAACGCACCGCTGAAGATCTGGCCGATTATCTGCGCGATGTTGGACTAAAGGTGCGCTACTTGCACAGCGACATCGACACGATCGAGCGCGTGGAGATTCTGCGCGGTCTGCGCGCCGCCGACTTCGACATTCTCGTCGGCATCAATTTGCTCCGTGAAGGCCTCGATCTCCCCGAGGTTTCGCTCGTCTGCATTCTCGATGCAGATAAGGAAGGATTCTTGCGCAGCCAGACCTCGCTCATCCAAACGGCTGGCCGTGCCGCGCGCCACATCAATGGTGAAGTCGTTTTGTTCGCCGACATCGTGACGCAAAGCATGGAAGCGCTCATCTCGATCTCCGAATATCGCCGCGCCAAACAAATGGAATACAACGAGAAGCACGGCATCACACCGCAAACGGTCCGCCGCGCCGTGCAGGAGAGTTTGCACACGATCTTGCGCGGCCGCGAGATCGCAGCCTCGGTCATTCAGGAAGCGGGCGGCAATTTCAATCTCACCGAGCTGCTCCGCGAGCTTGAAGAGGAAATGCAGGAGGCTTCCGCCAATCTGGAATTCGAACGGGCCGCGCTCCTGCGCGACCAGATCATGGAAATAAAAGACGGCACCGGCCTGGCCAAGATCGAACCGAAACGACGCCCGATTAAATACACGCGCAACGCGGGGCGAAGACGCTCGCGCGTGTGAATTGTAGCCGCGGCGCTCTGTCGCCGTGTTTTCCGGAGCGCCACGCCTCGATGGGCGAGGCGACTACATCTCGCACGCGACTAGCTGCACAAGCCACGCATGTCGATGTTTCGTGTGCTTGCCACGATGTCGATCTTCTGTGTCGCGACAGCGAGCGCTCAGATCAACGACTCCAGTTCCCTACGCGAGATTGAACTCGCGCACCTCAGCCAGCGCGATCCCAATGCGCTCGGTGAAATCGCGCTCGGTATCCAGCCGGAGCAATGGAAACACGCTGAGACCGAGCATTTCATTTATCATTTCATTCACAGCTACGTGGCGACACCGGTCTCGGTGGAAGCGGAGTTTCACTATCGCGTCGTTGCCAAAGAGCTGGAACGCGACCAGCCCGCGACCGACACGAAATCGCATATCTACATTTTTGAAGATCCCGAGCAATGGCGGCAGTTCCAGAGCTTCGGCAGCCTCGAGCCATGGACCGGCGGCATTCATGCCCAGGGCAGCTTGTTCATTCAGCGCGACCCGAGATACAAGTTTTCAAACAACGTCCTGGGACACGAGATTGTGCACGTCGTCTTGCATCGTTTTTACTCCGGCGGCATCCCCTGCTGGTTGGATGAAGGTTTCGCCCAATACATCTCTAAAAACGCGCACGCCAGCTATCAGCGGGCGCGCGGCTATCTTTCCAAAGCGCATTCGGAAGCCATTTCCCAAAGCGAGCTGATTCCACTCTCCGCCCTCCTCGCCATGACCCATCCGCCCTCTGAACGCGTCGAGACGTTCTATGACGAATCGGAACGGCTGGTGCGTTTTCTTGCCGCAAGCGACAAGCCTGGCTTTCTCGCCTTACTCGACGCGCTCGCGCGGCATCAACCGTTTGAAACCGCGCTGGCGCGTTTTTATCCGACCTATTTCGCGACGACTGCGATATTGGAGCAAAAGTTCCGCGATTACGCGGCAAAAGGCTTCGGGACCACGATGCAACAGGCGAGCGAGTAGACATCTCCCGCGCAAACGCTCCTCGTGCTACGATCTGAAACAGAAAAAGTTCGCGGTCGCAGAATGCGATCGCCCGCACGCTGCAAGCGTGCGCTGCCCAGATGAGCGGCGTGATCACGTCTTGTCGATCTTCGGCGGACATGCGAGAAACTGACCAATGCCGAAGACGCAAACGAAAGCCGCTACCGCAAACATTTACGCCATCGTCGGTTCAGATGAAGCTGAAGTGAAGCGAGTTGCGCGAGCGCTAGCGCAGAAACTCACACCATCCGGGGCCGGCGATTTCGGCCTCGAGATCATCGACGGCGCAGCGGACAACGCCGAGCAAGCGGCAGCCCGCATTAGATCGACAGTCGAAGCGCTGCAGAC
Source organism: Chthoniobacterales bacterium (assembly GCA_036522675.1). Lineage (GTDB taxonomy): Bacteria > Verrucomicrobiota > Verrucomicrobiia > Chthoniobacterales > UBA10450 > AV17. The sequence continues at coordinate 622 of DATDFJ010000289.1, read as the reverse complement.
ACTGCCGTTTTTCGGCAACGCAAAGGTCGTCTGGCTGAAGAACGTCAATTTCATGGGCGACAATCAGCTCGGCCGCGCCGCCAGCGTGCACACCGCCTTGGAAGAACTCGCCGATGTCATCGCAGCGGGTTTGGCCGAAGGCATCACTTTGCTGGTGAGCGCGATCGAGGTGGATAAGCGGCGTTCGTTTTACAAGACGCTGAGTAAACGCGCCGAGCTCCAGGTTTTCGACAAGCTCGATTCGAGCCGAAGCGGTTGGGAAGAAGACGCGAGCGAGCTCGTGCAACGGCTCGCGCGCAAAAGCAACCTTCAGTTCGAAAACGGCGCGCTCGAGCTTTTTGTTCTGCTCACCGGCGGCGACACGCGCCAGATCGAAAACGAGTTGGAAAAGATCGACATCTGCCTCGGCGAAAAGCGCCGGGTGGATGTCGATCTTGTCCGCGCGCTGGTTCCCCTCTCGCGCGCCGGTGTCATTTTCGAGCTCGGCAACGCCCTGGCCGAACGTGATCTCGAACGCGCGCTGCGACTCGTTAGGCGTTTGCTCGATCAGGGCGAGAGCGCGATCGGCCTTTTGCTCGTCGCGATCTTGCCGACGATACGCAATTTACTCTTGGCCCGCGAC
>DATDFJ010000288.1:0-13476 GCA_036522675.1 Chthoniobacterales bacterium | reverse complement strand
CCCAGGGAATCGAAGAAGCGTTTGTGGGCAGCGAGCTCTTTTTGCCATTCCTCGTGGTCGATGCCGAGCAGTTCGGCAACGCATTTGTGGTCGATGTCGAGCTCGGCCAGATCGAGATCGTGCAGGCCGGGCAACCAGCCGATCGGTGATTTCAGCGCGCCGCCGCTGCCTTCGCAGCGGTCGATCATCCATTTGAGCACGCGCATGTTGTTACCGAAACCGGGCCAGAGGAACTGGCCGCGCACGCCTTTGCGAAACCAGTTCACGTTGAAGATGAGCGGCGGGTTGGTGAGCCGTTTTCCGATCTCGAGCCAATGCCGAAAGTAATCGCCGATGTTGTAACCGCAGAAGGGCAGCATCGCCATTGGGTCGCGCCGGACCTGACCGACCGCGCCGGTGGCGGCGGCGGTTGTTTCCGAAGCCATGGTCGCGCCGAGATAAACGCCGTGGTTCCAATCGAATGCCTGATAAACCAGCGGCACGGTCGTGCTGCGGCGGCCACCGAAAATAATCGCGCTGATCGGCACGCCTTCACCTTTCTCGAAATCGGGATCGAGCACGGGATTATTTCGACACGGCGCAGTGAACCGAGAATTCGGATGCGCCGCTTTATCTTTTGAGGCCGGTGTCCAATCGCGTCCGCGCCAGTCGATCGCGTGCGCGGGCGGCTCACCGTCCTTGCCTTCCCACCAAACGTCGCCGTCATCGGTGAGCGCGACGTTGGTGTAAAGCGAGTCGTGCGCGATCGATTCCATCGCGTTCGGATTCGATTTGTAATTCGTTCCGGGCACGACGCCGAAGTATCCGTTCTCCGGGTTCACCGCCCACAAACGCCCGTCGCGGATCTGCATCCAGGCGATATCGTCACCGACGGTCGTGATTTTCCAGCTGGCGAAATGTTTCGGCGGAATGAGCATGGCGAAATTGGTTTTTCCGCACGCACTCGGGAACGCGGCTGCGACATAATGTTTTTCCCCCTCCGGCGATTCGACGCCGAGGATCAACATGTGCTCGGCCATCCATCCTTGTTTGCGCGCGAGATACGAGCCGATGCGGAGCGCGAGACATTTTTTGCTGAGGAGAACGTTGCCGCCGTAACCGGACCCGACCGAGATGATCGTGTTGTCCTGCGGGAAATGGCAGATGAAGCGCCGGGCAGGATCGACATCTAATAATGAGTGCGTACCGCGATTCCATTCCGCGGCGGGATCGTTGCCGAGGCGTTTGACCGCGACCGCGCCCATCCGCGTCATGATTCGCATGCTGAGCACGACATAAATTGAGTCGGTAATTTCGAAGCCGACCTTGGTGAGCGGCGAATCAGGCGGTCCCATGATGTAGGGAATGACGAACATGGTCCGGCCGCGCATCGCGCCTTTGAGCAGGCCGTGCAACTTTGTATAAGTCTCGGCCGGCTCGCTCCAGTTGTTCGTCGGCCCCGCTTCTTCTTTCGTCGGCGCGCAGATGAAAGTGAATTGCTCGACGCGCGCGACGTCGTTCGGATTGGAGCGGTGCAAGTACGAGCGTGGCACTTTCTGGTCGTTTAATTTGATCAGCACGCCTTGCTTAAGCGCCTGCTCGAGAAGGAAGTGGTGTTCGCGTTCGGAACCGTCGCACCAAAAAACGTTTTCCGGTTTGGCGAGCAGTTCCACCTCGTGCACCCAGTCGATCACCGCCTGATTTGCCGGCTGGGAATCGCCAATGCCGGGCGGCGACGAAATGGCAAGGGCAAGGTTGTTCATGTGACGATGTCGATCTTGCAATGGGGGAAAGACAAACTTCTGCCGCCGGGCGCGCTTCTCCAAGCAAATTTTCGCAGCGACCGAACGGCAGCTTGCGCGGTTCAATGCGCGGGATTAAATGAAACGCATGTTCGGAGTCACTACCTCCGATGATTATCGGCCGGTTACGTGGATGGGACGTTATCCGGTCGATATGACAACATTGCTCGTGGGCATCCATGTGGTTTGCGCCATCGTTGCGGCGCTGTTTGGTGGCTATGGTCTCTTTGCCTACGCGATGTTCGACAGCGCGCTGGTCTGGTCGGGACAAATTTGGCGCCTCATTACCTATCCGCTCATTCATCCGGCGGGAACAAGCGCATTGCTGTGGTTCGCAATCGAAATGTACATGCTGTTTATCTTCGGTCGCGAAGTGGAACGCTTCTTCGGTCGGCGGGCGTATGTCACGCTTTACGCTGTGCTGCTGTTGTTGCCAGTGACGGTCTTGGCGTTGTGCGGGCTGAATCAGCGCACCGCGTTCGCCGGTTCGGCAACGTTGCACTTCGGCATTTTTATTGCCTTCGTCATTCTCTACCCGAACGTACAATTTTTCGCCCTAATTTCGGCGAAATGGGTCGCAGTTATTCTCGCGGCAATTGGCACATTGAGCGCGCTTGCAGCGCGCGACTGGCAATCGCTTCTGGCGCTCTGGTTCACCATTGGCGCGGCCTTTTTGTTCGTTCAACTGCGCGGCGCGGGCCCGGAACTCGCTTGGCTGGGGCGAGTGAAAAATTTCGGGCGCCGCAAACCGCGCCTCCACGTGGTGCAAAAATCTGCCAGCGTGCGACGCGTGCCGGAGCCGGATGATGTCTCCGCATCGGTCGATCCGATTCTCGATAAAATTTCCAAATCGGGAATTGGCAGTCTCACCTCGGCCGAGCGCCGCCAACTCGATCGCGCGCGGGACGAGCTTTTGAAGAAAACCGAATAAGGCCGCCCGTTATTTTCGGGCGAGGCGCGGCTCGACGATTTCGCAGAGCACGTGCAGGATGAATTTGTGCGCTTCCTGAATGCGCGCCGTGGAATCGCCGCGCACGATAAGATCGACATCGGCGAGTCCGGCGCACGCGCCGCCGTCACGGCCGAGGAGTCCGATCGTCTTTAGCTGGGATTGTTTCGCTTGCTCGAGCGCGCGCCGCACATTTTTGGACTCGCCGCTCGTCGTGATGGCGACGAGCACGTCGCCTGATTTTCCAAAAGCGCGCACCTGTCGCGCAAAAATCTCCTCAAACCCGTAATCGTTGCCGGTCGCGGTCAGCAAGCTTGCGCCTTGCGCCAGGTTCAACGCAGGATACGGCCGCCGATCATCGCAAAAGCGGCAGGCCAACTCCGTGCAAAAATCGGCCGCGTCTGCCGCGCTCCCGCCATTGCCGCACACAAGCACTTTGTTGCCACTCGTTAGGCAATCGGCAATCAACTCCGCGGCGTTCGCGATCTGCGCCTCAAGATCGAGAAGCGATCGGAGCGTCTCTTTAGCCGCTGCGACTGCCGCCGTCAGAACTTCAGATGAACTGCGCATGAGATGGTGCGCGATAGTGGGTTCGAACCACTGACCCCTACCGTGTCAAGGTAGTGCTCTACCACTGAGCTAACCGCGCGTCGGACAGAGGTGAACAGTGACCAGTGATCAGTTATCAGTCAAGGCAGCCCAACCTTCCGCCAAAGATCAGGCGGCGAGTTTCACCGCTTCCTTATGGCCGAGGATGCGGACGGTGGTCTTGAGCTGCTCGACCTTGAGCGGTTTCTTTAATACCGTGATGGGGCCTTTGGCCAAAATCCGGTCGAGCATGTCGCTGTCTGGATAACCGGTGATGATCACGATCGGGCAATCAGGCTGCGCGGCACGCGCCGTCTCGTAAACGTCGTCGGCCGGACCGTCGGGCAATTTCAAATCGAGAAAGATCAGGTCGAACTTTTGTTTTTCGAGCGCCGCGAGCGCTTCCTTGACCGTGCCGACGACGACGCGGCTGAACCCGATCTTCTTCAGGAAAAGTTTGAAGAGATTTTGCAAGCTCTCGTCGTCGTCGACCACGAGCACCGTCGGCTGACCGGCCTTGTCTTCCTTGAGAATGTCCTTGTCGAGCGAGGATTTTTTGATTCGCCAGCGACCACCGATTTGAATGGCCGGTAATTGGCCGCGCTGGACAAGATAATAGACGGTGGGCAACGGTATGCGGAGGTACTTGGCGGTTTCCTTAACCGTGAGGAGGTTGTGCATGGAAAGGAATCAGCAATTACTCAGCAAACGGGTACAAAATGGGCAAGCGATTTCGATCGCGGCAAGCATTATAAATTTTAGAATCGATGTCAACTTCTTGTTCGCCGCGCTTCCGACGCGGCACGCAACGCGCCGACTTCGCGACTGGACAATGCGAGACCAGCGGTTGACTATTCGCACCTCATGAGCGTGCTCTTTTTCAAACGCTTCCTGCAACGGCCGCTCCAGGTCGCTTCGATCATCCCGAGCTCACGGGCGCTGGTCGAACGCGTCGCCGCGAAAATGGATTTTAGTCAGCCGCGCGTGATCGCCGAATACGGCCCCGGCGAAGGGGTGCATTCGCGCGAAATTGCCCGCCGGATGAGCGCCGATTCGCAATTGCTGCTCTTCGAGCTCGACGCCGCGTTCTCGCGCGATCTGGAGCGGCAATTCGCGGACGACCCGCGCGTCCACGTCGTGCACGGCGATGCCGCGCGTTTGCCGCAGGAATTGGCGCGCCGCGGTTTCGCCCACTGCGATTACATCCTTTCCGGCATTCCGTTCAGCATCCTCAAGATCGACAAGAAACGCTCGCTCCTGCGAAAAACTCATGACGCGCTCGCGCCCGGCGGCAGTTTCATCATTTACCAGGTCACGAATGAGCTGAAGCAACACGCCACGTTATTCGACTGCGTGGAGTCCGAATATTTCCTGCAAAATATCCCGCCGATGTTCATCACCGTCTTTCAAAAATCCGACGGCATGGCGCGCCGGGTCACCCATCTGGAATTGAGCCGGTTCACCGCGCAGCGCCGCGCATGAGGGAGCAAGCCAGCCGGGTGGAAAGGGACTCGATGGGCGAGATGTCGGTCCCGGCAGCAGCGCTTTACGGCGCTTCGACGCAACGCGCCGTGCTCAATTTTCCAATCAGCGGTTATCGGTTTAGCCGCCCGTTTATTCGCGCGCTTGGGCTGATCAAATGGGCCGCTGCCCAGGCGAACCACGATCTCGGATTACTCGACGCCGACCGCGCCGCGCTCATCGTCCAAGCCGCCGAAGAAGTGATCGAGGGCAAGCTGGACGAACATTTTCCGCTCGACATTTTCCAGACCGGCTCCGGAACGAGTACGAACACGAATGCGAATGAAGTGATCGCCAACCGTTGCGCCGAGCTGGCCGGCAAATCGATCGGTTCGCGCGAAGTCGTGCATCCAAACGATCACGTCAATATGGGTCAATCGAGTAACGACGTGATTCCGTCGGCCATTCACATCAGCGCGGCCGAAGAGTTGAAGAATTGTCTCGTTCCCGCCCTGGCAAAATTGCATCGAGCACTCGAAGCCAAAGCGGAAGAGTTTTGGGACGTGATCAAGATCGGCCGCACCCATTTGATGGATGCGACGCCCGTCCGGCTCGGCCAGGAATTTTCCGGGTATGCGCAACAAGTCGCCTACGGAAAAGCGCGCGCGGAAAAAGCAATCGACGTTTTACGCGAGCTCGCGCTCGGCGGGACGGCCGTCGGCACCGGGATCAATCGACATGTCGATCTTCCAGCAAAAATGATGCGGCATCTGGAGCACCGCACGAACATTAAATTTTACGAAGCGAAAGATCATTTCGAAGCGCAGGGCGGCAAGGACGCAGTGGTGGAAGCGAGTGGTCAACTCAAGACCATCGCGGTCGGTCTGTTTAAGATCGCGAACGATATTCGCTGGCTTGGCAGCGGCCCGCGCTGCGGGATCGGCGAGATTCAGTTGCCGGCGACGCAGCCCGGCAGCTCAATCATGCCGGGCAAAGTCAATCCGGTTTTATGCGAGTCGCTCATGATGGTTTGCGGGCAGGTGATCGGTCACGACTGCGCGATCACCTGGGCCGGCGCGAACGGCAATTTCGAGCTCAATGTCATGATGCCGTTGATGGCGCACGATCTCCTCGAATCGATCCGGCTCCTCGCCAACGCGGCCGCCGCGTTCTGCGAGAAGTGCGTGACCGGCATCGCTGCGAACAAAAAACGTTGCGCGGAGCTGGTCGAACTTTCGATGGCCATGGTGACCAGTCTGGCGCCGAAGATCGGTTACGATCGCGCGGCCGAAATCGCTAAGGAAAGCGCGCGCACCGGGCGCACCGTGCGCGAGATTTGCCGCGAACAAAAGGTTCTCCCGGAATCAGAGCTGGATCGCGCGCTTGATCCACTTGCCATGACCGAACCCATCGCGAAAACCGCGCCCGGCAAATGAAGACGAAAAATTGGAGAGTGATTGCGCTGCTATTGGGAACTATCAAGATCATCGCAGCCGCAGGCGCCCGGCCCGATGTTTCCGGCGTCATCGACAAGGCGACGGCCGAATCGATTCTTGGTGAAACGGTCAAAGCGACAGCGCCGCGCAATCTGGACGCCGCCGACGGTTACTATTCCAAAATCAATTATTACGCTCTCAAACCCGGCAAGGCGCTCATCATCCGTTTGCATCAGTCGGCTCCCGGCTCGCCGGATCCGCAGCAGGAACTCGAAATGGTTCGGGCCAGCACCGGCGCGACCAAACCGCTTTCCGGGCTTGGCGATCGGGCCGAATTTGCGCACGGCGCTGACAGCAACCTGCCCGCTCACGCACTCATGCTCTATGTCGTAAAAGGCAGTACCCTCATCACGGTTGGGCTCAACGGGCTGGACGACGATTCGCTGGCCCTGGAAAAAGCAAGGAGCGTTGCTCAAAAAATTCTCGAGAAGCTCTAAGCCGCCGACCATGGTAGCCAAACTGGAGGGGCCGCAATTTTCCGGCGGCGCGAACATCGCGATCAAATGTCCCAGTCACACCTACGAGCAGACGGTCTCGTTTTATCGCGACACGCTCGCCCTACCCTTGATCGAGGAAGAGCCGGAGGGCTGTATTTTCCAGTTCGGGCCGAACCGGCTTTGGATCGACAAGGTGCCCAATCTAAGCCAGCCGGACATCTGGCTGGAGCTTGAAACGAACGATACCGAATCGGCAGCCGCCTTCCTCAAAATCCACGGCGTCGCGCGTCGCGACGAGGTCGAACATTTGCGCGAGGATTTCAACGGCTTCTTCATCTCGGCCCCGAACGGCGTGATCCATCTCGTCGTCGGCCCGGAGGAAGTCTAATTAGCGGGCTGCTGCGATGAAGTTGCCTTACGTCGTGACCGCTTTGTCGGCGATTGCCCTTACCCTGCAAGCGGCGCCGGATGTCGAGCTTCGCAAGGGATGCACCGCTCATTTTGCTTCGGTCACTGAAGCGGTCGCAATTCTTGGACAAAAAGACGACTTCATTCAGCGGCTTAGCCCGTTCGATCGCGCGGCGCGCATGAAAACAGACAAAAACGTTTCGGAAGAAGATTTTCTGCGGTTCGTGAAAGCGAACGCTGCGGCATGGAGCGAATCTGAAGAGGCGAGAGTCGAAGCCGCAATGAGCGCTCTTCGGCCGGCATTGGAAAGCGTGCCGATTCCCTTTCCAAAGAAAATCACCTTCATCAAAACGACCGGTGCCGAGGAAGGCGGCGCATTTTACACGCGAGATACCGCGGTCATGATGCCGGCAAAACAGATTGACGCGGCCGATGGCGAGTTGCTGAAAAAAACAATCGCGCACGAACTGTTCCACATTTTGTCCCGAAGCGATCCGGCGCTGCGCGAGAAACTGTATACTTTGATCGGCTTCACCAATTGCGGTGAGATCGATCTCCCGGACGAGCTTAAGCCGCGCAAGATCACCAACCCCGACGCGCCTCGAAATGATCACGCTATTCGGGTGCGGGCGAATGGCGCGGAAGTAAGCGTCGTGCCGATCCTCTTTTCAAACACGCCCGATTACGATCCGGTTCGGGACGGAGAATTTTTCAGTTACCTGCAGCTTGGTTTTTTGATCGTATCAAGAAATCCAAAAACTCGCGCGGAAGTCCTGACGCCGCAGCAGGTCTCGGGTTTTTTCGAGCAGATCGGCCGCAACACCGAGTACATCATCCACCCGGAAGAGATTTTGGCAGAGAACTTCGCCTTGTTGATGATTGGCCAACGCGATGTTCCCTCACCCGATCTTCTCGACAGGTTGCGCCAAGCTCTGGGCCAGAAGTAAATCCCTTCGCCGAAAAATTATTCCAAACAGCCCGCCGAACTCGCGCGGCGGTTTAGCTCATTGTTGATCATGTCCGCCAGCGGCCGACCCATGTCCCCCACCCATAAAATCCCAGCGGCTCAAGTCGGCCTCGATCCACGAGCTCGTCGACGTCTTTGCGCGTTGCTGGCACCTTGATGTTTTCCGCCGGCCCAAAATAATCGTCGATAATTATCCAACATTTGTCGGCCAGCCTCTCGCTGTAACATTCGAGATGACGCCGGACCGCGCCATCGGCATCGATGAGCAGAAGTCCAATCTGATCCGAAGCGAGCGCGTCATTCACGGCGGCGATCGCGGCGGCATCGAAGGAATAGCCTTTAATCGCAATCACCAGGCCGGCCAATCGTTGTTTGCGCAGGTTGCGCTGGAAATCGCGCCAGATATCGCGGCTACCAAGCCGCGAATGTTTCAAGCTTCCGCCCGGCTCAATTGCGATCAGCTTTTTACTCTCGCCCGACGCTCGCAAACCGAGAGCGGCCGCGATGGTCGCGCCACCGAGGAACGCGCCGATCTCGAGGATCTGTCCGGCGCACACTTTGGCGAAATGATAAATCAGAAGTAGCACGTCCAGATGCAGCATCGAATATTTCGCCCGGATTTTTTCCAATTGCCCATGGATCGGCTCCTGCCGGTATTCGATCAGGATGCGCATGAGCTCGAACGGCGCTTCCGTAGCGGCGATGGCCGGCCGCGGCATCTCACTCGATGTTGCTCCGTTCAAGCCGTTTGAAAAAACGCGTTCTCGAACGTGGGCTGAAACGAGCCGCGCTTCGTTTCCCCGATTTGAAATCGCGGGCTCAACTCGAACTGCTGCGCGCAAAAGAGTTCGATGTCGATCTTGCCGGATTTGTGCAGCGAATCGGAGACGGTGCGCAGCGCGAGCGCGGGCGTGTTGCAGTCGCGACTCAAATGGCCGAGCACGACGCGTTCAATTTTGCCCGGCAACAATTGTTCCAAAACTGTCGCGGCCGCCGTGTTCGACAAGTGCCCGTGTCGCGATTGGATCCGCTGTTTCACCGGCCACGGCCGGTGTGTGTCGTTCTGCAAAAGTTTTTCGTCGTGGTTCGTTTCGATGACGAGCGTGTGCACCTGCCGGAGCCGTTCGACGATCAGCTTCGTGACCGAACCGAGATCGGTGATGAATCCCAAACTGCTCGAACCAGCGGAGAAAACGAACCCGACCGGATCGACGGCATCGTGCGGCACCGGAAACGGTTGCACCGTGATATCGCAGATCGCGAAGTCGGCGCCGGTGCGAAAAACTCGCCAGTTGCGATGTCGATCTAACGCGCAATCACAGCGCACGGCTTCGGCAGTGAGCGCGTTCGCGTATATCGGCACATCGAATTTCCGGCACAAAACTTCCAGCCCGCAGACATGGTCGCCGTGTTCGTGCGTGAGCAGCACCCCATCGAGCTGCTCGGGGGTCACTCCGCATTGCTCCAGCCGGAGCACAATTTGTCGCGCGCTCAATCCGCCATCGACCAAAAGCCTGGAGTGATCGGTCGCGACCAGCGCGCTGTTGCCCGCGCTCCCGCTCCCGAGCATGGTCAAACTGAACACGCCCCGTATTTAGCGACCGCGTCTCAGTTTGCGCAAATCAATTTCAGCGGCTTCCGATTTGGCAACGCGAAGATCCGCTGTTTTTTGCCTGAATAATCGAGTGAATGGAACCGCCTGATTTCATCGAGCCGACGGACACCGTTCAGCGTATCGAGAAACTGCGTGTAGCTCGCCGCCAGCTCGGTCGTTTCCAAATAGCGCGCGCGCAGATTGCGATCGCGGAACGCTCCCGGGCAATTTCTCGCGAACAAATGAAACCGCAGCCAGCGGCGATCCGCGCGCGAGACGCGTTGCGTTTTACGAAAGAACGCGACGAACAAAAGCAGGACGAGATAGGTGTCGATCTGCGCCTGGAGCTCGAGATTGCGCGAAAAATCTTCGGAGCCGATCTCGCGGGCGCCGTTCTGAAACTGAAGCGCGGCGTGCAACGCGTGATTGATCTCCTCCACGAACGCGATCAGCGACCGAATATTGTGGTCGCTCAGCCCGGCGCGCGGGTCGTGACGCTCGAGTTGTTCGATCAGCCAGTGGGAATAATAAATCCCGACGTAAAGCCGGTCCTGCGCGCGGCGCAAAAACGTGCGCGCGAGCGCGCTCAATTCGCGCGCCGATTTGCCGGCTAAGATCGACAATTGCGCGCAACGCTGGCGATCGATCAGGCAATCTTCCAGGTTGATCCCGACCTGAGCGTAAGTGCGCTCGAACAGTTTTTGGATCTGACTGAAGAGCGTCTCGTTCACACGACTAAACCTGGCCGCGACGCTTCGTCGAGATTCAACAACCGGTCGGACAACTCATTGAGCGCGAGTCGCACATCGTGAAAGCGGTCGGCTAAACCTTCGAACACGTCATCGAGCTCGCACCGCCGCGCGACCTCGTGCCCGGCCACGAGCTGGTAATTCGTCCGGCCAACTTGCTCGTAAAACTTCAGGTCCGGCCCGCCGCGGTCGCGCCGGCGTTGCGCGTTCTCATGAAAAATCCCGCTGATGAAAAGCGAATAATTGCCGATGTGCGCGCGCAACAGGAACACCTGCTCGGACGAAAGCCGCTGCAGCGCAATGAGCATGTCGCAGATGTATTCGTGGGCGTGTTCACTGATTTGGTCGGGTCGCCGCAACTGGCTCGCGCGCGAGAATGTCTCCAAAAGTGAGGCGACGTAATCGCACAACTTGCGATCGTTGATCGCCGCCTCCCGCAGAACGTGACGGGCGAGCACATAAAAATAAAATTGCGACGAGATCCGCAGCTGCACAGGGTGCGAAAGGATCGCGTCAACCAGCCGCGGATGATCCAGAATGGAATCGCGCGTCTCGGCATCACTCAGAAGATCGACAATCGATACTTGATCGCTCTGCGAACGCGCCAGGGTGCGGACGATGAAATCAAAATCCGCGGCGGTGAATCGTTCCCGGCAATTGGCCCTGATCATCACAGCAACTAACGGCGGCGTTCTAAAGCAGTGACGGTGCCAATGGCAAGTCTCTTCACAAAACGCCGAACCCGCCTTCGCAAAGCTGCGGCGCGGCAGGCGTCCAACGCCGAACTCCGAACCCCCAACCGAAATCGGGTTGCATTCGGCGTTCGATGTTCGACGTTCAGCGCTCGGTGTTTTCTGCCGCATCCGAGGAAGGGTGGCTGAGTCCGGTTTAAGGCACTCGACTCGAAATCGAGCGTCCCGTTACAACGGGACCGTGGGTTCGAATCCCACCCCTTCCGCCAGTTCTCCGCATGTTGCGTTCTGCACGCAAGCCGAAGTTCTGGGAGCAGCCTGTTCTCACGCGCGGCGGAACTCGATCTGGTATAACAGTAGCGGTCGGCGAGTTCACTGATGAGTTTCAAACACCAGGTCATCCGCGGCAGCGCTTATATGTCGTTCCGCCTGCTGGCCGGAGCGATCATCGGCATTGTCGGCATTTCGTTGCTGACGCGGTTTATCGGTCCGGCGAACTACGGCGTCTTCGTGGCGGCGCATGCGATTCTCGTATACCTGATCACGATCACGGAGTGCGGCATCGGCGTCTATCTGATCCGGTTGAATCGCGACGAGCCGGAGAAATTTCATCAGGCGCTTACGTTGTTACTGCTTTTCAGCCTCGCCGGAGTCGGTCTGGGCGTGGTGCTCGCGCCATTGCTCGCGCGATTTTACAAGCTGCACGAAATGCAAACGGCCGTGCTCGCACTAACGTGCGGCATCCCTGTCGTGCATGCGGTGAAAGTGCCGATGTCGCGGCTGGAGCGTGAGCTCAACTACAAACGCGTCGCCGTGATTGAGCTGATCGGGAATGTCGCGTATTATGTGGTCGCGCTGCCGCTCGGATATCGCGGTGCCGGCGTGATCGCGCCACTGGCCGGCTGGTGGGCGCAACAACTGGCGCAACTCGTGCAGGTTTACCAAACGGGCTACCGGCCGCGTCTGATTTGGAAACCGGTCTTGATGCGACAAATGCTGTCGTTCGGCGTGCCGTATTCCATGTCGCAGATCGTGCTAGCGCTGCGAGATCTGGTGAACCCGCTGGTGGTCGGCCGGCTGCTTGGTGCGGCGGCGGTCGGATACATCGCGCTGGCACTGCGCATCGTGCAGCAGCTCAGCTTTGTGCGCACCGCCACGACGCGGCTTTCCGTTGCGGCTTTTGCCAGAGTGGAAGGCGACCCGGTGCGCCTGGCGCGCGCCATCACCGAAGGAATGTATCTGCAGATACTTGCGCTGGGGCCGCTCCTGTGCGGACTCTCGTTCATCGCGCCGCTGGTTGTGCCGGTCGTCTTTGGTCCAAGATGGGCGCCGGTGTCGCAGGTGTATCCCTGGCTCGGTGTCGTCGCGCTGGTGAGCGCGATGTTTCAGCTGCATGTGTCGGGGCTCACCGTGTTCGGGTTGAACACCAAGCAGACCATCGTGCACCTGGTGCGGCTGGTCATACTCAGCGCATTGACCGTCATTCTCGTGCTTCGTTATGGTCCCCCCGGCTACGGAATGGCAGATCTCGTTTCGCTCCCGGTGTTCTGCTTGCTGCTTCACATTTGGATCAGCGCTCGAACCGCCCCGATCCAGTACGCACCGGCAGCGGTATGGTTAATCGCGTTTTCGGTGCCGTTGTTCGCCGACACACTTGGCAAAGCTGCCTGGCTCGCGCTGCTGATTCCGCTATTCTGGAGCCGCACACGGGGACAATTGATTGGCCTAACAAATTTCCTGCGGTCGCCGGCACCTGTGGCACGATGATCACGGCGGAAAAAGTATCGCTCGAGCCGGCCGCTCCTGCGATCAAACATCGGGGTCGCGCGTATACGCAGTGCGTCATCGCGTTCACGATCGGCGCAGCGCTCTTCTTCAATCCATATATGGCGCGGAGCGAATCGGAGGGCGCGCCGCGGGTCAGTGATTTAATCGCCGTGGTCCTCGCAGCGGTGCTGTTGCTGCGGTGGGCAACGCGATTCCGCTATCGCGTCCGCTTTCCCGTAAGCTTCGCGATCACGGCTGGGCTGGTCTTTCTCTGGATCGGCCGCGAATGGGTCACAGCGCACACGTTGTCGAGCACTGATCCGGTCCGCTGGTGTCTGGCCATACCATATGCATACGCTTTGCACAGGTTCGCGTCCGACAGCCGAACACGTCTGCCGTTGATGATTGGTCTCGCCATCGGCGCCGCTGCCAATGTGATCGTGCTGGCGATGCAAACGTTCGGGTTATCGGAGGTCGCTGTTCAGCTCGGGTTCGCGTCGGCGCGGTGGGCAAATATCTGGATCACGGGCGGAGGCGAAGCGGCTTTGCGTCCGAGCGGCATGTGGGGGCATGCGAATGCGACGGCG
>DATDFJ010000287.1:0-7328 GCA_036522675.1 Chthoniobacterales bacterium | reverse complement strand
AAGGTGCAGGGCGTGGGATTTCGCTGGACGGTGCGCCACATCGCGACCGGTTTTGAAGTGACAGGCTGGGTGCGCAATCTGCCAGATGGCCGCGTGGAGCTGCAAGTCGGCGGCGACGAGAATGAGGTGCGCGCGTTTTTGGAAGCCGTGAAACAAAGCGAGCTGCGCGGCCTCATCCGCCAACAAACTGAATCTGCGCTGGCCGAACCCGTCTCGGCGCGGGGCTTTGAAATTCGCCATGACTGACTTGCCACGCCGTAGCAATGCGGAGGTGAGCGCGGCGGTCCTGGTCAGCGGATTGACCAAGGTTTTCCCAGTTCCGTTTCATCGCGAAAAGGTGATGGCGGTGCGCGATCTCGACCTGCGCGTGGAGGCGGGCGAGGTCTACGGCTTGCTCGGACCAAATGGCTCGGGCAAAAGCACCACGCTCAAGATCATCCTCGGGCTGGTCTCGCCGACACGTGGTCGCACGGAAATTTTCGGACGCGACAGCAGCCGCGTGGACAGCCGCGAAGCGGTCGGTTTCCTGCCGGAGAATCCGTACTTCTACAAATATCTGAGCGGCGAAGAAACGCTGGGTTTTTTTGGAAAACTCGGCGGATTGAACGGCGCACGGTTGCGGCAGCGGATCGACGAACTGCTCGAGCTTGTCGGCCTAACCAATGCGCGCAAGCGCCGCCTCGGCACCTATTCGAAAGGAATGTTGCAGCGGATCGGTCTCGCCCAGGCATTGATCCACGAACCGAAACTGGTCGTGCTCGACGAGCCGACCGCGGGCGTTGATCCCGCCGGCTCGCGCGATATTCGCGACCTGATTGTCGATCTTAAGAAGCGCGGGATCACCGTCCTGCTCTCATCCCATTTGCTCGCCCAGGTGCAGGAAATCTGCGACCGTATCGGTATCCTCGCCAATGGCGTGCTCGTTCGCGAGGGCCAGCTCGACCAGTTGATCGCGATCCAGAATCAAACCGAGCTGATCCTGGAAAACGCACCCGAGGCGCTGCTCAACGAAATCGAAGCGCTCGCCGGCAGATCGAATGCGAGGGTCATCGCTCGGCAAAGATCGACAACCACGCTTGAGCGCATGTTCCTCGAAGCGACGAAAGCAGGAATGACGAAATCCGAATGACGAATGTCGAAGCAACGACGAAGCCGGAACTTGCGCTGACGCAAAGTCGACACCGCGCATTTTCTTTCGGCCGTCTCGCCGCCATCACCACGAACACACTGACCGAGCTGACGCGGCTGAAGGTGTTTTATTTTTTGCTGATCTTCGCGCTGATCTTGATCGGCAGCTCCGTTTTCATGGCGCGGCTGACGTTTCAGCAGGAATTCCAGATCCTGAAAGATGTGTCGCTTGGCGCGATGTCGATCTTCACTTCGCTGCTGGCGATCGTCGCCACGGCCCGTCTGATCCCCCAGGACATTGAAGACCGCACGATCTACACGATTCTGGCCAAGCCGGTGCCGCGCTTCGAATACGTCATCGGTAAACTCGCCGGCGTGTTGTTGCTTCTGGCGATCAGCACGGTCGTGATGAGCGCGATGTTTCTGGTAATCCTCTACTCGCGGGAGCAGACCCTCATCCATGAAATGATGCAACACGCCGGCGGGGCGCCGCCCGAGCAGGTCGCCGATGCGGTGCGCTCCATCCGCACGTCGGCATTCAACATCAACCTGCTGCCCGGCATCGCCGTCATTTATTTGAAAGCTTGCCTGCTTGCCGGGTTGACCCTGTTCGTCTCCACGTTTGCGACCACGAGCATCTTTACCGTTGTCGTGATGGTGGTGATTTATTTCATCGGACATTTGCAGGCCACGGCGCGGCAATACTGGCTGCACGAGCACGCCGGCACGTGGATGACGCGCATCTTTCTCGCGCTCGTGGCACTCGTATTTCCGGATTTGCAAAGCTTCAATCTGGTGGACGACGTCGTTGCCGGCGCGGCCATTCCATTGGCTATCTTTGGCAAGACCGCGCTGCTCGGATTTTTTTACACGACCATTTACACCTTGCTGGCGGTGTTCGTGTTTTACGGCAAGGAACTGTGATGACGCGGATCATTCTCGCAGTGGTTGGGCTGATTCTGTTCGGCGCAGGCCGGCTGCCGATGGAAGAGGCGCTGGTGAAACAGCATCAACAAGAGCGCTTGCGCGGTGTGGAGTTCAATCTCGATCTGCGCGAAAAACTGGGGCAACTCGGATTCATTGCCGCGCTGAGCGGGTTTCGCGCCGCGGTCGCGGATGTGCTCTTTATTGAGGCGCACGTTGCGTGGGAAAACACCGAATGGGGCCGCGTCCTTTTGCTCTTTCGACAGGTCACGACGCTGCAGCCGCGCTCGGTTATGTTTTGGGACATGGCCGGCTGGCACATGGCCTGGAACGCCAGCGTTGCGGCAATGCGAGATGCGACCCAGCCGCACCAGGCGCTGCGCGTCAAAATGCAGCGGGAATATTTCGCGCTCGGGAGGGATTTTTTCGAGCGTGGAATCGCGAACAACCCGGACAGCGCGCAGCTCTACGAGAGCCTGGCGCGGCTTTACAAAGACAAATACAACGATCATTTGCACGCATCGGAGTATTACGCCAAGGCGGCGGCGCAGCCCGGCGCGCTGGGTTACAACAAACGTTTTGCCGCGTATGAGCTTTCCTATTGCGAAGGCCGGGAGCGCGAAGCGTATCAGCGTCTGCATCAGCTCTACGACATCGGACCGGACGAACGGCTGCCGACGTTGATCTCGCGGATCAAATTTCTCGAAGAAAAGCTCGGCATTCCGCCGGAGCAGCGCATTCCCGAGCACGAAGGAACGATTTTGCGGGGTGCTCCCGGTCGATGAAGCCGGCCGGCTGACGTCCCGGACACGTTCGGGATTGAACCGGTGAGCCGGTCGGGAGTTAAATTGCGGCGGACTTGTTCGCCAGGGCGACGCTTCAACCGGACACTGTTTAACCATGCTGCGCTACGGGATCTTCAGTGACATTCATTCGAACTTGGAAGCGCTGGATGCGGTGCTGCACGATGCCGTCGAGCAGAAATGCACTCACTACGTCTGCCTAGGCGACATTGTCGGTTACAACGCCGACCCACACGAATGCGTCGAACGCGTGCGCGCGATGGATTGCCCGGTCGTCAAAGGCAACCACGACGAGCAAGCCTCGTTGATCGAGTCCTCGCGCGACTTCAACGAGCTGGCCGAATCGGCCATCCGGTGGACCCGCGACCACTTGAGCGAGGAGGACAAAACCTGGCTGCGCGACCTGCGTTTACAGCGCCAGGTGCGCGATTTCACGATCGTCCACGCCACGCTCGATACCCCGGCGCAATGGGCTTACGTGTTCAACAACCTGGACGCCGCCGCCAGTTTCACTTATCAGCACACCACGGTTTGTTTTTTCGGACACACCCACGTGCCGATGGCCTTCATCCGCGACGACGGCGTGCGCCGGATCAAGATCGATCAGCTTCACATCGAGAGCGGCAAAAAATATTTCATCAACGCCGGAAGTGTCGGTCAGCCGCGCGATGCCGACTGGCGCGCCGCTTACTGCGTTTTCGATATTGAAAACGACGTCGTGGAACTACGGCGCGTCCGTTATCAGCTCGACGCCGCGCAAAACAAAATCCTCAACGCCGGTCTGCCGCCGCTGCTCGCCGAGCGGCTCGCGCTTGGAAGATAGTGATGAGTGACAGGTGACGAGTGACGAGAAGAGGAAACTGTGATTCCCCTGTTCCCGTCGTCTGGTTAACTTCGTGCTCTTCGTGTCCTTCGTGGTGAAATGAAATCGATTCTCGTCATCAAACCCAGCTCGCTCGGCGACATCGTCCATGCTCTGCCGGCCGTCGCCCTCGTCGCCGACGCGCATCCGGACGCGGAAATTACCTGGGTGATCAACCCTGAATTCGCGCCGCTGCTGCGCGGCAATCCCGACGTCGATCACATTCATGTTTTTCCGCGCGGCGAATTTCGCGGCCTCGGCGCGGCGACGAGCCTCCGACCGTGGCTAAAAATTACAAAGAAATTGCAACCCGATCTCGCGCTCGATTTCCAGGGGCTTTTGCGCAGTGCGCTCATCGCCAAAGTCAGCGGCGCAAAACAAATCTACGGAATGAGCGACGCGCGCGAAGGCGCGCGCTTGTTTTATCATCGCGTGGCAAAAGTGAATCGCCATGAGCACGCGGTCGAGCGTTACCTCAAGCTGGCCGAATGCGCCGGCGGCGCCGTGACCGACCAGTTGCGCTGTCCGTTCCCAAGCGGCGACAAACTGCCGCGTTTCGACGAATATCCGCCCTTCATCCTGCTGCATCCGTTTGCCCGCGGCAATGGCAAGTCGCTTTCTAATCGCGTCATCGAGGAGCTCTGCGCTGCCTTCGCGCCGACGCGCGTGGTGGTTGTCGGCCAATCACGCCAGAAACTTGCGACACCGCCGAATTGCGTCGAGCTCACCAACCAAACTTCGCTTCTCCAACTCGTCCGCCTCATCCGCGTCGCGCGATTCATCATCACCGTCGACAGCGGCCCTGCGCATATCGCCGCTGCGGTCAACGCGCCACTCTTGTCAATCCACACGTGGACCGATCCGCGCCGCGTCGGCCCCTATAATGCCGACGCCTGGGTTTGGAAAAATGGAAAAATCATCCGTGTCGGCGACCTCGACAGCTCGCCGCCGCCGCGCCGCGGTCGCACCTTCAAATCCAAACACATCCCCGCAGTTGTCGATCTTGTGCGACCGCAGGTCCCGATCGATCCCATGCTGGGCTGAGCGGTTCATTCCAGTGCTAGCGCGCGCTCAATGCGCCACCCACCCCTGGCGCAATTGCCGCATGATGCCGTTTTGCTCGCGTAGGGACCTTTTTTGGCCCAGTGCCCATTGATTCGCAATTGGTAGATGCGCGCCGGGAATCGCGGATCGATCAACTCAAGTTTGATCTGTTGGCCGGCGTGGTGATTTACGAAAGCGAGGGTGGAATGGACATCCGATTGGGACATGACCGACTTCCTATCGGATCAACGCGCAATTGCCGGGCGAGAAACAGCCCAACTTCGCAGCGTGCATTTTCAAATGTACGTGCAAATGCACGTTCATACGTCTCATTATAGTTAGGCCCATCACCGCGTATGACCGACTCGAGCCCAGAGGAAGTGGCACTTGGTGAGCCACTCAGTGAATTAACGCGTCAAGAACGCCGCTACCTTCTGGGCGTCAGCATCATTGGGATCACGCTCGTCCGAACAGGTCTCGTCCCTTCGAAGATTTCTGCGTTAGGCGTCGAGTTTTCGCGCGCAGATCAGAAGGCCGTGCTGGGAATCCTCGCTGTCATCGTTGGATACTTTCTGGTGGCATTCTCAATCTATTCAGTTGCGGACTTTGTAGCATGGCGATCGAAGCGCCGGGAGGCGCTTCAACGGACCCTTGACGCTCGCTGGGAACGTGCGCGAGAAAGAGAGGCGAGGCGGCTGCACAGAGTTCGTGATCTTCAGACCGAATCCCCCGATCTTCCCGCTAGCCGAATTGTCACTTTCCTGTCTTGGCCCGTATCAATAATCCGGGCCGTTTTCGACTTTCTGCTTCCGGTACTCGTAGGCGCGTATGCCATAGTCATCTTGTGGACGGCACCAGCCCCATTGGAGGAAAAAACTCGAAGCAGTCTGACGGTGACAGGAGAGTCGCCTTTTTCTCTTACTTCGGACATGCCGATCAACCTGCTCCAAGTCAAATGAGCCTAACCAGGCGATGGAGCGAACGGCGGACCGCTGTGCGCTCCACTTTTGAGATGACTTCCACCATCCCACTCCAAGCGACGCGCGCTCTCGTCCGCCGTCGCTCATCTTGTTCTCGTTAGGCCTCTCCACCACACTATGATCGACATGTCCACAATCACTGCGGCCCAAGCAACGATGATTGCGGCTTTGATCGCGCTGTCTGGCAGCCTGCTCGGATACGTGATCGGAATGATTACCACCAAGCTCAACTATCAGCAGAAGCAAGATGAGCTGTTCTTCAAGTCGCTCGACTTCCTCCGCGGTGGCTCTCAAAGCCGGAACTTGGGTATTTCTGCGATACAACTCTATTGGGAGGCCGACCGCCATCGCACTCTGTGCGTCTCATTACTTGTGGGATCCGCCATTTTCTTACTCTTGGCTTCGCAGCAGGGCACCGCTGCCCATGAGATCAACAATCTGAAGCGAATCATGAAGATTCTCCTTGAGAACAAGAAGCTAGCTGCCGAACAAAAACCCCATTATGAGGCGCTCCGCGACGCGCTAACCGCCAAGCAAGCTCCAGGACATTCCGGCGGTCTGACTCTCAACGCACCGAATCCGCTCCCGCACTGGCTCACAGAGTGCCAAGCTATCATCGCAAAGTTTTGATGCGATTAATGATGCCTAACCAAGCGATGCAGCGAACCGCGCCCCGCTCCGATGCCTAACCTTGTTGTAGTTAGCTCGGCCAGTTTTCAGCTGCGCGCGGTGTCGGGTGCGGTCGCCGATCTTGTGTCTCGTTAGACCAGGCTGTCCACGCCGAACCGGATGTCTCGATTTGTGAGTTGGCGCGAAGTTATGGGAGCCGTGCCCGGTGCGTGAAGACGAACTCGGCAAGTGGAAAGTCGCGCGGGTACGTGATCTTGAAATTGAAATCCTGATTCGGGACGAGGACGACTTTGCGGCCGAGGTGCTCGACCGCGGAGACTTCGTCCGTCACCGAAATTTTTTTGACCGCGACAGCTTCGTAGGCTTCGAGCAATAATTTGCGCGCAAAAATTTGCGGCGTTTGCATGGCGAAAAGTTGATCGCGATTGACTGACTCCGTGACGATGAGTTCGTCATTCGCACGTTTGAGTGTATCGGTCACCGGTTCGGCGAGTGAGGCCGCGCCGTGCTCGCGACAGATCTCGAAGACGCGAGTGATTTTCTCCGGCGTGATCAGCGGCCGCGCGGCATCGTGGACGGCGACGAAATCCGCGTTTGCATCGATGTGGTCCAAACCGATGCGAACCGAATCGTGCCGTTCGGTGCCGCCGCCAATGACGTGACGCACCTTGGTTTTTGCTCCGAGCAGCTTGCGCAATTCGCCCAAACTATCGCTGCGCCCAATCACAAGGATTTCGTCCACGCAGTTTGTGCGCTCGAACGCATCGATCGTGTGTGCGACGAGCGGTTTGCCCCCGAGCGGCGCGAACAATTTATCGAAGCCCATGCGCTCGCTCGCCCCGGCGGCAACAATGATGGCGCTTAGCATGTTGAGATGTTGAATGGTTGAGAGGTTAGGTGAATCAGAATCCAAGCTGGCGCGTCTGCTCAACAGCTCAACTCCTCAACCGCTCAACT
>DATDFJ010000286.1:0-4122 GCA_036522675.1 Chthoniobacterales bacterium | reverse complement strand
GCCTGGGGAACGCCGCTCATGTACGCGTTCCGCGAGCGCGAAAAAATTCTCGACCTGTTCGAGTCGCTCTCCGGCTCGCGGATGATGTGCGATTACATGCGCTTCGGCGGCTGCCGGGTCGACGCGAGTGACGAATGGCTGGCGCGCGCCGAACAAGTTGTCGATCGGTTTCCAAAGTTTATCGATGAGCTGGAACAACTCGTCGTCGGCAACGAAGTCGTCATCGCACGAACCCAAAATGTCGGGAAAGTTTCATCCGATCTCGCGATCAATGCGGGGATCACCGGCCCGATGTTGCGCGCGTGTGGCGTGAATTATGATCTTCGCAAAGTGGACGGCTACGGGTTTTACCCACGATTCAAATTCCGGATCCCGCTCGGCGACCACGGCGACACCTACGATCGCCTGATGCTCCGCGTGCTGGAGATGCACGAGAGCTTGTCGATCTTGCGCCAGGCGTTCGAGCAGATCCAGCCCGGACCCGTGATGAACCCGAAAGTGAAAGTCCGCGCCTTTCGTCCTCCCGTTGGCGAAGCTTACGGCCGCATCGAAGGACCCAAAGGCGAGCTTGGTTTTTATTTAATCAGCGACGGCAGCCCGAACCCTTATCGCTATCGCGTCCGCCCCCCGAGCTTCATCAATCTGACCGTGCTCGAAGACATGTGCCTCGGACACACCGTCGCGGACGTGATGGTAATTCTCGGCAGCATCGACATTGTGATGGGCGAAGTCGACCGCTGAACGGTCGATCTCTTAGCGAAGCCACCCACCGACCGCCTGGATGGACTCGAGTTGATCCGGCGCGGTAACCCAAGCCGCGATCGCGCCAGCGCGCGCGTCTTGATCGAAAGGAATCTCGGTCTTCCCGTTCGGCATCTTTTGGTTTGTCAGAGAGAGCACGACAAAATCCTGCAACATGTTGCGGCCGTTGTTTTCGCCAGCGGTGATCTTTGTCGTTAGACCGAAGCCGAGCACTGCGACATGAAGATCGACATTTTCCGTGCCGCGATCCGTCGGAGCGAATTCTCCGGTTATCTTTTGGTTCCCCACTGATAATTTCAGCACGCCGGCTTTGTCATTTGACGGAGAGGGAACACCACGGCCGCTCCACTCCCGACCATCCAAAACGAAACCGGGGGTGTACACGCTCTCGCTGCGCCAGTGCGCGACGTACTGATATTGGCGCGCTGTCCATTCTTTGGCGGCAAATGGATCGCGCCAGCCAAGCCGGTCCCAGTAATCGACATGGAATGCGAGCGGCACGAAATCTTTCCAGAGTTGCGGTTCGGTCTTTAGTTTCGATAGCCAGGCTTCGGCTGGCGGACAGCTGCTGCAGCCCTGCGATGTGAACAGCTCGAGCAAATGGGTGCGTTTCGGGCTGCTCTCGAAGATGTGATCAGCGGCTTGAGCTGCTACGGCAAAGGCCATCGTCAGAATAAGAGTGGCGACTCGCACGCTATAATTTTCGATGTGAAATATCACGCGGTTTCGGCAAGATTGAAACCCGATGATTGGCACGGGGATTCTCAAGGGGATGGCGGTTACGGCGCGGAACTTTATCGGAAGCTATTTCGAGAAGGAGCGCCTGATCACGGTGCAATATCCCGAGGAGCGGAATCCGTTGCCGGAGAATTACCGGAATTTTCCGTTCCTGGTCTACGATGGAAAGGATACGCACGCGGGGCTGCGCTGCGTGGCGTGCAAGATTTGCGAGAAGGAGTGTCCGCCGCAGTGCATCTATATAATTAAGAGCGAGGACAAGAAGCCCGATTACATGGGCAAACCGCAGTTTTACCCGGCGGTATTCGACATCGACATCTCGGTGTGCATGAGCTGCCAGATTTGCGTGGAGGTGTGCCCGTTCGAGGCGATCAAGATGGACAAGGATTTCGAGTTGAGTAAGCGCGAGCGCTTCGATGCATTGCTGCTTCGCAAAGAGCAACTGTCGAAATCGAACGAATATTATCATCGTATTCATCCGGTCGAAGCGGCAGCGGTTGATAAAAATCTGGCTGGCGCCGTAGCCGCAGCCGAAGCGAAGAAGAAGGCCGCGGCCGAAGCAGCGGCGAAAGCCGCAGCAGCAAAGGCGGCAGCTATTGCAGGAGACGCTGCTCGCGGCCCAGAGGCGAAGCCAGCGGCTTCCCCTACAACTGCCGCCGGGTCGACGTCTTCGCCGGGCGCAGCGCCGCCGAGCACGAGCGATTCGGCAGCAACCGCTCCGCCCGGACCCTCGAAAACGGAATAACTGCGACGCCGAAGGCATTCGGGGCCCCTGCAAGATCAGGTGCGCACCTGGCCGGTGCCGCGGATGATGTACTTGTAAGTCGTCAGTTCTTCGAGTGCCATCGGGCCGCGCGCGTGCAGTTTGTCCGTGCTGATCCCAATTTCCGCGCCGAATCCGAATTGGCCGCCATCGGTGAAACGCGTCGATGCATTCCAGTAGACGGTCGCGGAGTCGATCTCGCGCAGGAATTTTTCGGCGGTCGCTTCGTCACGAGTGACGATGGAATCGCTGTGATGCGAACCGTACTGGTCGATGTGCGCGATCGCCGCGTCGATATTCTCCACCACGGCCAGGGCCATGACTAAGTCGAGAAACTCGGTCGACCAGTCCGATGGTGTTGCTGGAAGGAGCGGTTGGTAGTTCAACGCCGATAGTTGCGCGAAGGCCGCTTCATCGGCACGCAGCTCGACTTTTTTCGCCTTGAGCAGCGGAGCGACTTTCTCGAGGAACGCGCGGGCGACATCGCGATGGATCAGGGTTGTTTCGATTGCGTTGCACACGCCGGGACGCTGCGTCTTTGCGTTTACGACAATATTGGCCGCCATATCGAGATCGGCCGCGCGATCAACGTAGGCGATACAAAGACCGTGTGAGTGTTTGATCACCGGCATCCGCGCATGGGTCACAACCATCTCGATCAAGGCAGAGCCGCCGCGTGGGATAATGAGATCGATGTAGCGGTCCATTTGCGCCATGTGCCGAATCGCGTCTCGGTCGGTGTTTGGGACGAGCAACACGCTATCGGCTGGCAATCCCGCCTTTGCGCCGCCGCACTGGAGTGCCTCCGCGATGGCGAGGTTGGAGCGAATCGATTCTGACCCGCCGCGCAAGATCGCAGCGTTGCCCGTCTTGATGCAGAGAACGGCCGAATCGCTGGTCACGTTGGGACGCGACTCGTAGATGATGCCGATCACGCCAATTGGCACGCGTACCTTGGAAATGTGCAAGCCATTCGGCTGCGTCCATTCGCGAATGACTTGCCCAATCGGATCGGGCAAACCTGAGACATCGCGAATACTTGCTGCGATTGCCTGGAGCCGCTCGCGATTCAGAGTCAATCGATCGATCATGGCGTCGGATAGAGCGTTGGCCTTCGCGGCGATAAGATCTTGGTCATTAGCTGCTAGAATCGCGCTCTGGCGTGCGTCGATTTCGTCCGCCATCGCGTGGAGGACAGCGCTCTTTTGCGCGCTCGCGAGCTGCGCTAGTGTGCGCGCGGCGCCACGTGCGCACCGGCCGAACTCAAGCATTTGCGTCGCGAGATCCATATAGGCAACGTGATCGGTCTGTTTCGGCAGCCGTCAACTTCGCGGTTCAGTGAGCGACGCGGCGCGAGCTCCATTTCTGCGCCTGGCAACAAAGTGCGTCCCGGCTTGTTTGCCCGCGACAACTTCACTGATCAGGTGCGGCCGCCGCCCATTGATAATGATCGTGGTAATACCTGCGTCGACCGCCATCTCAACCGCCTGCAGCTTCGAGATCATGCCGCCCTGTGAAAATTTTCCTTTCGTTTCGGTAGCGAGATTTCTCACCCGCCCGACGTCGCGGACCCGGGCGATGACGCGACCGCCCGAGTCCATCAGCCCGTCCACTTGAGTGAGAATGAGAAGCAGGGTCGCGCCGGCGAGCATCGCTACTTCAGCCGAGAGCCGATCGTTATCGCCGAAGCGTAATTCTTCCACCGCGACAGAATCGTTCTCGTTGATGATGGGCACGATGTTGCCGGCGGCGAGCAAGCGCTCAAGCGTGTTCTTCGCATTTATGCGGCGAGTGCGGCTATCGAGGTCGCTGTGCGTGAGCAGGAGTTGGGCGACATTTAGTTTGTAGCGCGCAAACGC
>DATDFJ010000285.1:0-4099 GCA_036522675.1 Chthoniobacterales bacterium | reverse complement strand
GTGAGAACCGGCACGTGCTTGGGATAAATCCCCAGCTCGCCTTCTGAGCCAGGAAGCGTAACCATGCTCACGTCCTCGGAGTAGATCTTCTCCTCCGGCGTGACAATTTCGAGTCTTAGCGTCGCCACGGCGTTAGCCTTCCTTGATCATGTCGATGTTGCCCTTCATATAAAAGTTCTGCTCGGAAACTTCGTCGTGTTTGCCCTCGAGAATTTCCTTAAACCCGCGCACCGTTTCCTCGATCGAAACGTACTGGCCTTTATGGCCGGTGAACACTTCGGCCACATGGAACGGCTGGCTGAGAAAACGCTGGATTTTGCGCGCGCGATAGACCGTGAGCTTGTCTTCCGGGCTCAGCTCATCCATGCCGAGGATGGCGATGATGTCCTGGAGATCTTTGTAACGCTGCAGTACGCGCTGCACCCCGCGCGCGACGTCGTAATGCTCTTCGCCGACGACCTCGGGTGCGAGCGATTTCGAGGTCGACGCGAGCGGATCGACTGCCGGATAAATTCCCAGCTCAGCGATCGAGCGCTCGAGCACAATGGTTGAATCCAGATGCGCAAAGGTATTCGCCGGTGCCGGATCAGTCAGATCGTCGGCCGGAACGTAAACGGCTTGGAACGAAGTGATCGAACCTTTGTTTGTCGATGTAATGCGCTCCTGCAAGTCGCCCATCTCCGCCGCGAGCGTCGGCTGATAACCGACCGCGCTCGGTGTTCGGCCTAACAATGCCGACACTTCCGAGCCCGCCTGCGAGAAGCGGAAGATGTTGTCGATGAAAAGAAGCACGTCTTGATTGCGCTCGTCGCGAAAATATTCGGTCATGGCCAGCGCGGACAAACCGACGCGCAGACGCGCGCCCGGAGGTTCGTTCATTTGGCCGAAGACCATGCCGACCTTCGATTTGGACAGATCTTCCTTGTCGATCACGCCGGCTTCGATCATTTCCTTGTAAAGATCGTTACCTTCGCGGCTGCGCTCGCCTACGCCGGCGAACATCGACACGCCACCGTGTTTCATCGCGATGTTGTTGATCAACTCCTGAATGATCACCGTTTTCCCCACGCCGGCGCCGCCGAACGCGCCGACTTTGCCGCCTTTTGAGAACGGACAGACCAGATCGATAACTTTGATTCCGGTTTCGAGGATTTGAACGCGTGTGTCCTGCTCCGTTAGCTCCGGCGCCGGCCGATGAATCGGATAGCGCTTCGTGAATTTTACGGCGCCGCGATTGTCGATTGGATCGCCGGTGACGTTGAACAAACGCCCGAGCACGCCTTCACCGACTGGCACGCTGATCGGCGCGCCGGTATCGGCTACGCTCATGCCGCGCTTGAGGCCTTCGGTCGAAGACATGGCGATCGAGCGCACCCAATTTTCCCCGAGGTGCTGCTGCACTTCGAGCGTCAGCTTGGTTGGGTTACCGCTTACTTCGTACTCGATCTCGAGCGCGTTGTAGATTTTGGGCAGCTGCCCTTCATCTGGGAACTCCACGTCCACTACGGGACCAATGACCTGAACAATATTTCCTTTTTTCATAAAGCGTGATGTTACGAACCGAGCGCCATCTGCGCGGTCGCGATCTCGAGCAACTCGGTCGTGATCCCGGCCTGGCGCATCTTGTTGTATTCGAGAGTGAGATCCTTGATGAACTGGTTGGCGTTGTCGGTCGCGTTCTTCATCGCCACCATGCGCGCGCTGTGCTCGGACGCGCGCGCATCGAGAATCATCTGGAAAACCTGGAACTGGACGTAGTACGGCAACATCATATCGAGCACGGCCTCGGCGGTCGGTTCAAAGACATAACCGAGCAGAGGATCGACGTCTTCGCTCGCCTCCGGCTCATGCTTCTTCGGCAGATCAAAACTGCTGATGGGCAAAAGCGTGTGCAGCATCGGCCGCTGGTTAATGGTGTTGATAAAATGCGTGTAGAGGACGGAAACCTTGTCGACTTCGCGGCTGAGAAACTTCTCCATGCAAAATTTCGACATCGGCTTGGTTTCGACAAAGCCCGGCGAGTCTTTCAATTCGAAATCCGCGAGCAATTCCCGCTTCGTGCGCGCGATGAATTGCCGGGCTTTTTTACCTGTGACGACGAAAGCAGTTTTGCCCGCGTCGAAAGTCGCCGCTTCTCGAAAGAGATTCGTGTTGAGTGCCCCGGCCAGGCCTTTGTCCGTGCTGATGATCAGGACGAGTTCTTTCTTCGATTCGCGAATGTGCAAAAGCGGATGCAATCGTGGATCGGTGCGCCGCTGCAGTGAAACCAAGATCTTGTTCATGAGCGCGGCGTACGGGCGACCGGCCAACGCGTGCTGCTGCGCGCGGCGCATCTTCGACGCCGCCACCATCTGCATCGCCTTGGTGATCTGCGCCGTGTTGCGAATCGCCTTGATCCGGCGGCGTATGTCCTGCGTGTTCGCCATCCCCTATCTCCGCCTGACTCGATAACGCGCGACGCGCTCGCGCACGTGAAAACCGATCTCGCGTCTCGGCTTCGCTTCCGGTTCCAACAGGCGCTTCAATGTCGCGAAAAGATCGACAATCGCCTCGTCGTGCGAGTCGAGCCGCCGCTCAAGATCTTCGAGTTTCGCGGCGAGCTGCGCGTTGGCCGCGACCATTTCACGCAATCGGACAAAGGCGCGAACAACGCGAATACTTGCCTGCACGGCGATGTCGCTATTGAGCACGGCGGCCAGCATGATTGCTCGATGCTCGGTGAATACCCACGGCCGATATCGGCGCCCGCCACGACCCATTTTTGAGGTCACAATTTGTGACCTCAAAAACCGGAACTCTTCGGCGGTGAGTTGAAAAGCGAAATCTGGCGGAAACCTCTTTCGGTTCCTTCTGATCTGTTGATTTAGACTTTTGGTCGTGACTCGATAGATCGCCGCCAGATCGGCGTCCAACATCACCCGTTGGCCCCGAATCAAATGGATCGCGCTGTCAACCGAGTACTTGTCGATCTTGCGCGCGGCGGGCATGGCGGGATCGAGCGAAATCATTGCCAGACAGTTTTGAATTCATCGAGCGCGGCGCGTAGTTGCACCTCGAGACCTTCGTCGAGCTGCTTTTTATCGCGGACGCCGCGGAGCAGACTTTCTTTCCGGGTCTGGAGCCAATCCTGCAATTTGAACTGGAACTCTTTCACGCGCTCGACCGGCACCGCATCGACGTAGCCGTTTTGCATTGCCCACATGATCGCGACCTGTTCCTCCACCGGGATCGGATTGTATTGCTTCTGCTTGAACACCTCGACGATGCGCTGGCCGCGATCGAGACGCGCTCTGGTCGCGGCGTCGAGATCGGAGCCAAACTGCGCGAATGCGGCGAGTTCGCGGAACTGTGCAAGATCGAGCTTCACTTTGCCGGCGACTTGTTTGATCGCTTTGATCTGTGCAGCCGAGCCGACGCGGCTCACGGAAAGACCCACTGAGATCGCCGGTCGCACACCCTGGTAAAACAGATCCGTTTCCAAATAAATCTGACCATCCGTGATCGATATCACATTGGTCGGAATGTACGCCGATACGTCGCCGGCTTGCGTTTCGATGATCGGGAGCGCAGTAAGCGAGCCGCCGCCGAATTCATCGGACATGCGCGCGGCGCGCTCGAGTAACCGCGAGTGCAGGTAAAAGACATCACCTGGATATGCCTCGCGGCCGGACGGCCGCTTCAAGACGAGCGAGACCTGCCGATAAGCGACCGCGTGTTTCGAGAGGTCGTCATAAATGATGAGCGCGTCCATGCCGTGGTCCATGAACCACTCGCCCATGGCCGCGCCGGCGAATGGCGCCAGATACTGATTAGTCGCGGTATCGGACGCGGGCGCGGCGATGATTGTGGTGTAGGCCATGGCGCCTTCTCTCTGCAAAATGTCGAGCACCCGGGCGACGTTGGAATTTTTCTGCCCAACCGCGACGTAAATACAGAAAAGCGGCCGGTAATTGACATCGTTTGCGTCCTCGGCCGCCTTGTTCAATCGGGCCTGGCTAATGATTGTGTCGATCGCGATCGTCGTTTTACCGGTCGCGCGGTCGCCGATGATCAATTCGCGCTGCCCCCGACCGATCGGGATCATGGCGTCGATCGCCAT
>DATDFJ010000284.1:0-9354 GCA_036522675.1 Chthoniobacterales bacterium | reverse complement strand
AACACGCTGGCGGATTCCGCTCAGCCAAACTTCCAGCGCGCTTCGCAATGAATTCGGAAACAGGACTGCGACGTCGAACGGTTCGGCACGCCGAATCAGTTGCATCGCGGTAAAGATCGATTTGTCAGCCAGCGGCAGAATCTCGTCGACTTCGCTCACCAATTTCCAGATCGGCGCGAGATTGGCCGGTGCCAAGATCGACAAGTGCGCGTCGGGTCGCCCAGTTTTGATCGCGCGCACAGCCGGTATGCTCATGACCGAATCGCCGAGCCAGTTGGTTGCGCGGACGAGGATGCGGAACGGCTGCAAGTTTTGCGGCGAACAACCTGGGGGCAGGTAAACGCCGCGTTTGTAGTGAGCGAGAAGAAAATTTGGAATCGGCGTCTTCCAGCGATTGTGGACCCAGAACCAATCTTCGGGCGCGTGGCAGATTTGCCGCTCGATGATCTCGTTCATTTTCGCGGTCAGCGCTTCAACCGGTGCGCCGGATTCATCGAAGCGGTCGGTGATCACGATGCGCCAGCGGCCGATGCCTTCGGTGTAAACGGCCGCGGCGACGAGCGCCGCGCCGGTCCGTTTGCAGAGCAATGGTCCAAGCGACGAAGTGGAAGCGAGCCGGTCGAAAAATGGCGTCCACACGCCGTGGTCGCCGGCGTGTTGATCGGCTACGACGCCAACTCCGCCGCCCGCGCGCAGCAAGTTAATCACCGATTGAAATCCGTCTTGCCGGTCGAACAGGACCAGGCCGGTCCGGCTCCGTGCCCGCCGCATGTGTGCGTCGATGAAACGGTTGCCAAGCTTCTGATATACGCTGCCAGTGCGTGCGTAGGGAAACGAGTTCGGCATTAATTGCGCGAACAATTCCCAGTTGGCGAGATGGCTCAGCACCATCACGACCGGGTTGCCGGCGCGCAGATGTCGATCTATCGCTTCAGTGTTTTCAATTGTGACTCGCTCGAGAATCTTCTCCAGCGGCGCGGCTGTGATCTTAGCCGTGTAAACCAGATTTGCCCCGAGCAGCTGAAAATGCCGGCGCACAAGCCGGCGCAATTCAAGTGGCGATTTTTCGTTGCCGAATGCAATCGAGACGTTGCGCCGGGCAAGTCGTCGATATTTCCCGAGCACGGCCCACGCGCACCGGCCGCCGGCGTTGCCCAGCGCGAACAGCGCCGGCCACGGCAAGATCGCGAGCAGGGCCGCGCCGGCGCGATAAAGAATGTAAACGCAAAACTCCAGCATTCGAGAGGCCGGCAACGCCCGTGCCGCGCCGCGGCAGAGTAGATTTGCCTGCGCTGCGCATCAATCAATATTAGGCGATAGTGGTGCCGGCCGATTCCTCTTCTGTCGCGCGGTTGGAGGCGCAGGTGCACGAGCTTGAACGAACCATTCGGGCTAGGACGGCGGAACTCGAAGGCGCCGATCGTCACATCGCCAGCCTGGAGGAAAAACTCTTCAAGCTGAAGGAGCTCAGCCGGGAGCTGAAACGGCTCAAACAAGAGAAGCACGCGCTGAAGAAATCGCCCGAGCGCAAGATCGGCCAGGTGCTGCTGGCGCCGTATCGATTGCCCCAAAAGCTGATTCGAGCGTTGCAGGGCGATCGGCATGACCGGCGAAGTGCCGGCGCGACCCAGTATCAACGCTGGTTTGAGAAACACCGCGCCACACCCGAGCAACTGGCCGCGATGCGTAATGAAGCGCGCAATTTCGCAAGCAAACCGCTGATCAGCGTCATCATCCCCGTATTCAACACGCCAGTGCCGTGGCTGGCAGAGGCAATCGAGTCGGTCGCGGCGCAGGCGTATGAAAGTTGGGAACTCGTTTTGGTGGATGACGCCTCCACCGATGCAGGAGTGCAGGAATATCTCACGGAGCTAAAGCGTCGCGACCCGAGCCTGAAAATCTTCAGGTGTGAGACGAATCGCGGCATCTCAGCGGCATTGAATCATGGAGTCGAACAGGCGCGCGGTGATTGGCTTGGCTTTCTCGACCATGACGATGTGCTCGAGCCGGATGCACTTTTTCACACGGCCAAATTGCTTCAGCGTTACCCCGACGCCGACCTGATCTATTCCGACGAAGACAAGATGACCGACGCGGGTGTAGAGCGGCCACAATTCAAACCCGATTGGTCCCCCGACCTTTTTGTGTCCGGCAATTACGTTTCTCATTTCACGACGGTCAGGCGTGAGCTCGTCCGCTCGGTCGGCGGTTTCCGTTCCGATTTCGACGGCGCGCAGGATTACGATCTGTTACTGCGCGTTATCGAGCGAACGGATCGCATCCACCACGTGCCGCGGGTGCTGTATCACTGGCGACGCAGTGCCAGCTCGAGCGCGATCGATGTTCGGCAAAAACCCGGCCAGCTCGACGCTGCGCGCCGCGCAGTGGAGGAGCATCTTCAACGCGAGCGAATCAATGCGCGCGTCGTGATCGATTGGCCGACGCATGCGTTTTCGGTGCAGCGCCAGTTGGTCGCCCCGCAAAAGATCGCGATTGTTGTTTTCCCAAGTGAGGTCACGGAACCGCTCGGGCCTTCGCTCGAGAATCTCAACAGGACGAGCTATGCCGATTACGAAATCGTTCTCGTTGCGAAAGAAAAACAGTTCCAAGATCTGCGGCCATCGTTAAGCCGATCGGCGCATCGGCTGCTCGACTATTCCGGCCCGTTGAATTGTCCGGCGGCATATAATTTCGCCGTCGCACAAATCGATAGCCCGTGGCTACTCTTCTTGCACACATGCTTGCAACCGACTGAGCGCGAATGGCTCGGCACAATGGCCGAACAAATCCAGCGCGCGGAAGTCGGAGCAGTCGGTCCTCTTGTTCTACGCGGTGACAACATGATCGAGCACGCCGGACTTGTCTTGGACCCGAGCGCAATCGCACGACCGGCGATGTGCGGATTGCGCGCGGATGATGTCGCTACCCTGCGACGCGCCGGTCTCACGCGCAATTGCAGCGCCGTTACCGGCGCGTGTCTGCTCACTCGCCGTGATGTTTTTGCTGAAGCCGGCGGTTTCGATGAACGTTTGCCGCGCGCGTTCTACGATGTCGATCTTTGCCTGAAACTGCGTCGGTCTGGTTATCTCATCGTTTATACGCCGTCTGCCCGGCTGTATCAACGCGGCGACGGCATAGGCCAGTCCGCCGCCGACTCGCCGGAAGGCGCTCTCATGCGCGAGCGTTGGGGCGAAATGTTGGACAGCGATCCGTATTACAATCCAAATCTTTCTCGCGCACGCGGCGATTTCTCGTTAGGCAATTGATCTGCTCACAATATGGCTATGACCGAACGCGAAAGAAAACGATGGAGCGGGCTGAACGCTGAGGCGCAGGCGGCACTGCGTGCGAGGGACTACACGGCCGGTCCTTTCGGGCAACAGGTTGCCGTTGCGGGGGTGGATGCGGGCGAGCTGGCGGCGGCGGACCGACGCAAACCAGAGACAAAACGCCTCTGGATTCCAGGCGTGGAGATTTTTAGTCGCACCATTCATTCGCAACGGCACCGCGGTGTGTTTGGCGAGTTTGTCCGCCGGGATGAGGGGATTTTGTCGAAAATTGGTTTGTGGCCGAAACAATGGTCGGCCGCGCGTATGTTCGCCGGCACAGCGAAAGGATTTCATGTTCATCCGCCGAGTACCGCCGACGACACGACGCCGGAGAAATGGCATCGGCGGCTGTTTGTCATGCAGGCTCAAAAATACCAGCTGCGCCGCTACGACGAGGAGCAGTGGGACGTGATGTTTTTTGTGCAGGGCCGGGTGGAAATGATCCTGCGCGATGTGCGCGCCGGGTTGCCCACGCGCACGATGCGATTCTTCATCGATGGTGATAATCATCGCAGCCGCAATAACGTCGGCGTGGTGATTCCGCCCGGCGTGGCGCACGCTATTCGCGTGGAAGGATGCGAGGACGCGGTCATGATTTACGGCACGAGCACGGTGTTTCATCCGGAGTTCGAAGGACGCATCGGCAGCGAGATCGAGACCGCGGAGCTGCCCGACAGCTGGCGGAAATTTCTTGGACTGTAAGGGAAGCAGTTTGCTTCCGGTGCGGGACGCTAGCAGCGTCCCCTACAGATGAAGCGAAGCTTCAATTCGGCCGAGCTGGAGATGATGGATCGGCCACAGCCGGTCTCCGCCGAGCTGGAGCGCGATCTGCGCAACCTTCAGCAATTGAACAGATACTTCGGGAGCTATCAGCTCATCCTGAATTTCGTCGCCCGCTGGATCAAGCCGGGGGAGCACGTGTCGATTGTCGATCTTGCCACGGGGTCTGGCGATATTCCGCGCTTAATTGTCGATCACGCGCGCGCGATCGGCGCGCCCGTGCAGATCGATGCGCTGGACCAGCAGTCGGCTACGGTCGAGATCGCAAGAAAGTTGAGCGCTGATTATCCTGAAATTTCCTACGTCGAGGCGAACATTCTGGAATGGAATCCCGGCGAAGCTTACGACATCGTGCTTTGCTCACTCGCGCTCCATCATTTCAGTGACAAGGATGCGGTGCGCGTCCTTCGGCGCTGCCGCGAATTGTCGCGCCGCTTCGTGCTCGTCTCTGATCTGCGGCGCGGCCTATTGCTCGCGGTCGGCGTTTATCTTTTGACTGCGCTTATCTTTCGCGAGCCGATGACGCGCTATGACGGGCGGCTTTCCGCCGCGCGCGCGTTTTCGTTCGCCGAACTTCGCGAGCTGGCGCACGAAGCTGGTTGGCAAAACTTCGGTCAGAAAAGATTTCGCTTCGGGCGGCAGGCGATCTGGCTCGAGAAGATCGACAATCCTTCGAGATGAAGATCGTAACGACAGTCGCTGAGGCCCGGGCACAAGCACGCAACAAACGACGCGTGCTTGTGCCGACGATGGGCGCCCTGCACAAGGCACACCGCGAATTGATCCGGCTCGCGCGCGAGTCCGCGGGCGCCGACGGCGAAGTGGCCGTGAGTATTTTTGTTAACCCGCTGCAGTTCGAACCCGGCAGTGATTATCAAAAGTATCCGCGACCGGAGAAAGCCGATGAAGAGTTCTGTCGCGCGGCCGGGGTGGATCTTTTGTTTCGGCCGGCAGTGGCAGAAATTTATTTTCAGGATCGCTCGACGTTCGTCGAGGAGACAGCGCTGTCGCGGACGTTGGAGGGAAAATCGCGGCCCGATCATTTTCGCGGGGTGTGCACCGTGGTGGCGAAGTTGTTCAACATTCTTTCGCCCGACGCGGCCATGTTCGGCGAGAAAGATTTTCAGCAACTCGCGATCGTTCGCCGAATGGTGCGCGATCTCAATTTCAAGATCGACATCGTCGCGGTGCCGACGGTGCGCGAGGGCGACGGGCTGGCGTGCAGTTCGCGCAACCAGTATTTGAACGCCGACGAGCGCGAGCAGGCGAGCGTTTTGCACAAGGCGCTGCTGGTTGCGGAAAAGGCGGGCAACAGTTCCGCGCGCGAAGTCGTCGAGCAGGTCCGGAGAGTGATTGGCGAAGCGCCTTTGGCGAGAATTGATTACGTGGAGCTGGTCGATGCGGGGACATTTCAGCCAGTCGACATGGTTAGGCCGAATGCGCTGCTCGCGGTGGCGGTATTTTTCGGGAAGACTCGTTTGATCGACAATCGGTTGTTCGGCGCAAAAAGCTCGCCGAAGTAGGGCGCGATGTTGCAATCATGGAATGGATAGTGCTCCACGATCCATTATCCCGCCCGGGACAGTGTTTTACCTCATGGAAAAGGCTTGCCGAGAGGCCAGAAATCGGATAAGAGGGACGGGCAATTTGCTCATGAAGAGGCTGTTTGCGCTCTGCTTCATTTTTTCTTTTGGAAGCATGGCCTGGGGCGAGGACCAATCCACTTCTCCCTACGCCACGGCGGCGGATTTCGCCAAATACGCGATGAAGCTGCGCGAACTGGCCCTGCTCAAAGTGGAACCGCAAGTGTTCGTGCCGACCGCGTCCCGCCCTGCGCCGACGCGGTTTCCGTGGAAAACGAACATCGTTACGACCGTATTTTGGATCGGCGAACAAGCCGGAGGCAATAATCCGGTCCCGAATTACAAGAGCTCATGGGATCTAAATTGGACCCAGAACTACGGCGGTTTTGACACGCCGGACGCATCGGCTCGGCGCAATTACATTCCGATCGGATTCATCCCGAAGCTGAACCCGTTTTATTGCGCTTTACCCTACAACGATGTGAGCCACGGCCAGTTCAAGCCGGAGGCGCCGCTGGTTATTCCGTGGTTTAAGCAGGCTTATGCCGGGCCAGGTCAATCCGTCTGCCAACACCGCTGGATAGCGATTCGCAAGGGAAACCGCACCTGCTATTCGCAGTGGGAGGATTGCGGTCCGTTCCGGACCGATCATTTCCAATATGTGTTCCAAAACGAGCGCCCGAAACCTAATCTAAACCACGGGGCCGGTCTCGATGTCTCACCGGCGGTGCGCGATTATTTGGGACTTGCGCCCACCGATGTAACCGACTGGCAATTTGTCGATGTGCGCGATGTGCCGCCAGGCCCGTGGCGCAGTTATGGCGAGAACAACAATTTCGTGATTGCGCGGCGGCAGCTCGAAAGCCAGGTAGCCCAGCAAAGCTCGGGCGCGAGGAAGTAAGCGCGCGCTGCGGGTTCAGCGCAACCGCGCTGCGATCGCGCCGAACTCGGCTTGGACTTGCTCAGCGCGGCGTAACAAGGGTTCGGCTTTTTCGTACTCGCGCGCACAATGCGCGGCCAGCGGCTCGAAACCGGCGGCGATCTCGTTGTGAAACGAATCAATGGTGTCGTTGAATTGCCAGCTGATGATTTCGAGCAGCTCGGCAACTCTCCGTTGCATTTGCTCATGATAAGCGCGCACTATGCGGAAGCGCCGGTAGAACGCGACTGCCACGCCCGCCGCAGCGGCGAACACGCCTGCGACGACGATGGCTTCCGCGACGATGGTACTAGATTTCAGCGCGACCACCGCCGCGAAGAGGCAAAGCAACGCCATGGCCGCCGGCACTAGCAGCCAGCGTACGGTGCGGCGAAAGAGCTGGGCAAGATCCTCGATGTTCGAGCCTGAGCCGCGCGCGGCCATGGCCATTTGCACGGCGTGAAGCAGTCTGCGCCGTTCGCCGGCGAAATCAGGCAGGGTGTGCGGCACTTCGGTCTTGATTTCGCTGGCCAACTGCTCGTCGACGAGGTCGTGCAACTGGGGCCAGATCGTGCGCAGATCGTTCTCGAGCAGTCGCGCCGTCTCTTCGATCTGCTGTTCAATTGAATCCCGCGAGGCCTTGTCGATTTCCAATTGAAACTCGCGCGCCTGCGGCCATTGACCGGCCATGGCTTTCGCCGTTTGGGCCATCGAGAGCTTGTCTTTAAGGAGCGGCAAACCGCGCGCGGAAGACTGTCGCGAGGTCTGTTCGACCTTGCGCAAAAGATCCGCGATCCGCTGCACCGTTTGCTCTTTTCGCGTCTGGAGCAACGTGTTCAGACGGGCGAGCCGCGCCTGATCATGTCCGACAACATCGAGCGCGCTGCGGAGTTCGCTTGTCATATCGTGCAGCAACACCTGCGCAATCTGACAGGCCGAGCGAAGTTTCTGCGTTCGTCCACCGACCTGCCCGACGACGAGATTGATCTGCTCCCGCAACGGCACGAACTGTTTCTGAACGCGCAGCCGGTCACTCTCCGATCCAGTGTCGCGGATGCGCAATGCTTCGCCCGCCGAGACCGCGAAGAGCGGCGGCGCAAATCCGATTTTTTGCGTCGCTTCATCTTCAAGATGACGGCGCACAACTTCAATCGCATCGGGCGAGCGGAGATCGGCCTGTTGAAGAACAAACACGATGTTCTGCAATACCGTCTTGTCGATCGCACCGAGAAAATCCCAGGTCGCGTGCGTCCACGGGTTGGTGACCGACAAGACGAGAAGGACCAGATCGGCGCGCCGGATGAAATCATCGAGGAATTGTCGATCTTCCGCTGTCAGCTTCTCCGTGCCGGGAGTGTCGAGGAGGTTGAACTGCTGGAGAAAGTTGACCGGCAGGTAGCGCTCAGTGAAACGCGGCGAGACCTCGACCGTATTTTCTTTCTCGCCGTACCGGTAGAGTGAAATGCGATTGGTGGGACCGGTCCCGAAATCGTGATCGAGCAGCGCACACAGCAAAGTTGTTTTCCCGGATTGCGTGTCGCCGATGACGACCACTTCCAGGGGTTCGCGCACCGGGACGATGAGGCTTTCCACCAGTTGCGCCCACGAACTCGGTCGTTGGAGGTCGGCGCCGAGTTTTAGCAGGCGATCAAGCGCGTGATCGAGATCGCTGCGAACCTGCAGATACTGGTCGGCGATCATGCCGCTGGATCAATCGGTCGGCGTTGGCTTGGGAGTCGCGGGCCGCGCCATCTGAATCAATTCCGAGACGGTAACAAATTTGAAGCCGTTGGCTTCGAGCTGCTCGATCGTCGCGGGCATTGCGTCGATCGTGCCCGGATGAATATCGTGAGCCAGGACAATCGAACCCGGGCGGGTTTGTTTCACGATGCGATTGCGAACCACTGCCGCGCCCGGCCGTTTCCAG
Organism: Chthoniobacterales bacterium; assembly: GCA_036522675.1. GTDB lineage: Bacteria > Verrucomicrobiota > Verrucomicrobiia > Chthoniobacterales > UBA10450 > AV17. The sequence continues at coordinate 816 of DATDFJ010000284.1, read as the reverse complement.
TCCAGTGGATCGACATCCCACAGAATAATCGCGTAACCGAACTCATCATGGATCCAGCGTTTCTGTCGCGCCGTAATCGATCCGTAAGGCGGCCGCAGCAGTGTTGGTCGCGCGCCGATGGCGCTCTTGATTGCATCGTCGGTGCGCTGCAACTGGCGGCGCACCGCGTCATCCGACATCTTGCCAAGGTTCGGATGCGACCAGGTGTGGTTTCCGATTTCGTGCCCTTCCCGCGCGGCGCGCGCCACGATCTCGGGATGCTCGGACACATTTTCGCCGATGACGAAGAAAGTCGCTTTGAGATGATGCGCGGCAAGGAGATCGAGCAGCTTTGGTGTCAGCTTGGCCGATGGGCCGTCATCGAAAGTGAGCGCGATATAGGGGCCGTCGACATGCACGAAGCTGAACGTGATCTGTGCTTCCGGCGCGCTCGGTTTAGTTTTTACGGTCGGTTGCGGTGCGGCGGGCTGTTGCGCGCTGGCGGAATGAAAAATAGTGGCCGCCAGGCAACAAACAACATTGAAACGCAAACGAAACATGAGCGCGGGCGGCAAACGGATGCGTCTATCTACCAAAGCCGTTTGCCAACGCAACCGTGCGCAAGTAGTTGTCGATAGGGAACAGGGGATCAACATACCGCCGGCATTGGCAGTCATCTTGCTTGTTTAGTGGGCGGCGACTGCTGGGCTTCACCTTGGCTTGCTAATGCTCACGGCGGGCGCTGCGAACAGAACGCTTGGGCATGAAGATTTTGCTCGTTGAAGACGACGCGGAGAGCCGTCGTGGCTTGCAGCGCTTGATTGAACGGCGCGGCCA
>DATDFJ010000283.1:0-6821 GCA_036522675.1 Chthoniobacterales bacterium | reverse complement strand
GATGTCGTAGCCGCGATACATCAGGCCGGCGTTGGGATCGACCCAGCAAATCGCCGTTTCGCCCGCAATTACGCCGGCCAACCCGGGGCTGTATGCAGGTGTAGTTTCAGTGCTCATCGTTTCCGTCATCTTAACTGCGTTAGGCGCTTCGACAAATCAACGGTCGCGAAAACTTGGCCACTCTTCCGCCGCCGGGTCGTAGTCGAGCAAATCATACAATTCCTGGCGTGTCTGCATTTTGTCGATCCAATCGGTCTGGGTCCCGTGCGCTCTCAGATCGCGCAGGAACTGTTCACTCGCTTTCATCGTCACGCGAAACGCGCTCATCGGGTAAATCACCATCCGGTAGCCAAAATCCGCCAGCTCTTGAAAAGAGAGCAGTGGACTCTTGCCGAACTCCGTCATGTTTGCGAGCAGTGGCACGTTCAGTTCTTTAGCGAAATCACGAAACTCCTCTGCGCTTTGCAATGCTTCGGGAAAAATCGCATCCGCACCCGCCTCCACACATTCCTGCGCGCGTTTGACCGCCGCTTCGAATCCTTCCACGCCGCGGGCGTCCGTTCTCGCGACGAGCAGGAAATCCTTGTCCCGCCGCGCCACCGCCGCGGCTTCGATTTTCTCAACCATGTCCGTAAGATCGACAACTTGTTTGCCAGCGAGGTGTCCGCAGCGTTTCGGGAATACTTGGTCCTCGATGTGGCAACCGGCCAGACCGGCGCGCTCAAGCTCGCGAATGGTCTGCGCCACGTTTTCCGGCGCACCAAAACCGGTATCGGCATCGACCAGCGCCGGGATCTTCACCGCATTCGCGATAAAGCGCGCCAATCGAACTACTTCCTCCATCGTCAGCAGTCCAATGTCCGGCACCCCCGCTGTCGAATTCGCGAGCCCGGCTCCGCTCACGTAAAGCGCATCGAACCCCGCACGCTCGACTTGCCGCGCAATGGCCGCATTCGGGACGCCCGGCATCATCACACAATCCTGGGCGATTAACTCCCGCAATCTCCTGCTCTTACTCGTGCTCCTGCTCGTAATCGATTTACTCCTTCATCACACACGCGCTCATCAGTTCATCAACACTCGCAGCCGCATCCAGGTTCCACACAAGATCGACAATCGCCTGGGCGCGGTCTTTCCCAAGCGCCGGCCTAACGAGCGCGTTAAATTTTCCGACCAGCTCGGCATCCGAAACCGGATTCTTGGCGTTACCAAGCGGATAATCGACCCGCTTGGTCAATGTGCGCCCGTCCTTCAGCTTCACGTGCACGATGTTCGCAACTGCTTCAGGATAAATGCGGGTCAGCTCCGCGTTGCGTTCGACTTTGACGTTCTCCAAGAATTTCCAGATCGCTGGATCCATGAACCGCTCCGGCTGAAATTGTTTCTCGGTCACCTCGCCGTCGATCAGCGCGATTGCGGTGATGTAAGGAAGACTGTGATCGGCTGTCTCGCGCGTTTCCGGTTTCCATTTCTCCGGCTCGCTGCCAATGATGTCGACTGCGGCATCGTGTGACTCGATCTTCACCGATTCGATTCCGCCAATGTCGCCGATTTGCTTGCGCATGAACAACGCCGCTTCGATTGCGCTCTGGCTGTGATATTCGGCCGGCCAATATTTGATGCTCGTTTTCAGGATCATCGACGCCGGCCCTTTGCCCGGCATCGCTTCACGGCTTTTGTCGAACACTTCGGCGACATTGCCGAGCGACACGCCGAGTTGTTTTTCGAAACCCATTTGCCCTTCGAAGATCGGCGCCGGTCCGGTCATGCCCGCGCGGGCGAGCAGCGCCGCATAAACGCCGTGACGCGCCGCGTTCGCAAACGCGACTCCTTTCCAATGCGAAAGCTCACCTACGCGCGCCTGGCGCATCGCTGCGCACGCGACACCCGCGATGTTCACGGCATGTCGCGTTTTTTCCCGGTCCAGCTTCATCAAGTTCGCGCAGGCGAGCGCCGTGGAAAAATCACCATAAGTCGGATGATCCCAGCCGCGCGCCCGAATGCTCGCCGCGTCGCATAATCGGCATTGCACTTCGTAGGCGAGTGCAATCCCAGCAATTATTGCCCGGCCGCTAGAGCCGAGACTTTCCGCCATCGCGAGCGCCGCCGAGATGTTGTCGCTCGGATGCGCTGGTTCCTTCGACAGATACGTGTCGTTATAATCGAAATAGCGAATACAACAGCCGGTCGCAAACGCCGACCAATCCGGCGGCGCTTTATGCGCCGTGCCGATGATTGTCGATCCATTCGTGGCTGAGAATTCCGACGCCACTTTTCGCGCAATTACACACGGTTCCTCGTTCCACGCTCCGAGGGCGCAGCCGAGCGAATCGATCACGCGACGCTTCACCTCGTGCACCACTTCGTTCGAGAGGTCCTCAAATCGAAGCGCCGATGCGTATTCTGCGAGTTGATGAGCGAGCGTTTTCGTCATTGCGAACGTGTTCGTCCAATCTGCCGACGAAAATCAGGTCGGCAAGCTCGGCGGTCGTTGCGGTTGCTCTGCCGACGAAAAATGCGCACAATCTTTTCTGGATGAACAAAGTTTACCCTGACGCGAAGGCTGCGCTCGAGGGCTTGCTTCACGACAACATGACGATCGCGGCCGGCGGATTTGGATTATGCGGGATCCCTGAAAATCTGATCGCGGCGGTGCATGACAGCGGCGTCAAAGGCCTCACCATTGTCGGCAACAATGCGGGCGTGGACGATTTCGGCATGGGGATTCTGCTGCCGGCACGCCAGGTGAAAAAGGTGATGGCGTCATATGTTGGCGAAAACAAAGAGTTCGAACGCCAGGTCCTCTCGGGCGAACTCGAGCTCGAGTTAATTCCACAAGGCACACTTGCCGAACGTTTGCGCGCGGGCGGCGCGGGAATACCCGGATTTTACACGCGCACCGGCTTTGCGACGAAACTGACCGAGGACAAAGAGACGAAGAAATTTGGCGACTGCGAGTACGTGCTTGAACCAGGAATTACTACCGAGCTGTCCATCGTCAAGGCGTGGAAGGGCGACAAGTCTGGCAATCTGATCTACCGCGAAACCGCCCGCAATTTCAACCCCATGATCGCAACCTGTGGGAAAGTTTGCGTGGCCGAGGTGGAGCAACTTGTCGACATTGGCGAGCTGGACCCGGATCAGATCCATACGCCGGGAATTTTTGTCGATCGTATTATTCAGGGCGCAGAGTACGAGAAACGGATCGAGTTCCGCACCGTTCAAGGCGCCGATCCAAACAAGAAAACTTCATCGCCGATCCGCGATTTGATGGCGAAGCGCGCCGCGCAGGAACTGCGCGACGGTTACTACGTCAATCTCGGCATCGGCATTCCGACCCTCGTGGCCAATTACATTCCGAAAGGGATTCACGTTACGCTTCAATCCGAGAACGGATTGCTCGGGATTGGCCCGTTCCCAAACCCCGGCGAAGAAGATCCGGATCTCATTAACGCCGGCAAGCAGACAATTACGACGATGCCGGGCTCGGCATTTTTCTCGAGCGCCGATTCGTTCGGTCAGATTCGCGGCGGCCACATCGATCTCGCGATTCTCGGCGCATTCGAAGTGACCGACAGCGGCGACATCGCGAACTGGATGATTCCAGGAAAGATGATCAAAGGTCCGGGCGGCGCGATGGATCTCGTTGCCGGTGTAAAACGCGTCGTCGCGGTGCTGGAACACACGTCCAAAGATGGAAGCCCGAAGATTTTGAAGAAATGTACGCTGCCGATCACCGGTTTGGGCGTCGTCAATCTCATCATCACCGACTTGTGTGTGTTCGAAGTGAAAGAGGGCGGCGGCCTCGTTCTCACCGAAATTCATTCCAACGCGACCGTGGATGATATTCGCGCGAAAACCGGCGCGCCGTTTGAAGTCGCGCTGGAAAAATAGACCGCGACTACGCCACAGCGAAATAGTAGTGCGCGTGGTTCGCGCAAGCCGGATTAAATGGTCGGCCGCAGCTCGGGCAAATCGAAGCGCAATCAAGATATTGCCGCACACTCATCTGCTCTCCGCATCCGCCGCAAAGCACGGCGACGGCATCAAATTCCTTCTCTGGCCAGAGGACGGCGTCGTGTTGCGCGACCTCTTGATGGCAGCGATGACACGGGAACCATCTCCCGCAGCATTTGAACTTCAGCGCGACGATGTCGTTCGCTCCGTGATAATGCACACAGCGCGTTTCTGGATCGACATCGATGCCGCTGATTTCGACGCCGTGGATCGTACGAGTCAAGACATAGTCCGTTCTCGCGGACAAATCAGAACGAGCAGTGATCCAATAAGCCAGCATGCAATCATTACCACGAAGCCGGTATTGAATGAGCCGGTTCGTTGACTGAGATCGCCGAAAATTTTCGGGCCGAAATATCCACCGATGCTAGCGGTGCAATTAATGAATCCGACAGCAGCGGCGGCAGCGGCGCTGGCCAGGAATTCGGAAGGGAGGGTGAAGAAAGCAGGGAAGTAGGCGACGGTGCCCATGCCGATGATGCTGCACAGCAGGACGAGCAGCGCGTTTGAATGCGGAAGAAAAAGCCACGCAGCGAGCGCCAATGCCGCGGCGAGTTGCGGGACCGTGAAATGCCATCGGCGTTCGCGCATGCGATCCGAGCTCCAACCGACGATGAGAAGTGCGATCGTTGCCGCTGCGAACGGAATGGCGCCGACCCAACCAATCAAGCGCACGTCCGTCCAGCCGGTGAGTCGTTGCAGAATCGTCGGAAACCAGAACCAGAACGCATAGCCGCCGATGTAAGTGAAAAAGAGCGCCGTCGTTAGGACCAGCACTGCCGGGTGACGCAACGCCTGCCAGATCGACATCCGCTCGAAGTGCGCTTTCGCGGCGCGCTCATCGGCGAGCCGCGTGTTGATCCAATCACGTTCCCTCGGCGAGAGCCAGCGCGCTTCGTTAGGCCAATCGGGCAGATAAAAGATCGTTGCGATGCCGAGAACGATTGCCGGCGCGCCTTCCATCAAGAAGAGCCAGCGCCAGCCGGCGAGATTCAGCCAGTGCACGCCTAGAATGCTACCGGCGATTGGGCCGCCGATCATGAAACCGATCGGGATCGCCGCCATGAATCGCGCAATCGCTTTGCCGCGATCTTGCGTCGTGAACCAATGTGACAGGTAAACGATGACGCCCGGGAAAAACCCCGCCTCGGCCGCGCCGAGCAGGAAACGCGCGGCATAAAGTTGATGCGCGGTGTGCACAAAAGCCGTCAGCGTAGTCAGCCCGCCCCATGTAATCAATGTGATCGCCAGGAGCAGTCGAGCACTCCAACGTTCGACCAGCAGTGCTCCTGGAACTTGCAACGCGAAGTAGCCGATGAAGAAAATTCCACTCGCCGTTCCAAAGACCGAATCGGTCAAGCCCAGGTCCCCTTTCATCCCGAGTGTCGCGTAAGCGATGTTCGTCCGATCGATGTAGTTCGCGATGTAGAGCAAAAATAGAAACGGAAGAAGTCGCCACGCAATTCGACCGCGCGCGCTTTCTCCAAGATCTGCCTGCGGCGAAACCATGGCGCGCAGGATAACGCTATTCGAAAAGCCCACAATTTGTTAAAAGCCCGGCATGAAAGATCGACATCTGCTCTTGGGAGCGGTCGCGCTTGCCTTCACGATCGTTTCGGCCCGCGGACAAAATTTCGCAGGCGAATACGCCGACAGAAATTTCCTGAACGGCCGCGCCGTCTTTCAGATGAGTCTGGAGCAAAGCGGTAACGCCGTTTCGGTCTGGTTTAGCACCGGCTATAACGACGGCCACGGCTGCAGTGTCGACGCCCAGGGCACCGGCAAGGTCACCAAAGGCGCAGTTGAGTTCACGTTCCAGGACAGCTCGCGCAACTCGGGCAGCGGAACCGTGACCAAGGCCGGCGATCAGGTCGCTGTTTCCATTAAAGTGACGCGCACAGCCGACGCGCGCTGCCTCGAATTTTACAAGCAAGGCATCCGGCTCAAGAAGACAAAATAGTGCTCTAGTGTCCGCTGTTCGCAGCGGATCGCAGTCAAACAAATACGCTGAGGACAGCGGGCGCCACAGCAGTGGATCGTGCAGCTACACCGTCGGGCGGAAACGCCCGACGACTTCCTGCAGACGTACCGTGATCTGGCCTAACGAACAGACCTCAGCCGCTTCGAGCAACGCGGGGAAGCAATTTTCGCCGCGCTCAACTACGGCAGCAAGCGTATCGAGCACGCGTTTGGCCTTCTCGGCATTTTTCTTTTTGAACTTCGCGAGGCGATCGACTTGCAATTGTTGCTTCTTCCGCGGGGTGCGCGCCAGTTTCACTTCCGGAACGTCATCGCTGCCGTTGCGATATTTGTTCAGCGCGATGATCGGCCGCGTGCCGTCGTAGATTTGCTGTTCGTAGCGGTGCGCGGCGTTTTGGATCTGGCTCCGCTGATAACGGTCCTCGACTGCGGCGAGCACCCCGCCGAGGCGCTCGATTTCGCGGAATTCATCAAGGATCGCGGCTTCGACAGCGCGTTCGACCGCTTTCATCCCGGGTGAGCCGCTCAGCATGTTCATGGTGTGTTTAAAAATACCTGACTCCTCGAGGAGGATCGCCTGACCGTGTGCGGCGAGCCGGATCCATTCCTCGCTCGGCGTGGTGAACGGTTCATCAGCGCTGTTTGAATGGCACGAGTTGGTCGCGTTCATGTAGGCGAGAATTAGCTCGGCCGCCGTGCGAGTAAGATTATTTTTGAATTCCGCGGCGATGAGCGAGCGCCCGCTGGTTTGGGTATGGAGCTTGTAGAGTTGCGCTTTTGGTCCGGCGCCGAACACGTCGCGCATCCCGATCGCCCAAATCCGC
>DATDFJ010000282.1:0-10262 GCA_036522675.1 Chthoniobacterales bacterium | reverse complement strand
GCCGGGGAGGTGAACACGGCGATTCAAGCGAACAAGATCGACAATGCAACGCAAGCCGCGGCGGAGTATCGCGACATTCTCGGCCGAGAAAATTTCTTCATCGAGTTGCACAATCACGGGCTGGAGGAGCAACGGCGCTGCAATTGTGTGCTCCCAAAAATCGCAAAAGACCTCGGCCTCGGCGTTGTCGCCGCGAACGACGTGCATTTTCTCCGGCGCTCCGATCACGACGCGCACGATGTAATGCTTTGCATCGGCACCGGTAAAATGGTGCAGGACGAAAACCGGCTGCGCTACGGCGCGGAGCTGTATCTCAAATCGGCCGACGAAATGCGCGAACTCTTCAAAGATTTCCCGGAAGCGATTGGTAATACGCTCGCGATCGCGGAGCGGTGCGATTTGGAAATCGAGCTCGGCAAATCGAAATACCCGGAGTATCCGGTCGCGAACGGCGTCTCGCGCGAGGAATATTTGCGCGAGCTGTGCGCGAGAGGATTGGCCTGGCGCTATCGCGAACGCGCCAACATCGACAGTCAACTCCGCGAGCGGCTCGAGTACGAGCTGGGCGTACTCGAGAAGACCGGCTTCGTGAGCTACATCCTCATCGTTTGGGATTTTATTCGGTTCGCGAAGGAGAAAAAAATTCCCGTCGGCCCTGGCCGCGGTTCTGCCGCCGGGTCGCTTGTCGCGTATGTGCTCGGGATCACCGACATCGATCCGCTCCAATACGGATTACTCTTCGAGCGTTTTCTCAATCCTGATCGCGTGTCGCCGCCGGACATCGACGTCGATTTTTGCGAGGCACGCCGCGGCGAAGTCCTCGAGTACGTGCGGCAAAAATATGGCGAACGCCGCGTCGCGCAGATCATCACATTCGGGAAGCTGAAAGCGAAAAGCGTGGTGCGCGATGTCGGCCGCGTGATGGGTTTGCCTTATCGTGATGCCGACCGCATTGCGCGGATGATCCCGAACGAACTCAATATTACGCTCGAAGACGCAGCGGAAAAAAATCCCGAGCTGAAACGTGCGATCGCAAACGAGCCGCAGACGAAACAACTCTTCGAGTACGGGAAGATTCTCGAAGGTCTTTCCCGCAACGCCGGTATGCACGCGGCCGGAGTCGTCATCGCCGACCGCGACCTGACCGAGTACATCCCGCTTTGCCGCGACGTGAAAGGCAACGATGTGCTCACCCAGTACCCGATGGATCCGCTGAACGACCTCGGGCTGCTGAAAATGGATTTCCTCGGGCTCAAGACGCTCACTGTGATCGAAGACACAGTGAATCTGATCCGCCAGCGCGAGCCGGAATTTTCACTCAAGAACATTCCCCTGGACGACCCCGCCGCATTCGCGCTCTACAACCGGGGCGAAACCATCGGCCTGTTCCAAATGGAGTCGGGCGGGATGACGAGCCTGTCGAAGCAATTGGATGTTCGCAAACTCGACGACATCATCGCATTGATTGCGCTCTATCGGCCGGGGCCGATGGAACTGATTCCCGAATACGTGAGGGCAAAAAAGGGGACGGCGCCGATCAAATATCTGCATCCGCTGCTGGAAGAAATCTGCGCCGATACCTACGGCGTGATGATTTACCAGGAGCAGGTGATGGCGGCGGCGAGCAAGTTGGCCGGTTACTCGCTTGCCCAGGCCGACCTGTTGCGCCGCGCGATGGGGAAAAAGGACAAGGCCAAGATGGCGAAGGAGCGCAAGAACTTCATCGACGGCTGCGCGCGCACCAACAATATCCCCGAAAAGAAAGCGAATGCGATTTTCGATTTGCTCGAAAAATTCGCCGGTTACGGATTCAACAAAAGCCACAGCGCCGCGTATGGCGTGATCAGCTATCAAACGGCCTACTTGAAGGCGCGCTATCCGGTCGAGTTCATGGCCGGACTGTTGAGCAACGAAATCAGCAACACCGAAAAAATTTCCGTGTTTGTCGGCGAGTGCAAACGGATGGGGATCGCGATCCTGCCGCCGGACGTCAATAAGAGCGGCTTGAAATTCACGCCGGAAATGTGGGAGGGACCTCAGCGTGCCCAGTCCGAGCCGGGCGGGCGGAGTCGCGGCGCCGAGGCCGCTCCCACATTGGATGCGATCCGCTACGGGCTGGCTGCAATCAAGCACGTGGGCGAAAGCGCGATGCGCTTGTCGATCGAAGAACGCGAACGGGGAGGGGATTACACATCGCTGGAAGATTTCTGCGGACGCCTCGGCTCGCGCATCGCCAATCGCAAAATGCTCGAGAGCCTCGTCAAAGCCGGCGCATTTGATTTTATGGGACGCGACCGCGCCGAGCTTTATGGCTGCATCGATGAGGCGCTGGCGTGCTCGGCTGCGGCACACCGCGACCGCGCCGCCGGCCAGGTCTCGTTATTCGACGAGACGACAACTCCGATGACGTCGATGCGGAAGCGAGCCGTCCAGTCCTGGAGCGAACACGAAAAACTTTTTCACGAGAAGGAACTGCTTGGTTTCTATGTAAGCGGCCATCCGCTCGATTCGTACGTGGAGCTCTTTGCCGGCAAAAATTACCAGACGATTGATTCGCTGGGCGAACTCGATGACCGCGGGCTGTTCAAAACCGCCGGCGTAATCGTGCAGGTCGAAAAGAAATTTACCCGCAAAGAAGGCAAGCCGTTCGCCGTCATTTGGATTGAAGACTTGAGCGCGGTGCTGGAGGTGGTGATCTGGAACGATGTCTACGTCAAGGTCGCCGATATGCTTGCGCCCGGGCGTGTGATTGAACTTCACGGCTCGATCGATACACGTGGTGACGCATTGCGCGCGACCGCACAAAAATTGAAACCGCTGAACAAAGGAAACGGAACCGCCGGCAGCGATGCACGATCGATAAGTTCAGGTGAAGAGGCGGTGATATCGTTGCGCTTTTCACCAGCCACAACCGCTGCAGAACTGCGCGAGGTGCACCAGCTTCTTGCCCGCTCGCCCGGCCCTCAGCCGGTGCGGCTGCTGTTCGATCGGGCAAATGGACCAGCCCTCCACATGGACGCCGGCGCAGATCTTCGCGTTGAGCTCACGCGGGAGCTGGAAGAAAAGCTCTCCCGCTGGCTCGTCACGAGCAAAGCCGAACGCCGCGCGGCTACGGTTGGTCCGACGACAAACTGAGCGTTCGCTGTCCGCCGTTGCGGAATGCACGTAAGGCCGACTCGCCGAATTCGCCCGTTCCTGATTCGCGAACTGCAATGCTCAATAGCCGACCGTTTTTCCCTGGGCAAAGCGGCCGGTCCTGGTCCGGGCCGATATCTTTGCGCAGCGCGATTTGCCACTGGCCGCTTACAACATCGCCACGCAAATCGATGTATTCGATCTGGGGCAGGAATTTGTTCGACTCCGTCGCCGGGAAAAACGGAAGAAATTGGAGCGCGCTTGCGCAATCCGAATTGCCGAGCCAACCGAGATCGAAGAGGACGTTTGCGGGAGTTAATGTGATGGCAACGTTGTGCAGGCTGGCAAAATCGAGCGTGCCGCCGAAGTCGATCGCGAGCCGCCCATCATCGAGTTGAAACGATTCGATGAACGCGTTGCTGCCGTCGAACAAGAGGCGCGCAGTCAGCGAAGAAGCGGCCAGCGCAGCGGGGAAATAGTTTGAGAGATCGCGCAGCGACAGATCGATGGTGCCGTGGGAATCCTGCGGATGCCAGATGTCGATCTTGCCGCGGGCGCGCAGGAAATCGTCGACCGCAATGAGCTCAAAGCGCTCAATCACAAGGTGCGTTCCGTCGAGCTTCGCGGTGGCGTTCAACAGATCGACCGGTTTCTGAAACAAGGTCAGGGCCGAACCAGTGGCGCTAAAATGGCCGCGAATATCGCGATCGCGAGCGTGGATTGTGCCCTCGACCGTGAGCGCGCCGGCAAACTGGTCGCGATTTGCGCCAAATAACCCGGCGAACTCGCGTAGATCGACAATCGCAGCCGAAACATCGCCGCGCAGACGCGCATTCGGCCAGTCCGACCAGGTAGTGGGAAGCGAAGCGTCACCACTGAGCGTCAGCTCGTTCGCCTCCTGCTTAACGTAAAGTTGTTGGAGGTGGACTTCGCGATCTGCGAGGGTCACCCCGAGCATCACGGTATCGGCCGTGCGCTCGTGCCATGCCGGCGCGGTCAACTCCGTCCACAACCAACCGGTTGCCCGCGCCGGATCGAGCAGATCCCCGCGAAAGGTGAAATTACATGCGTGCAACATCCCGCTGATCGATTGCGCGAAGCCGAGCGCTTCGGCGGTTTGCGCGAGAGAAATATCACCAGCCGAGCCGACTACATTCCAAGTCTTGGCGTTGACACGCCACTCATGCGAAATCTCGGCGCGAAGTTTTCCGCCAAATACTTCCACATCAAGGTTGAGGCCGACATTTTGTTCAGCGAGATGCGACAGGTCGCCGGTAAGCGACGGCAGGTCGAGACCCGGAGCGAGGCTCAGACCGGCCAAAGTGAGGCGGTTTTCTTCCCATTTGGTCGCGCCGCGCAACTGCGAAAAGCTTTGCCGGAACCACGGCGACATGACCAGCGCTTGATCGGCGGCGAAACGACCGGCCTCAATTTCGTTTCCGGAAAGCGACGCGTTGCGTAACAGCGCCACCGCGCCGCCGGTTTCAATGCGAACGTTCAGCTGCCGACAGTCGAAACTGCCGGGGAGCAGTTTTTGCAAAGTCCCCCAGCCGTTCTCGCTCAGCGACGGTTCGGCCGAGGTGCGACGGCGGATTTCCATTCGCAGCCCCTCGACCGAGATGTTGCGAATGGCGCGTTCGCCGGTTCGGAGCGCGATCGCTTTCAAATTTAACCCCGCACTGATTCGTCCGGCTTGCGCTTCGATACGAAAGCCAGTCTCGTGCGCACTTTCTAATCGCAACCCGCGAATCACCACCGGCCGCAATAGCGGCGCCTCGATTTTGTCGATCTTGACTGAAAGATGTTCCTGCCGCGCTTTCCACCAGATCCAGAACCGCAGTCCGCTCGAGACCAGCAATGGCGCCGAGAAAGCGGCAAACACGAATAGAAGGACGCCCGCCACCAAGACAACGACGACTGATGGTCGCTTTCGGAATCGCATCGATCGGTTCTAATCGCTCTTTGCCGGAGTCGTATAGACGAGCCGCAAGGGTTGCGCGGTATGAATCCGCTGCTCGAGCTGTTGCTGCAAAGTGCGCTCGGCTTCGCTGGTCAAATTGCTGGCGAGCGCTTTTTCGCGGGCGAGCTGCGGCAGGACAGACAATTCGTTTTGAATGTCGTCAGCGGAGATGCGGTTCCAAAGTCCGTTTTCAAACGCGAGCACATCAAGATGCTCCTGTTCAATGCCGAGCAGCTGGGCGTGAGGAACTTGAATGATGATTTCGCCGGGCCGCACATCCACCGCCAGTCCCTGGCGCAAGTCGAACCCGGCCTTGACCGCAAAGGTGCCATGGAGCTTCACCCGTTTGGAGCTGCCCAGCCAGGAGTGGACAAACTCGTGCTCGACTTCCACGCGCCGCGAAACGACTGCGAACTCGCTGATCGGCGTCGTTTGTTCGAGGTAAACGCGCTCGTTAACGGTGATGCGCGGCTGAAGATGCGCGATGTTGATGAATGCGTCCTTTACATCGGCTGCAACTCGCTCCGCTTCGCTAACACCCTGGTGCGCGGTGCGCATCGGCCATGTCTCGGCGCGGTAAACGAGGAAAGCGATCAAGATCGCCACGATCAGCGCCACGAGCGTCAGCGCCGCTGGCCACGAGATTCGGCCTGCAGAATTCGACATTGGATGTTCGGCGTTCAGCGTTCGACGTTTGCTGCTCGACTTCTCATCGATCACGAGCACGAGCATGAGCAAGAGTGCAGACTTTCGTCTGCAAAAAAGTACCGCCCCCCACGCCCGATGGACGTGAAGGGCGGCTGTTCCCCCCAGAACACTCTTGAAAAACTGGCTTGCTACTACCTGACCTTGTCGACAAAGGCAACAAAATTCTAACATGGCCGAGGCGATAGACCAGCTTGCCCGAGGCGCTTGCATCGCTAAGGGTGCGGGTATTCTAGTTGATATGCGGGATTCGGATGGGAACGGCCAGCAAAGTCTCGCTGGTTCACTCTTGGCTGCGCATCCGGATATGCTCGACCCAAATTTCCGGCGCACTGTACTGTTTATTTCGGCGCATGACGCGAACGATGGCGCGCTGGGCGTGATCATAAACCGGCCGCTGGAGAAGTACGTCGCCGACGTCATGACTGAGACCCCGCCGGCGGGTATGGCTGATGTGCCGGTGTTCCTTGGCGGGCCCGTCGGCAAAGATCAACTCATCATCGCTGCGTTTGAATGGCAAAAAGGCACTGGACTCAGGCTCAACCACAATGTGGGACTGGAGCAGGCGAGCGAGCCGGTCGAGCAGGAACGAGCGCCGATCTGTGCCTATGTGGGTTACGCAGGCTGGGAAGCGGGCCAGCTCGAAGCCGAGCTCAAGCAAAAAGCCTGGCTCGTGCAAAAACCAAGTCGTTCCATTCTCCGCTTCGACCGCTTGCCGCAGTTGTGGTTCGACATCATGCGCGGGCTCGGGCCGTGGTACAAAATGCTCGCCGCCGCGCCGGATGATCCGTCGCTGAACTGATCAGTGAGAAGTGAGATGTGAGAAGTGATTTGGCTTGATTCCAACTTCTCACTTCTCACTAATCACTTCTCACTCGCCTCATGATCATTGGTGTTCCCAAGGAGATTAAGGAACAAGAACAGCGGGTCGCCTTGCTGCCTTCGGCGGCGGCGCAGCTCGTTCGGCGCGGTCACTCCGTGCTCGTCGAGAAATATGCCGGCCTCGGTTCTGGTTACGCCAATGAGGAATACGCGGCGGCTGGAGCGGAGATTGTCGATCTTGCGGCGGACGTCTTCGCCCGCGCCGATATGATCGTGAAAGTAAAAGAACCGCTGAAATCGGAGTTCCCGCTTCTGCGCAAAGGCCAAATCCTTTTCACCTATTTGCATCTCGCCGCGAGTAAACCGCTCACCGAAGCGTTGCTGCACTCGGGTGTGACCGGCGTCGCCTACGAGACAATCCAGGTCGGCAACCGTTTGCCGTTGCTCGAGCCAATGAGTGAAATCGCGGGCCGCATGTCGGCAGTGATGGGCGCAAATTTCTTGGCCAAGTACAATGGCGGCAGCGGCGTTTTACTCGGCGGCGTACCCGGGGTTTTGCCGGGATCAGTGGTGGTTGTTGGCGGCGGCACCTCAGGAGTCAACGCCGCACGAATTGCGACCGGCCTGGGCGCGAACGTCACCATCCTCGATATCGATCTGGAGCGGTTGCGCTATCTCGATCTGGCTATGAAGAACACGAACACGCTTTATTCGAGTGAAGCGAACCTGCTCGAGTTGATGCCCGAATGCGATCTGCTCATCGGCGCGGTCTTGTTGCCTGGAGCCAAGGCTCCCAAACTCATCACGCGCGCGATGTTGCGCGAAATGAAACGCGGCAGTGTGCTGGTCGACATTTCCATCGACCAGGGCGGCTGCGCTGAAACTTCACGGCCCACTACGCATCTCGACCCTGTTTATGTGGAGGAAGGTGTGACCCATTATTGTGTCGCTAACATGCCCGCGGCCTATGCGCGTACAGCCACGCAGGCGCTTACGAACGTGACATTTGGCTATGTGCAATTGCTGGCCGATAGCGGCTTGGAAAAAGCCTGCCAGAAAAATCACGCGCTCACTGGCGGCATCAACACGCGCGATGGCCGCCTCACCTGCCAAGCGGTCGCCGAGGCGCACGGAATCGCATACCAGGCGCCATTCTGACCGGCCGAGTAAGACCGAAAAGGCCGCTTGCTGCGAATCAGGATTGACTGCATATATGGGTTTCTCAACCACACTTATGACGAAGAAATACATCTGCATCCTGGCAAGCGCCGCTTTGCTCGCGGCTTGTGAACAAAAAACCGAAACGGCTGCACCTGCGCCCGCCGCAACCGCGGCACCCGAAGCGACTTCGGCGCCTGCGACAACAGAGTCGACGACGACGACAGCAGAGTCTCCGGCCGCCACACCCACTCCGTAACCACTTAGACACCTTTACGAATATGAAAAAGTACATCTGCATTCTGGCTGGCGCTGCGCTGCTCGCAGCGTGCGAACAAAAGGAAACGACGGTGACGCCTCCGGCAGGAGGAGAAAAGACCGAGAAAAAGGAAAGCAACACCACGATCGTTAATCCGTCTCCGGCGACTGAGACCAAAACCGAGTCGAACACAAACATCAACGTCACGACGTCGCCGTCTCCCTAAACCCGGCAGGTCAGTTCGCGAAGTCTTCCCTCGCCGCGCGCGAGGGAAGATTTTTGCTGTACGCGGGTCAAGATCGACATCCAGCGGTTAAGCACGATGCCGCGCAGTTCGCTCTCATTTCCACGCGCGCGGCGCTTGACGCGCGCTTCGGAGTTCGAGCGGGTCCGGCAGCAGGGCCGCGTGCACCGCGGCAAGGCGCTCACTCTTGATGTGCTTACCGCGGACGGAGACACCGGGTTCCGCGCCGGTTTCATTGCGTCGCGAGCAATCGGCAATGCCGTAAAGCGCAATCGTGTGCGGCGGCGGCTACGGGAAATCGTACGGCATCACCAGCATGAGATCGTGGCCGGTACGTCGATTGTGACGATCGCGCGCGCCGCTGCGGCAAATGTCTCCTACCGGGAGTTGGAAGATGAGTGGTTGCGCCTGGCAAAGCGCGCTTCTATCCTAGCCCGCTGATGGTGCTCCTTGTCCGTTTTCTCATCCGCCTTTATCAATGGACGCTTTCGCCGCTCCTCTATTTGCTCGGCGGAGCCGGCGCCGGTTGCCGGTTCCAACCGACCTGTTCTCAGTACTTTTTGGAAGCGGTGGAAAGACACGGCTTTCTCCGCGGTAGCTGGCTTGGGTTCAAGCGGATCGCGCGTTGTCATCCATGGGGTGGACGCGGACTCGATCCCGTGCCGCCGCCGGTTCATCGCGTCGCGGCCGATCAGATCGGTTTGTGAGCCGGCGCCTAACGAATTTCTATGGATCGAACCGCGTGGATTGTTATCAGCCTTTGCGTAATCGGGCTGGTGCTTTGGGAAATTTATATCACCAGGCAAATGCAACCGCGGCCCGCGGTGGCAGCCAGTCCGAGTGTGACGCCGCTACTTTCGGCCACACCGATCACGGCCGCTAGTCCGGCGCCGGCGGCATTACCCAGACCATCCCCGCGCGAGGCAGGTCCCTCCTTTACGGAAAAGACCGAGACGCTGCGCAATCGCGATGTCGAACTGCACCTGACCAATCGCGGCGGCGGCATCGCCGATGCCGTCCTGCTCAACCACAAGGCCGAACAAAACCAGCCCGTGGTCGTGAATTCGCGGGAACGGATGCCGATCGGCGCGATTATCGATGATCCGGTGGCACCTGTCCTGCCGGAATATAAAATGACGCGCCAGGGCGAAACCGTGGAGTGCGAGTTCAGCACGGCGGAGCGTGCACTTGTCCGGAAAAAGTTTTTCTTCGCGGCCCCGCCCGAGACGAAAGATAATTTTGTGGTCGAGCTCGATCTCGATGTTCAGAACGGCGGCACGCAACCGTACGGCAAAGCTGGCTATTACGTTTCTCTCGGCGCGGCCGTTCCGCTGCACGCGCGAGATTATCCCTACTACACACGATTGGTGTGGTGCATCGACGGAAAAGCGCGCGACCGAAACGTCGGGTCGTTCCAGGGCGGCAACGGCTTTTTCGGGCTGTATCAACGCGCGCCGCAACCGTCGTTCCAACAGGATTTCTCGAATGCCGAATGGACGGCGGTGACAGATCAGTTTTTTGCGACGTTGATCGCGCCGCTCACGACCAAGGCGAACGGCATTTGGGGACACTCGTTTGAGGTTTCGGCCGAGCAAAAAATCTCGGGGATCGAAGGCGCGATGCATATGCCCGGCTTTCAGCTGCAACCAGGACAGAGCTATTCCGCGCGGTTCCAGATTTATGCCGGCCCGAAAATCTATCACCGGCTCGCCCAGCTCGAACACAACGAAGCTGAGATCATGAACTTCGGCGTGTTCAAGGTTGTGAGCCAGTTTCTGCTGAACTTTCTGAACACGATCCACAGCGTCGTCAAAGGCTACGGCGTCGCCATTCTGATTTTGACCGCCATCATTCGTCTGGTGCTGTGGCCGCTCCAGACCAAGGCCAATCGTTCCATGCGTCAGACCGCCTTGCTCGCGCCGAAGATGCAGGAGCTGCGCGAAAAATACAAAGATGATCCGACGCGCATGAATCAGGAA
>DATDFJ010000281.1:0-10433 GCA_036522675.1 Chthoniobacterales bacterium | reverse complement strand
CTTTCGTCAATGCCATGTTCGCGCGCGGCTTTGAGCAGGCGGGCGGGCGGTTCATCGAGTGGCTCGAAGCCGAGACGGAAAGTGCCGTAGTGCATCGGGATCAACATTTTTGCGCCGAGCTCGATGAACGCCTGGACAGCTTGCTCCGGGTTCATGTGCACCTCCCGGCCAGTCGGCGGGTCATAAGCGCCGATCGGCAACAAGGCGATGTCGATCTTGTGGCGGTCGCCGATTTCTTTGAATCCCGGGAAATACGCGCTGTCGCCGCAATGAAAGACCGTGCGGCCATCCATTCCAATGACGAACCCGCCGAAGCCGCGGTGGCGATCGGCCAGAAAACGCGCTCCCCAATGATGCGCCGGAGTGAGTGAGATTCTGAGCCCGTCGAATTCGACGCTTTGCCATTCGTCGAGCTCGTGGACGATATGGAAGCCGAGCCGATGAACGAGATTACCGACGCCATTCGGTACGATGATCGGCTGATCAGCCGCCACTCGCCGCAAAGTGCGCCGGTCGAGATGATCGAAGTGCGCGTGCGTGACCAGCACATAGTCGATCGAGGGGAGATGATGAATTTCGAAGCCCGGCCGTTTCAGGCGCTTGATCACCTTGAGCCATTTCGACCAGTTCGGGTCGATCAAAATATTCGTGTCGCGCGTCTGGAGCAGAAATGAGGCGTGTCCGATCCAGGTCAGACAGATTTGTCCGTCGATGATTTTGGGAAACTGCGGCGGCACATATTGACCAGAGCGTTTGATGAAAAGGGATGGAATGAGGACCTCAGTGAGATAATTGCGTTTGTGCCAATCGCGCCGGGGCCGCAGCCGGACCCGCGTGGAACGTTTTGTTGCCCCGGGTTCCTCCGACTTCTGACGAACAATGTTGCGGCGACTCTTTTTCGGAAAACGAATCGGCACCTTGGCGCAACGATATGATTCACGATGGGGCGAAGCAAATGTTTCGCGCTGAGGTGGACACTATCGTCAACGGGTTGGTAAAAAGGGCGCCTCGTGTTTGCGCCACAATTGTGCGGCACGGAGGGAGCCGGTATCTTTACAGAACAAAAAATTCGGCGGAAGTTCACGCGGCTGACCTCGAGGGTTGATTGGGAATGGATTTCGCATTGAGTGGGCGCGTTATGCGGGTTTGGAAAATTGTCATTGGATTACTGTTGATTTGCTCGATCGCGAGTGGCTTGGAGTCGCGGCTGCCGTTCGAGCAGGTGTTCAAGGGCCAGGAGCAGTTCAATCGGCTGATCGCTAAAGCAAAGGAGCAGAATTGGAAATCGCTCCCCATCGGCGAACGCACCGCCGCGGTCGGCCAGGCGCTGCTCGGCACCCGCTATAAGCACTTCACGCTCGAGATCGACAATCGGATCGAGGCCCCGTCGGTGAATTTTCAGGGCATGGATTGCTGGACGTTCTTCGAAATTTCCCTCGCCTTCGCGCGGATGCTGAACGAGCCGGAGGAGAGTTGGACGCCGGAACAATTACTGCGTTACATCGAGACCGATCGCTATCGCGGCGGGGAGTGCACGGGCGATTATCTCTCGCGTCTGCATTACCTCGAAGACTGGCTCTACGACAACGACCGCCGCGGTTTGGTCGAAGATTTAACTCAGCGGCTCGGCGGCGCGAGCGTGCCCCATTCGGCGCGAGAGATGTCGGTCGGCTGGCGGCATTATCGTTACCTCGCCGCGAACAAGTCGCTGCTCGGTCCGCTTGCCCGAATGGAAGCGCAGGTCTCGTCCCGGCCGCTCTATCAAATTCACAAAAACCGCGTCGGTAAAATCGAGTCAAAACTGCAAAGCGGCGACATTATTGGAATCGTGTCGCGCGATCGCAGTGGCCTCTATTCGACCTCGCATGTCGGGCTCGCCTTGCGCACGAGCGATGGCACGTTGCATTTCATGCACGCGTCATCTCCATCCAACTATGGCAAGGTGGTGATCGACAGCAGGCTCTCGAGCTATCTCAAGCGGTACCGCAGCGATTCAGGAATCTTGGTCGCGCGCCCGCTGCGTTGATTCTGCCGCCAGAGACGGCGGCAGCTACAACGTTGCGCGGTTGCGCGAGTCCCGGCAAGATCGACAATCGAAGATGTTCAAACCGATATTGTCGATCTTATGTGCGCTCGCTGCGGCCGCGTCGGTATCCGCGGAGACAAAAATTCGCGTCGGTCATTTCCCCAACATCACTCACGCCCAGGGTCTGGTGGCGCACGCGCTTTCGCGCCAGGGGAAAGGTTGGTTCGAGGAGCGGCTCGGGCCGGGAACGAAAATGGAATGGTTCGTTTACAACGCCGGGCCGAGCGCGATGGAAGGGATTTTCGCCAAATCGATCGATCTGGCCTATGTCGGCCCGGGACCCGCGCTGAATGCGTATGCGAAAGCGAACGGCAGTGAGATTCGCCTCATCGCCGGTGCCGCCAACGGCGGCGCGGGCCTCGTGGTGCAACCCGATCAAAATCTGCAAACGCCGGCCGATTTCCGCGGCAAAAAAATCGCGACGCCGCAGCTTGGCAATACGCAGGACATTTCCTGCCGCGCATGGCTGAGCGCCGGCGGATTGAAAATCACGCAGCTCGGGGGCGATGCCCAGGTGATTCCGACGCAGAACCCAGATCAGCTCGGCCTGTTTCGGAGCAAGAGAGTCGACGCCGTATGGGCGGTCGAACCATGGCTCTCGCGACTGGAGCGGGAAGCTTCCGGCAAAGTTATCGTCGAAGAAAAGGACGTCGCCACAACTGTGCTGGTCTCGAGTGTGAAATTCCTCAATGAACAACGTGACCTCGCCAAAAGGTTCGTCGCAGCGCACAACGAGCTGACCGACTGGATCGTGAAAAATCCCGAGGAAGCACATCGACTCATCAAAGCCGAATTATTGGACGAAACCAAAAGCGACATGGGCCCGGAAGTAATCGCTTCGGCGTGGAATCGGATCGTTTTCACAGCCGAAGTACCACGCGCCTCGGTTGAGACATTCATGCAGAACTCCGTGCGCGCCGGTTTCATCAAGACCGCGCCTGATTTAACGAAACTCTTCGAGACGCCATAGATGTCGCTCCAGGAAGAACTCAAGGGTCCGCCGCCGGCGAAATTGATTGTCGATCATGTATCGAAATGGTTTCGGCAGAAACGGCAGCTGGTGCACGCGCTCGACGACATTTCGCTCGAGGTCTCCGAAGGCGAGTTCATTGTCATCGTCGGGCCGAGCGGTTGCGGCAAGTCGACCTTGCTCGACATCATTGCCGGGTTGGAGAAGCCGGACAAAGGTCGGGTCATGGCGGACAATCAGCCCGTCCTGCAACCGGGGCGACATCGTCTCGTCATGTTTCAGGAGTCGGCGCTGTTCCCGTGGCTGAACGCATTCGGCAACGTCATGTTCGGCTTGAAATTGAAACCCGACCTAACAAATGCTGAGCGCCGCGAGGTCGCAAAATTCTTTCTGCATCTCGTCGGCCTCGAAAAATTCATGGACGCCAACGTGCATCAACTGTCGGGTGGCATGAAACAGCGCGTCGCCCTGGCGCGTGCGCTCGCGCCGAACCCGCGAGTGCTGCTGATGGACGAACCATTCGCCGCGCTCGACGCAATGACGCGCGAACAGCTCTATGGAGACATTCAGCGCATTTGGGAGAAACGCCGCAAGACGATCGTATTTGTCACGCACAACGTCCGCGAAGCCGCCTGCCTCGCCGATCGAGTCGTTCTCATGTCGCCCACGCCTGGTCGGATCCGCGAGGTGTTTGAAATCGATCTCCCGCGCCCGCGCGATTTCAACAGTATCGAGATTGCTCAGCACGCTTCGCGTCTGACCAGCGCGCTGCGCGGCCACCTGGCCACGACGGAGCAAATGATCGGCATATGAGATGGACGCGGCGAGTCGTAGCTGCCGCCGTCACCGGCGGCAGGGCACGGAAATTCTGCCGCGAGAACCCGCGGCAGCCCCAACCCCTTTGACCAAGATGAGACGTGTCTTCCTGGCGGTGTTGTTTTTCGTGGTGCTGGTCGCGATGTGGGCGGCGATTGTGCGCGCGCAAATCTGGTCGCCGGTGTTATTGCCGTCGCCCGGCAGCGTTTTTGATTACCTCGTCAACGCCGGGCGCGACGGCACATTGTTGAGCGCCTCGTTGGTCACGCTGCGCCGCCTATTAGTCGGCTATCTCATCGGTCTGGCGCTCGGTTTACCGCTCGGGCTCCTCACCGCGTCACTCACTTTCGTCGAGGACACGATCGGTGTGCTCGCGCTCGGACTGCAAACATTGCCGAGTGTGTGCTGGGTGCCGCTGGCGCTGCTGTGGTTCGGCCAAACCGAGAGTGCGATGTTCTTTGTCGTGATCATGGGAACAATGTGGTCGGTCGTGATCGCGACCGATACCGGCGTGCGTACGATTCCGCCGATCTACGCGCGAGCGGCCCGCACGATGGGCTCGAGCGCGATCCACAAATGGGTCTACGTCATTTTGCCGGCGTCGCTTCCGTTTCTGATCAGCGGGATGAAGCAAGGCTGGGCGTTCGCGTGGCGCTCATTGATGGCCGCGGAAATTTACGTGACGATCCTGACCGGTTTCGGTCTCGGCCATTTGCTCCATTACGGGCGCGAGCTCAACGCGATGGATCAGGTGATCGGGATCATGCTCGTGATTGTGACGATTGGTTTGCTGGCCGATAAAATTCTGTTCTCTCCCTGGGAACGCTTTCTTCACCGGCGCTGGGGAACGGGGCGCAGTTGAGCGCCGCGTCCAAGCCCCTAGGCCGGTGTCGCCGATGCGGGCAGCTCAATCGTGAAGGTCGATCCCTTGCCAGAGCCTTCGCTTTGGGCACGAATTCGGCCGCCATGCATCTCGATGATGGCTTTACTGATCGCGAGCCCGAGACCGAGACCTTCGCGGGCGCGATCGACCTGCTCAAAGGCTTCAAAGATTTTTTCAAGTAACTCGGGCGGAATACCGACTCCCGTGTCGCGGATCTCGATCGTCAGCAGATCGGGCCGCCGATTGAACGAGCGCACGGAGATGGCGCCGTGCTCGGGCGTAAACTTGCAGGCATTGCGCAGCACGTTCCAAAACACCTGCTGCAACCGTGGGGGATCGACATTCGCCTGGTGAGTTGAAGCATCGAGCGCGACGCTGAGCTGAAGATGTCGATCTTCGATGTCTTTGCGCACGATCTCAATGGAATGCCGGACCAACTCATGTGCGTCCGCGTGGCTTAGCTGAAGCTGGAGTTTGCCGCGAGAGAGGCGCGTCAGATCGAGGAGGTCGTCAATCAGCCGCGCTTCCAATTCGACATTGCGACAAACCATCTTCAGTCCCTCGTGCAACTCCGGACTGAGCTCGGGCTGATTGACCGTGCCGCCGGCCCAAATCAAAACCGGGGTCAGCGGCGTGCGCAGCTCATGACTCAACGTGGCAAGAAAGCGGTCTTTCGCCGCATTCGCGGCTTCGGCATTTTCTTTTTCGCGTTGCAATTCCTTTTCGACCCGGCGCCGCTCGATGAACATCCCAATCTGGCTGCCGAGCGCCGCGACTAACTGCAGCAAGTCGCGGTCGGGCTCGGCGAATTGATGACTGAACATTTCAATGACGCCATTGGCCGCATTCCCGGAAAAAAGCGGAAATGCGAAGCCGCCGCGCAATCCAGCCTGTTTTGCGATTGGCGCGCGCGGGAAATTTGCGTCAACCGTGACATCGCGAATCCAAGCGGGCTTATTCGACTCCCAAACGCGCCCGGGCAAACCGATGCCCATTGGAAAGTCGTGTGTGCGCGAGTGCTCTCCAAACTTCTTCAATTCGTCCGAGCCTGCTTCCCAAAAAGCCGGGCAACGCAATATCCCCCCAGCTTCATCATGGAGCCACAAGGCGCTCAAGACCCAATCACCGATCGAAGCGATCGTCTGGAGAATGGCGGAGCTGGCTTCCTCGAGCGTCCAGGAACCGGCGAGCAAACTGGCCACCGTGTATTGGGCAAGGCGTCTGCGGTCTCGTAGCACGCGTTCAGTAATGTCGCGCGCGATCTTGGAGGCGCCGATGACACGGCCATCGGCACTTCTAATTGGCGAGACGCTGAGCGAGACATTGATCATGCGGCCGTCTTTGCGCCGGCGCACGGTTTCGTAGTGCTCGATGAATTCGCCGCGCCGGATCCGTTCGAGAATGCCAGGCTCTTCATTGTAACGCTCAGGTGGAATGAGGATCTGAATGGGCTTGCCGAGCATCTCTGCCGCGTTGTAACCGTAGACGCGTTCGGCCCCGGCGTTCCAACTGGTGATCGTTCCGTTCAAGTCCTTGCTCACGATCGCGTCATCGGAGGATTGGACGATTGCGGCCAGGTGCCGGCTCGCCTCCTCGGCGCGCTTTCGGTCGGTAATGTCGCGCATGACCGTGGCGTAGCAGATCACGCCGCCGGTCACGGCATGCCGCACCGTGAAAATGTTCATCAAAACGTCGATCGGCTCATTCGTTTGCACGTTGCGCAACTGGGCTTCGCCCAGCCAGTTTTTCTCGCCGCCCGCGACCGCCGGAAAAATTTCATCGCGCAATTTCACCCACCATTTTTCCGGGTGAACGGCGGCGATGGGTGTGCCCGGAGCCTTTGCCGGATCGAGCCCAACCAGCCGGCAACCAGCGCGATTAACATAAATGATGTTTCCATCGAGGCTGCCCATGCCGATGAAATCGTCGGTTTGCTCGACCAACGCGACGAACTTTTCGCGTTCTCCTTCCGCGCGCCGGCGATCGCTGATATCGCGCAGATAAGCGGTAAAGACAGGTGAACTGTCGATCTTGAGCGCGGTGATGGCCAGTTCCACGCAAATTTCCGATCCATCCTTGCGCAACCCGTCGATCTCGATGCGTTTGCCAATCACCGGCCCTTCCCCGGTCTCGAGAAAACGCGCCAGACCACGCCGATGTTGCTCGCGCATTCGCGCCGGAATGATCAGCTCGGCTAGTTCGGCCCCGATTGCTTCTTCGCGCGTGTAGCCGAAAATCCGCTCGGCGGCTGGATTAAATTCGAGCACGCGCCCATTCGCATCCATCGTGATGATGCAATCGAGCGCGTTGTCGAGGATGCCGCGATAGAGCATCTCCAGCTCCGCCGCAGACAGACTGGGATCGGTTGGCTTCTCTTCTGCCATGGAGTCGCGCGCGCTCATGTTTCAGCGAGCACGTCGCGTTCCGCCAGAGTATCAGGCGGCCGCGCGCTGGCAATCCTGAACGGATCAAGCGCCATCGTATCCGAATCGCGTATCGAGGCGGCTCAAGATGCCGCCGGCATATTGGCGATCTTCAGCGGCGAGATAATCCTTGTACCCGCCGATCTTGCCGCGCCGCACCTTGAACGACTCAGGATCGGACAGGTCGCGCGCCTGTAAGATTTTGGAATCGAATGCGCCGGCGGCCTCGAGCTGGCGCATGTTTTCAAACTCAGAGAACTCGAGCGCCTCCTGCAAGATCGACAGGTTCGGCGCGACTTCGTCCAGGCGCGCGAGCAAGGTGCGAAATTGTTCGCCCGGCGCGGCGCGCAACGACTCATAGCGCACGAGAAGAAAGTCGCGCCATCCGGAAAACTCATCCAGCCAATCGTTCATTGTCGCAACGATCGCGCCGATGCCAAATCGTGCATCGCGCAATAGTTCACTGATGCTGCTGGAGCCGAATTGCTCGCGCGTTCCGGGATCGCGCCGTGTGACCTGAAGATAAAGCGAAACGAAAGTGTCGCGCGGATCGCGCGCGAGCAGGACAACTGGTGCCCGACGCAGTTCCTTTCGCGGGACGAGATATTTCCCGCGCAGCCGGTCCCACCGGTCGCCCTTTGTCCGATGTTCGAACCGGTCGTGCGAATAAACAATGCGCGGAATCGCCGGGTCCCCGTATCGCTCCGGTTGCAGGGTGAATTCGTGGCCGCGCAGCTTGCAAAAGTAGGCGCAAAAAAATGTCCGCAACCACGTGCGCCCGCTTTTCGGAATGGAAATGACGAACATGTCCGCGCCTGACAGCGCGCGAGCGCGGCTGCTCAAATTCCATCGCGGCCGGAGCATTCTTCAATCTTGAAACGGCGAGGCGTTGGCGTCCAGCGTGGCCCGCGACCATTTGCAAAGCGCCATCGCGGCCGCTATCTTTTGGCCTCCAAAAAACAAGGGGGCGCACTGGCTTCGACTCATCGTTGGGAGCGCAGGCGGCATGTCGAGGATGGTTCGTTGGCCTCGTTAAAAACCGGACCAACAAAATAAACGCAGACAACGAAGGTCTCGCTCTCGCGGCTTAATTGACCGTGACGTTTTCGCAGTGACGCCTGCTAACGGCGAAAACGTGGACAGCAGGCTGGCGAACCGGCGGGGCGACCGCGCCCGGTTCGCAAGATCGACAATCGTGGACGCTCGGGAGCTGGCAGCGCGCCGGTGCGACGTTGGCTCCTCAGAAATTAACGCCGGCTAAACATGTAGATGCATGCGTCGAAGGCGACGAGGACAGGGGTTCAACTCCCCTCGCCTCCAGCCCCGAAAGC
Source organism: Chthoniobacterales bacterium (assembly GCA_036522675.1). Taxonomy (GTDB): domain Bacteria; phylum Verrucomicrobiota; class Verrucomicrobiia; order Chthoniobacterales; family UBA10450; genus AV17. The sequence continues at coordinate 1,924 of DATDFJ010000281.1, read as the reverse complement.
TTTCGGGGCTGTCGCGGTGTAGCCAGAGGCGAAGCCGGACCTTTCCGCTTCACCACGCGAACGTGGCGAGCGATGCCCCGGCAAGCTCGCCGACGCCGCACGTGCCGCCGAACTCGAGCGTTATCTCAAGTCGCATTCTGGCCGCGCATTCGTGAAGAAGCATCTATAAACCGCCGACAAACTGTGCCCCGCCAGGTAACAACTCCGTTACCAAAGTTCATTTGCGAAGGGCTGGCGGAAGATGCCTTTTGCTTTACCACCAAAGCCAAGAACCGGGACTGACATGAAAACCGCAAAACTGATTCGAGCTGACAAGAATTTTTCCGGCAACTGCCGGGTAGCAGCCCTGCCGCGCTCTTCCCGCGTGCGTCGATTGCTGAGTCGCCGCCCCAGCATCGTCGTCGCGGTGACCGTGCTCGCGTTCATCGCGAGCACGGGAGCGGCGGAGGCGGCCGCTGGTCGACTGGATCCGGCATTTGGCACCCGAGGGAAAGTGACGACCGATTTCAGCCAGACCTCCGACCTCGCCAATGCGGTTGCGTTGCAGGCCGATGGCAAAATTATTGTTGTGGGCCAGACCTATGCGAACAACGACTATTCAAACGAAGATTTCGCGGTCGTCCGCTACAACGCAAACGGCACTCTGGACAACACTTTCGGCGTGAACGGGCGCGTCACCACAGATTTTCCCGGCCTCGCGGCCGTGGCGTCGTCCGTGGTCGTCCAGGCCGACGGTAAAATCGTCGTCGCCGGCGGCGCTTTTCCATTTTTCACTTTTGCCGGGAACTTCGAAATCGTGCGCTATAACTCGAATGGATCTCTGGACACAAGTTTCGGTAACGGGGGGATTGTCGAGACCAATTTCCCCGCCGGCAGCTACGCCTTTGCTGTGGCCTTGCAGTCGGATGGCAAAATTATCGCCGCCGGCACCTACTATGCCAATTTCAATCCCGGCGACCAGTCCGATACCGACTTCGCGCTGGCGCGTTACAATCCGGACGGGTCTCCCGATACCAGTTTCGGGACAGGCGGCCAGGTGACGACTGATTTTAGCGGCCACGAAGACGACGCTTACTCCGTCTTGCTTCAGTCCGACGGAAAAATCGTCGTCGTCGGCTCAGCGAACAGCACCGCGAATTACTACGATTTCGCCGCGGCACGCTATCTGTCGAACGGCACGCTCGATACCAGCTTCGGCACTTCCGGCAAAGTCACCACCGATTTCGGCGACCACAACCTCGACATCGCCTACAGCGCGGCACTGCAGAGCGACGGCAAGATCGTCGCCGCCGGAACTGCGACGCTCAATGGCGGCACGAACCAATTTTTTGGTGTTGCGCGCTTTAACAGCAATGGGACTCTCGACACGAGTTTTCGCACGACGGGCAAAACCACCGTCGATTTTGGCAACTTCCTCCAAGGCGCCTATCAGGTTCTCATCCAAAGCGACGGCAAAATCCTCACCGTCGGGGCTTCCAACGGCGAGTCGTCCGAGGACGACTTTTTGCTGGCGCGACTGAACACAAACGGCTCGCTCGACCGCATGTTTGGCAAGCGCGGGACAACGCGGACGTCCTTCGGCCCATTGAACGACGGCGCAAGCGGCGCCGCGCTTCAGCCCGACGGCAACATCGTCGCCGTTGGCTTCACCGCGATTCCGAACAGCTTTCCTGACATGGCCATGGCGCGCTACCTCGGTCAGTAAGGCCGTGCGTTTGCGATAGTTGCGGCGACCCATCGGCATCACCGGGCGTCGTTCAACGCCGTCTAGTTTTTCCTTTCGCGCCCATTGTCGATCCATCATTCTTGATGGTCATGAGAATTCTCATCGCTGGCGTCCTCGGCGGAGTCGCAATGTTCATCTGGTCGTCCATCGCCCACATGGTGCTGCCATTGGGCGAAGCAGGCATGAAAGAAATCCCCG